>CAZVTK010000003.1:0-104027 GCA_964629765.1 uncultured Mesorhizobium sp.
TCGCCATCGTCTATCTCGGCCTGACGCTGATCGTCGTGCTGTCGGCGATCTGGACGGGCATCACCATCGCCGACCGGCTGGTGCAGCCGATCCGCCAGCTCATCGGCGCGGCGGGCGAGGTGTCCACCGGCAATCTCGACGTCGCCGTGCCGGTCGACGTGCGCGACGGCGACATGGCCTCGCTCAGCGACACGTTCAACCGCATGATCCGGCAGCTCAAGACGCAGCGCAACCAGTTGATCTCGGCGCGCGACGTGATCGACGACCGCCGCCGCTTCACCGAGGCGGTGCTGTCCGGCGTGACGGCCGGCGTCATCGGTGTCGACCCCGAAGGGACCGTCACCATCGTCAACCGGTCGGCCGAGACGATGCTCGGGATCGCCGAGCAGTCCAGCATCGGCAAGGACATAAGCGAGCTCCTGCCGGCGATCGGCGCGGTGTTCGGCAACGGCGTCGCCGGCGGGCGGGCGGTGCATCGCGAGCAGATCGCCTTCTACCGCAAGGGGGCGGAGCGCGCCTTCAACGTGCAGGTGACGCTGGAGCAGGACGGAACCGGCACGGCCGCGCAGGACAGCAAGGCCTATGTCGTCACCGTCGACGACATCACCGACCTCGTGCAGGCGCAGCGCTCCTCCGCCTGGGCCGACGTCGCCCGCCGCATCGCCCATGAGATCAAGAACCCGCTGACGCCGATCCAGCTCTCGGCCGAGCGCATCCGCCGCCGCTTCGGCAAGGTGATCGTGGAGGATCGCGAGATCTTCGACCAGTGCACCGACACCATCATCCGCCAGGTCGGCGACATCGGCCGCATGGTCGACGAGTTCTCGGCCTTCGCGCGCATGCCCAAGCCGGAGATGCAGGTGCTCGACCTGCGCGAGCCGCTGCGCGAGGCATCCTTCCTCGTCGAGATCAGCCGCGCCGACATCAGGTTCGAGCGCGATTTCGGCGACGAGCCGCTGCGCGGCACCTTCGACAGCCGCCTGCTGGCGCAGGCTTTCGGCAACGTCATCAAGAACGCCACGGAGGCCATCGAGGCCGCCGAGCGCCCCAATGGCGCTCTTGCCGGGCGGCCGGGCGTGATCCGCATCCGCGCGCGCCGGCACGGCGAGCAGCTGGTGGTCGACGTGCTGGACAACGGCAAGGGCCTGCCGCGCGAGAACCGGCAGCGGCTGCTGGAACCCTACATGACGACGCGCGAGAAGGGCACGGGCCTCGGTCTCGCCATCGTCAAGAAGATCGTCGAGGACCATGGCGGGCGGCTGGAGCTGCATGACGCCCCGGCCGGCTTCCACGACGGCGTCGGCGCCATGATCCGCATGGTGTTTCCGGCGGTTGCGGGCGCCAGAGGCGGGACGGCGACGCAGCGGGCGGCGGGGCAAGAAGAAGCATTGAAGGTAGAAAATGGCGTCTGACATTCTGATCGTCGACGACGAGGAGGACATCCGCGACCTCGTGGCCGGCATCCTTGGCGACGAGGGGCACGAAACCCGCACGGCCGGCGACAGCGATTCGGCGCTGGCGGCCATCGCCGACCGCGTGCCGCGGCTGGTCTTCCTCGACATCTGGCTCCAGGGCTCGCGGCTGGACGGGCTGGCGCTGCTCGACGAGATCAAGAAGCTGCATCCCGACCTGCCGGTGGTGATGATCTCCGGCCACGGCACCATCGAGACCGCCGTCTCGGCGATCCGCCGCGGCGCCTATGATTTCATCGAGAAACCGTTCAAGGCAGACCGGCTCATCCTCATCTGCGAG
Organism: uncultured Mesorhizobium sp.; assembly: GCA_964629765.1. GTDB lineage: Bacteria > Pseudomonadota > Alphaproteobacteria > Rhizobiales > Rhizobiaceae > RCIO01. The sequence goes on from CAZVTK010000003.1 coordinate 1,753, forward strand.
CGCGCGCTGGAAACGTCGAAGCTCAGGCGTGAGGTGTCCGACTTGAGGAAGCGCAGCGGCGACAGCTTCGACCTGATCGGCACGTCCCATGCGGTGAACCAGTTGCGCCAGACCATCGAGCGCGTGGCGCCGACCAACAGCCGCATCATGATCCTCGGCCCGTCGGGCGCCGGCAAGGAGATGGTGGCGCGCGCCATCCACGCCGCGTCGGCGCGCGCGTCGGGGCCGTTCGTGACGGTCAACGCCGCCGCGATCACGCCGGAGCGCATGGAGGTGGAGCTCTTCGGCACCGAGCCGAACGGCTCCGAGCGCAAGGTCGGCGCGCTGGAGGAGGCCCATCGCGGCATCCTCTACCTCGACGAGGTCGGCGACATGCCGCGCGAGACGCAGGGCAAGATCCTGCGCGTGCTTGTCGACCAGCAGTTCGAGCGCGTCGGTGGCACCAAGCGCGTCAAGGTCGACGTGCGCATCATCTCGTCCTCGGCCTACAATCTCGAAAGCCTGATCCAGCAGGGGCGCTTTCGCGAGGATCTCTACCACCGGCTCTCGGTGGTGCCGGTCATGGTGGCGGGCCTGTCGGAGCGCCGCGAGGACATCCCGTTCCTCGTCGATCATTTCATGCGGCAGGTGGCGCAGCAGGCCGGCATCAAGATGCGCCGGCTGGGCGACGACGCGCTGGCCGTGCTTCAGGCGCATAACTGGCCGGGCAACATCCGCCAGCTTCGCAACAATATCGAGCGGCTGATGATCCTCGTCCGCGGCGACGACCCCGACGCGCCGATCACCGCCGACCTGCTGCCCTCGGAGATCGGCGACGTGATGCCGCGCGCGCCCAACCAGTCGGACCAGCACATCATGGCGCTGCCGCTGCGCGAGGCGCGCGAGCTGTTCGAGAAGGAGTACCTGATCGCCCAGATCAACCGCTTCGGCGGCAACATCTCGCGCACGGCCGAGTTCATCGGCATGGAGCGCTCGGCGCTGCACCGCAAGCTGAAGTCGCTGGGGGTCTGACTTGCGCGTCATCATCTGCGGGGCCGGCCAGGTCGGCTACGGCATCGCCGAGCGGCTGGCGGCCGAGCGCAACGACGTGACGGTGATCGACACCGCGCCGGACCTGATCCGCGCGGTCCGCGACAATCTCGACGCGCACGGCATCGTCGGCCACGGCGCGCACCCGGACGTGCTGGAGCGCGCCGGCGCCCAGCAGGCCGACATGATCATCGCGGTGACGCTCTATGACGAGGTCAACATCGTCGCCTGCGAAGTGGCGCACGCGCTGTTCAACGTGCCCACCAAGATCGCCCGCATCCGGGCGCAGTCCTATCTCCAGCCGCACTACGGCGACCTGTTCGCGCGCGAGAACCTGCCCATCGACGTGGTCATCTCGCCGGAGGTGGAGGTCGGCGACATGGTGCTGCGCCGCATCGCGCTGCCCGGCGCGACCGACGTGGTGCGCTTCGCCGATGCGAAGATCGTGATGGTGGCGATCGAGTGCCTCGAGGACTGCCCGGTGGTGAACACGCCGCTGGCGCAGCTCTCGGACCTGTTTCCCGGCCTCGCCTCGACGGTGGTCGGGGTGTCGCGCAACGGCCGCCTTTTCGTGCCGCGCTCGGCCGACCAGCTCGTCACCGGCGACATGGCCTATGTCGTCACCCGCCCGGATCAGGTGAAGCGCACGCTCGGCCTGTTCGGCCATGAGGAGCAGGAAGCCTCGCGCATCGTCATTGCCGGCGGCGGAAATATCGGCCTCTACGTCGCGCGGGCCATCGAGGCGCGGCAGGCGCGCATCAACGTCAAGCTGATCGAGCGCGACCGCGAGCGCGCCGTCGCCATCGCCGACGAATTGCGCCGCACGGTGGTGCTGCACGGGAGCGCGCTCGACCAGAAGCTGCTGATGGAGGCCGGCATCCGGGAGGCCGACCTGATGGTGGCGCTGACCAATGACGACCAGGTGAACCTGCTGGCGAGCGTCATGGCGAAGCAACTGGGCTGCAAGGCCAACCTGGCGCTGGTCAACAACCCGGCCTATCGCGACTTCACCCGCGCGCTCGGCATCGACGCGCAGGTGAACCCGCGCAACGTCACCATCTCGCGCGTGCTCCAGTATGTGCGGCGGGGGCGCATCCGCGCGGTGCATTCCATCCATGGCGGCGGCGCCGAGGTGATCGAGGCCGAGGCGCTGGAGACGTCGCCGCTGGTCGGGCAGCCGCTGCGCGACCTCGATCTGCCGAAGGGCATGCGCATCGGCGCGGTCTACCGCGACGGCGGGATGCTGACGCCAAGCGGCGAGACGCGCGTGCGGCCGAAGGACCGGGTGGTGATGTTCGTGCTTGCCGATACGGTGAAGCAGGTGGAGCAGATGTTCCGGGTGAGCCTGGAGTTTTTCTGACGGCGCCGCAAGCGCAAGGCCCGAGGGGATCCGAGAGGGCAGGGGAGACGGATTTGTCGCGCATAGCCTATGTCAACGGCCGCTACGTGCCGCACCGTGACGCCGTCGTCCATGTCGAGGACCGCGGCTACCAGTTCGCGGACGGCGTCTACGAGGTCTGCGAGATCGCCCGCGGCAACATCATGGACATGCCGCGCCACCTCGACCGGCTGGGCCGTTCGCTTGCCGAGCTGTCGATCGCATGGCCGCTGTCGCGGCGGGCGCTGGAGCGCATCGTCGCCGAGGTGGTGCGCCGCAACCGGGTGCGCGACGGGCTGGTCTACATGCAGGTGACGCGCGGGGTGGCGCCGCGCGACCACGCCTTCCCGGTAAAGCCGGTGAGGCCCGCGCTGGTGATCACCGCGAAGCGCTCCGATCCGGCGGCCGCGGCGGCGCGCGCCGAGCGCGGCGTCGATGTCATCACCGTGCCGGAAAACCGCTGGGACCGCGTCGACATCAAGACCGTCGGGCTGCTGCCGAACGTGCTCGCCAAGCAGCAGGCGCGGGAGGCGGGAGCTGCCGAAGCGTGGTTCGTCGACCCGGACGGCACGGTGAAGGAGGGCGCCTCCACCAATGCGTGGATCGTCACCAAGGACGGCACACTCGTCACCCGGCCGGCCGATCGCGGCATCCTGCGCGGCATCACCCGCACGACGCTCTTCGACGTGGCCGCAAGGCTCGGCCTTCGCATCGAGGAGCGCGGCTTCACCGTTGACGAGGCCAGGGCCGCGCGCGAGGCCTTCATCACCGCCGCGACGCTTGAGGTCATGCCGGTGGTGCGGATCGACGGCGCTGCGGTGGCGAACGGCCATCCGGGATCGATCGCGCTTTCGCTGCGGGCCGCCTTTTTTGACGTTGCGGAAAAGATGCCGTCCTGATAACGCCTGACGGCTGGCGCCCCCTTGTTGAGCGGTCATTTTTACCGCTGGGGAAGGGTTCGGGGGCGCCCGGATCGGTTGACTTCCGCAGCCTGGGAGGTGCTAGTGGGCGTCAATCCGCAGGGGCCTGGCGAAAGACAAGAAAAATGGCGGAACGGCAGCAAAATCTTCAGGACCTGTTCCTGAACTCTGTTCGCAAGAGCAAGATTCCACTCACGATTTTCCTCATCAACGGCGTCAAGTTGACCGGCGTCGTGACCTCCTTCGACAATTTCTGCGTCCTGTTGCGGCGGGACGGGCATTCGCAGCTCGTCTACAAGCATGCGATCTCGACGATCATGCCGAGCCAGCCGGTGCAGATGTTCGACGGCGAGGAAGCCTCCCGGGACGGGTGATCATTGAAGCGCGACGCTTCGACGACCGACAAGACGACAAGGACGGCGCCGCCGCACGGTGAACCCGCCGCCGGCCCCGCTTCCGGAAAGACCGGCAGCGCGGTGGTCGTCGTGCCGGTGCTGACGCGGCGCCAGCGCGACGACGGCGCGGTGGCGGCGCTGCGTGAGCCGCAGGCGCGCCGCGAGGAGGCGCTGGGCCTTGCCCGCGCCATCGACCTCGACATCGTCCATTCCGAGATCGTCATGCTGGCCGACCCGCGCCCGGCGACGCTGCTCGGCTCCGGCAAGGTGGCCGAGCTCGCGGCCATCGGCAAGGAGAAGGGCGCCGGGCTCTTCATCGTCGACCATGCGCTGACGCCGGTGCAGCAGCGCAACCTCGAAAAGGAGCTCGACGCCAAGGTGCTCGACCGCACCGGGCTGATCCTGGAGATCTTCGGCCGGCGCGCGCGCACGCGGGAGGGCACGCTTCAGGTCGAGCTGGCGCATCTGGAATACCAGCGTGGGCGCCTCGTGCGCTCGTGGACCCATCTTGAGCGCCAGCGCGGCGGCGGCGGCTTCATGGGCGGCCCCGGCGAGACGCAGATCGAGGCCGACCGCCGGCTGTTGCAGGAGCGCATCCTCAAGCTCAAGCGCGAGCTGGAGGGCGTCAAGCGCACGCGCGAGCTGCACCGCTCCAAGCGGCGCAAGGTGCCATATCCCATCGTGTCGATCGTCGGCTACACCAATGCCGGCAAGTCGACCCTGTTCAACCGGCTGACCGGCTCGGCCGTGCTTGCCGAGGACATGCTGTTTGCCACGCTGGACCCAACGCTGCGCCGGCTGAAGCTGCCGCTCGGGACCGAGATCATCCTGTCCGACACGGTCGGCTTCATCTCCGACCTGCCGACGCACCTCGTCGCCGCCTTCCGCGCGACGCTGGAGGAGGTGGTGGAGGCCGACCTCGTCATCCATTTGCGCGACATATCCGACCCCGACACGCGCGCGCAGGCCGACGACGTGGTGAAGATCCTCGCCGACCTCGACGTCGACGCCACCGACCCGGCCCATGTCATCGAGGCGTGGAACAAGATCGACCTGCTGGACGAGGCCGCCCGCCGGCACCTGCTCGACGGCGCGCGGGACACCGCCCTGCCGCCGATCGCGCTTTCGGCTGCCACCGGGGAGGGCGTCGGCGAGCTGGCGACGCTGATCGAAACCAAGCTCGCGGGACTGTCGACCATGGTCGAGGCCAGCCTGACGGCGGCGCAACTGCACCTGACCGACTGGCTGTACCGGTCGGGCACCGTGGTGAACCGTGTCGACCGCGAGGACGGCGGCGTCGACCTTCAGATCAGGACGACGGCGCAGCGCGCGCGCGAGATCGAGGCGCGCCTGTCGGGACAGCGCGCGGCGCCTCTCGACTAACGCCGCAACCTCTGGTTCCATGCGACTCCCGTAACGAGGAGGGTCTCATGGGAATCGAAAGCATCATCGTTCTTCTGATCGTCGGCGCGGTCGCCGGCTGGCTCGCCGGCCAGATCGTCAAGGGCTACGGCTTCGGCGTCGTCGGCAACATCGTCGTCGGCATCGTCGGCGCGCTGATCGCGAGCTGGCTGTTCCCCGCCATCGGCGTCTCGCTGGGCAGCGGCTGGGTCGCCGCCATCCTGCATTCCACCATCGGCGCGGTGATCCTGCTGGTCCTGATCGGGCTGGTCAGGCGCGGCTGACAACGCCAAGCGCCAGAGCATGATCCCGAAAAGTGGGCACCACTTTTCGGAAAAGATCATGCTCAAACAAAAAGATAGAGCGGGATAGCGATTCAATCGCGTTATATCCCGCTCTATGCCGGGCGGGGCGAACCCGTCCGGCCTTGTGCCCGTTCAGTCTTCCTCGACGAACACTTCCTCGCGCTTCTTCCGGACCGCGGGCAGGAGCACGACGACCAGCACCGCCACGGCGGCCCCCAGCAGCACGGCGCTGATCGGCCGCGTGACGAAGACGGACGGGTCGCCGCGCGAGATGATCATGGCGCGGCGCAGGTTCTCCTCCAGCAGCGGCCCGAGCACGAAGCCCAGCAGCAGCGGCGCGGGCTCGCAGCGCAGCTTCACCAGCACGTAGCCGAGCAGCCCGAAGAAGGCGACCGCGTAGAGGTCGTAGGCGTTGTTGTTCACGCTGTAGACCCCGATGGCGCAGAACGTCATGATCGCCGGGAACAGCACGTAATAGGGCACGGTGAGCAGCTTCACCCACATGCCGATCAGCGGCAGGTTCAGCACCACCAGCATCAAATTGCCGATCCACATCGAGGCGATGATGCCCCAGAAGAGGGCCGGCTGCTCGCTCGCCACGTTGGGCCCCGGCACGATGCCCTGGATGATCATCGCGCCGATCATCAGCGCCATCACCGGGTTGGCGGGGATGCCGAGGGTCAGCAGCGGGATGAACGAGGTCTGCGCCGCCGCGTTGTTGGCGCTCTCCGGCCCGGCGACGCCCTCGACCGCGCCGTGGCCGAACTCTTGAGGGTTCTTCGCCACACGCTTCTCCAGCGTGTAGGAGGCGAAGGAGGCGAGGATCGCGCCGCCGCCCGGCAGCACGCCGAGCGCCGAGCCGAGCACGGTGCCGCGGATGATCGGCGGCGTCATCCGCCGCCAGTCCTCCCGCGTCGGCAGCAGGTTCGTCACGGTCTTCACCATGACCTCGCGCGTCGCCTCGTTCTCGAGATTGCGCAGGATCTCGGCGATGCCGAACAGGCCGACCGCGAGCGCCACGAAGTTTAGCCCGTCCGAATATTGCCGGATGCCGAGGTTGAAGCGCGGCGTGCCGGTGTAGATGTCGGTGCCGACGAGGCCGAGCAGCAGACCCAGCACCACCATCGCCAGCGCCTTGACGATCGAGCCGTGCGCCAGCGCGATGGAGGAGACGAGACCGACCACCATCAGCGAGAAATATTCCGGTGGGCCGAATTTGAGGGCGATGATCGTCAGGGGCGGCGCGAGCAGCGCCACGAGGAAGGTCGACACCGTGCCGGCGAAGAACGAGCCCAGCGCCGCGATGGCGAGCGCCGCGCCGGCGCGGCCGCGCTTGGCCATCTCGTAGCCGTCGATGGCGGTGACCGCCGACGAGGATTCGCCGGGCATGTTGATGAGGATCGCCGTGGTCGAGCCGCCATATTGGGCGCCGTAATAGATGCCGGCGAGCATGATGAGCGACGATACCGGGTCGCCGATCTGGAAGGTGATCGGCAGCAGCATGGCGATGGTGGCCGTGGCGCCGATGCCCGGCAGCACGCCGATGAGCGTGCCGAGCAGCACGCCGAGCAGGCAGAAGAACAGGTTGGTGAGCGTGGTCGCGGTGGCGAAGCCGAGCCCGAGATTGGAGATCAGATCCATGGCCGCCCCCTCACGCCGCGCCGAGCCACGGGCCGATCGCCCGGAACGGCAACTCCAGCCCGTAGAGAAACACCAGCGTCGCGAAGGCGGTCAGCGCGGCGGCGATGATCGCGGCCATGGGAAGCGTCATCTTGCGCGAGGCGAAGCTGGCAACGATTGCGGTGATGAAGATCGACGGAACGAAACCGAGGCCGCGCACGAAGATGCCGAACAGGATCGGCGCGCCGAGGATGAGCACCATGCCGCGCAGCGGAAAGCTGCCGACCGGGTCGCTGGTCGTGTTGACCGCGCTGGCGATGATGATGCCGCCGAGCAGGATCAGGATGGCGCACAGCACCAGCGGAAAATAGCCCGGCCCCATGCGGAACGCCGTGCCGATGGGCAGGCTCAGCGCCTGCACGCCGAAGAAGATGCCGGCGAGGATGAAGAGGGCGCCGGCTAGACCGTTGGCGCGGTCGACCTTGAAAGAATCCATGTTCGTCTCCCCCGAAGGACGCGCCTCCTTCGGGCCGCCCAAATTGTTGAGCGCCGCCGCGTTCCTCCCGCGGCGGCGCCCGTTCCCCTTGTAAGGCCGGACAGTTCAGGAGCTGGCGTCCGGCCCCCGGAGATGCGTCAGTCGGCGTACTGGCCGGCAGCGTCGATGACCGGCTTCCAGCGCGCGATCTCGGACTCCAGCTTGGCCTTCAGCGCCGCCGGCGTGGCGTCGGCCTCGGGCGACGGCACGGTGCCGAGTTCGGCGAAGCGGGCCACCACGTTCGGGTCCTTCAGCGCGAGCTGCAAGGACTTCGACAGGCGCTCGGTGATCGCCGCGCTGGTGCCCTTGGGTGCGTAGACGCCGTGCCAGATCGCGACTTCCATGTTCGGCAGGCCGCTCTCGGCCACGGTCGGCAGATTCGGCAGCACGTCGAGACGGGCCGGCGAGGTCACGGCATAGGCTTTTACGGTGCCGCCCTGGATCTGCTTGGTGGTGTTGGTGGTCTGGTCGCACATGATGTCGACCTGGCTGCCGAGCAGGTCGGTCATGGCCGGGCCGGTGCCCTTGTAGGGAACTGTCACCAGCGGGGTCTCGATCGCCGACATGAACAGCATGCCGCACAGATGCGAGGCCGCGCCGATGCCGGCATTGGCGACGGTGATCTTGTCGGCATTGGCCTTGGCGTAGTCGATCAGGCCCTTGAGGTCCGTCGGCTCGAGGTCCTTGCGGCCGAGCAGGGTCATCGGCACTTCGGTGACGAGGCCGACATACTCGAAGGATTCCAGCGTCTTATAGGGCAGGTTGCGGTACAGCGTCTCGGACGTCGCCATGCCGATATGGTGCAGCAGCAGCGTGTAGCCGTCATTGGCGGCGTCGGCCACCTGCTTGGCGCCCAGCGTGCCGCCGGCGCCGCCGACATTCTCGACGAGGACCTGGCGGCCGAGATCCTTGGACATGGCCTCCGCCACGAGGCGGGTCACGGTGTCGGTCGGGCCGCCCGCCGCGAAGGGCACGACGATGGTGATGTTGCGCGCGGGATAGTCCTGCGCCTGCGCGACCGAAGCGGTCAGGCTGAAAGCAGCGGCGGCGGCGAGCGCCGCGATCATCTTCTTCATGGAAGTCCTCCCGGGACAGGCTTGTTGCTTCGGGAACCGGCATCGCTGCCGGCCGCCTTGGGAGGAACAGTGAACGTGACGGCGCCGGATTCAATCGTTCTTAATCGAATGGCGCAGGCTTGCGCCGCATTTGACGGCGTAATGGGTGGAAAAGGTGACATCCGGGCGCGGGCGTGTTTCCATTTCCACCCCTGCCGACCGAAGGGGCGACCGGAGGGGCCAGCCGGAGGGTTGCCGCGCCTAGGTAGGGGGCTCATTTGATCCATTGCGTTGCAAGAGCAACGAGGGCGATTGCGGCGAGGTAGTTGACGGCAAGGCGATCATAGCGGGTCGCGATGCGCCTCCAGTTTTTGAGCTTTCCGAACATGCGCTCGATGATGTTTCGGCGCCTGTAGGCGGCTCGATTGAGCGGATAGGCGACGTCACGGCTTGCGCGTCCTGGAATGACCGCCTCGATACCCCGTTCGCCGAGCCAGCCACGCAATCGATCCGCGTCGTATGCCTTGTCGGCGATCAGGCGGCGGGTTGGAGCCATGGTTTCCAGCATGGGCTGGGCCATGGCGATATCGGCAATGTTGCCAGGTGTCAGCGCGATGACGACGATGCGGCCGCAAGTATCGGCCAGACAATGGATTTTCGTTGTTCTGCCGCCGCGCGAGACGCCGACCGCCTGCGCCCACTCCCCCCTTTTCCGCCTGCGGCGGAACGGTGAGCTTTCACGTGGGAACTGTCGAGCATCAGTTCGTCCGGGATCGAACCGGCGGCGGCCACCTTGGCGAAGATGCGCTGCCACAGCGCCGTGCTGTCGTGGCGGTTGGCTCCGGTCAAGACGACAGCGAGAGGGATGCCGGCGCGGTCGACCATGATGTGGCGCTTGGTGCCCGGCTTGCCGCGATCGGTCGGGTTCGGACCTGTCGCGTCGCCCCCTTTTTTGCGGGAACGGACGAAGCATCGACCGAGGCCCGCGACCAGTCGATCTGACCTGCGAGATTCAGTCGGTCGAGCATGTGGCGGTGGATCTTGTCCCACAGACCTGCATCCTGCCAGTCGCGCAGCCGACGCCAGCAGGTCATGCCCGAGCAGCCGGCAACCTCGAACGGCAGGCGCTCCCACGGTATGCCCGTATAGAGCACAAACAGGATGCCGATCAGCGCATCGCGGGCTGCAACCGGCGGATGGCCACCCTGCGGGCGCGCAGCGGGAACAGGTAACGACCAGGCGATCTCTGCCCACAAATCATCAGGAAGGAGTTTCTTGGCCATGCCAGCAAGCTCATGACAGCATGCTTAATAATGGGTTTGTGAGAGACTCTTAATGCACAGCCGCGTGCAAGATGCGCTCGGCGCGCGAGAACTCGGCGGCGATGGTGCCGCCCTTGGCGACGAGGATGCGGTCCGACAGGTCGAGGATCTCCGGCAGGTAGGACGAGATGAGAATCACGCCGGCGCCGCCTTCGGCAAAGGAGCGGACGATCTGCCGGTACTGGCGCAAGCCCGCGTCACGGACGGGCTGTATCGGGGTCCCTCGTCCCTCGTCCCGCGCCGCGGCTCCCGACAATGACAGCAATGCTTGGCTCGACCGATAAGCCCACTCCGAAGTCAGGAAAGTTCGGCGCGGCCAGCACCGCCAGCACCCGTCGCTTCCCGCAAGCCCGCCCAGGTGGCGGTCAGCCCGTCCAGAGCCTCGCCACCCGTGTGAGCCAGCATCGCGAGCACGACGGGTTCCACCTGGTCCGCCGTCTCGCTCAGGGCACGAAGGGTCGCGACAGCGCCCTCCCAGCAAGCGCAGCTCAGGTTCCATCTCCAGCAGGAGATCAACGATATCCTCGCGTTTCTGCCCGGTTCCACCGCTCTTCCCAGCCATGTCGCACCTCCGTGACGACACGCACGCTTCCTTCGACGAGGAAGTCCATAGGCGACTTTGAATGGCCTCGATCACCATGCCGGACTCACGATCAAGGCATCCGGCGAACTCGCTATGATGGACCCGTCGCTGCCTGGCGCGTCCTCCCCGGTCTTTGGCCGAAAGTCCGCCATCGGGACCTCGGCATAGTGCGGGGCGTGCATGCGAGGCGGCCTCCGGGGTCGGGATTTTGATACGCGGCGACCGCCCTTATACTGCCATGTCCCCGCGGAAGGTTTCGCGTGGACTTGGGTGAGCTCGGGCATGAGCTTCGACCGCCGCCGATCCTCTCGCCTGCGCCCAGTTCCCGGCGTACAGGCGCACGGCGTCGTAGCCGCCGTCATAACCGAGTGCGCGCAATTCCTCGGATCTGGATCAGGGTCAGTTGCTCGCGGGCCGCATTGCAGCGATTGCCGTTCAAGAGCCCGTCGAGCTGGCCCTTTCCGGCGTTGACCGCAGCTCCGGACGCGCTTCCTGGCCAGCCGATCATTTGACCGTTCTTGCAATAGACAAGATTGCCGCGTGGTCGGCATACTGCGGATAACGAGCAGAATGCAGGAGAAGAGGCCATGGCGGGGAAACAGGCCAAGCGAAAGGCAGTCGACATGCCGCCGTTCTATTCTGCGCCGGAGGCGCTGAATCCGTCGCGACATGGCGCCAGCGGGCTGTTGATACCCCGAGGTTTCGCTTTTGCCGCGGGTGGTCACGCCATACCGCTGGCTGCCGGCGAGATGCCGGCCGCGATGCGCTCCTACCCGATCGTGTTCGGAGGGCCGGAGCACATGCCCGTAGCGATCACCGGGATCCGCGCCGGCGAGAATCTCTTCGTCGAGGCCGACGGGGCATGGTCCGCGCCGCACTATGTGCCGGCCTACGTGCGTCGCTACCCGTTCATTCTGGCGGGTGCTGCCGAAGCGGAAAAGTTGACGCTGTGCATTGAACCGGACGCGGAGCGCGTTGTCTCTCTTCTACGTCCCGCAGTTGCCGGAACGATGCAGGGCGAAGCATTTTTTTCAGGCAACGAGCCGACCGAAACGACGCGAAGGGCGCTCGCCTTCTGCGAGGAATTTCAGGGCATGATCAACGCAACCCGTCGGATGACAGCACTGATCGCCGACGCCGGCCTGCTGCACCAGCGTCAGGGCCGCGTCACGCTTACAGGCGGCGAAACGGTCAACATCACCGACTTCTCGGTGGTAGACGAGGCCGCGTTCAATGCGCTACCCGACGAACGTTATCTCGAGCTGCGCCGGGCTGGCGCCCTCGCCCTTGTCTACTGCCATCTTGCCTCGATGAACTCCTGGCAGTCGCTCATCTACCAGGCCGGTCTCAGAACTGGCCGGGAGGCAGCTTGAAGATATCCGGGTTCTCCGGATCTTCGGTGTAGTAGAGGGTCAAGGCAGTCGGCACAAACTCCCCGCCAGATGCCGGTGCCGCGCCGTGCAGAACCAGAAGGGTCATGCGCCCCTGCGCGTCGCTGCCGCGGAAAGCAAGTATGCCGCCGCGGACCGGCTGGTTCATGGACACTGTTTCGGGTGAATAGCCGGCGGTGGAAAAATAGGCCGCCAGGACCTGTGCGTTGGCGCGCAGCATCGCCGGTGTTATTGCGGGATCGGTCGCGCTCGACCACAGGCATCCCACCTGGATCAGCCTCTTGCCCCTGTAGCCGATCACGTAGGACACATCGGCTGCTCCGCTCTCGGCGATCATGTCCGGCACCCTGACCGAGAGCACATTGGTACGCTCCGCCTCGTTGACCACAAGCCGGATGTCGCCGTTCTTTACCTTGAAGTCCTTGACGATGGCTTCGCGAACTTCCTTCTCGGTCATGCCGAAGCGCGCCGAGCGGAAGCCCGTCACTTCAGCGACCTTGTTGTCCGCGCCCGGCGGCGTAGCGCCCGCGCCCTGCGCTCCGGCGGGAATGCCGCCTCCAAGCAGGCCGGCCGCCGCTGCCGTTCCCGCCAGTGCCAATATCCCCCTGCGGTTCATCTCAAGCTCCCGATAAAAGCGGCATCTTGTGCCCGGCCTACTCGAACGCGAACTTCAATCGCCCATACAGCCTGAAGTCACCCTGATCCGGAACCACCTGCATGAAAGGGAAAGCGGCGGTCAGGCTGGCGCTCATCTTGCCGTCAGGCTTGTCCCAGCTGACACCGAAGCCCGCAGACGCAATGAACTGCGTGGGCAACGCGGCCGAACCGGCCACGCCGGCATCGGAGAACGCGAAAAGCCGCAGCCCGTCGGCCAGATAAGGCATCGCGTGCTGGAGCTCGAGATTGACAAGCGCGCCATTGTCGGCGCCGAACGTGTTCGCCGGATAGCCCCGCACCGTACCGGCTCCGCCGATCTGGAAGAGTTGGTCCGCGGGGAGCAAGGGCATGAAGCCGTATTGCGCAGCAACCGTCGCGGTGGCGGTCATATGTCCGCGAAAGGTCAGGCTGGCAGCGGCGGCACCGTTCAACACGACGTGCGGCGTCCACTGGTTCAGCACCGCATCGTGCCGGCCGAGAGCGGCGGCGTTCAGCGTCGCCCACCACGAAAAATTCTGAATCGCCTCGCTGAACGTAAATCCAACCGTCGCCTTGTAGGTTTCGCCACGCCCGACGTTCAGCCCGCCATAGTCCGTCAGGGAACTGCCGAATGAAAGCTCGGTGTTGAAGTTGAGCAACCGGCGCGCGTCGGCGATGAGCGGATGCACGCTGTTGATCGCGAAACTCTGCGATTCGCCCGTGATGCCGAGGATCGTGAACGGCCCGTTGATGATGCTGATGGCATTGCGGCTGTAGCTGACGCCCAGCCGGTCGCCGCGCCGACCCGCGGCAAAGTTCCAGGACGTGCTGCCGCTGATATTGCCCTGGGCCCCGGTAAGCCGAATGGAAAGACGATCGTCGAGGCCGAGAAGACCATAGTGAATGAAAGCCAGGCCGAGCTGGTACGTACCGGTGCTGTCATTGCCGAGATTGTCCAGCGAAATCTCGAACCGATTGCGCTTGGGCTCGATGATCGCGAGCTCTATGTCGGTCAGGCCGGATTCCGCTCCGGGTTGCAGCAGCGCACGCATTTGCGCCAGATGTGTTCGGTTGAAGCGCGTGACACGCCCGGACAGCGCCGGAGGATCGACGACATCTCCCGCGTTCAGGACGAGGCGCCGGCCAATGAAACTTGGCGTTATGGTTCTGCTGCCGTGCAATCGCACGTCGCCGACGCGCCCTTCAACGAGATCGATCCTGACGACTCCGTTGTCGACTTCCTGCGGCGGCAGCACCGCGCTTGCCGTCACGATCCCGCGTTCGCGATAAATCGCGTTGACGGCGGCGACGATGTCGTAGAGCCCGGAAAAGTCTATGTCGCGGCCCTCGAACTGCGCGGCGATCGCTGCCAGCTCCTCGGCGTTCAGGAAATGCGAGTTGCCGAAGACGATGCGCGTCAGCCGAAAGGTGGGACCGCCCGGCGGCACCTGCATGTCGGCCGCCGGCGGCGGTGCCTCGACCCCATCCTCCTTTGGCGTTATGAAGGGCGGGTTTTCCAGTTGGTCCTGTATCCGCTGATCCCGCTGAAGCAGTGCGCCCGGATCGACAACCGCCTGCGCCGCAGATTGCGAAGACCAAACCGCCAGCATGACAGTCGAGCAAAAAGCGGCCTTCGCCAGAGATCTGGCCTTGAACTCAAGACATATGAAGAACATCACGCGCACTAATCCAGATTGACGGCCGGCCGCTCGCCTGGGCTTTCCACAAACAGGCTCGATGCGGATTCGCCCTGTGCAGGCGCAAACAGCGTCAGCCAAGCCGGGGCCGTGCCTTCCTGGAAGAGAATGTCGTCATTACCCATCAGGTAGTTCCGCCAGGCGTCGCGCAGCACCGAACTTCCAACCATATGCGGTCCGTACTCGATGTGCGGTGCATTGTAGTTGACGACCGTCGCGCGGACTCCTGCCTGGAACGCGACTACGAAGGCATTCGTAAGCAACGACATCCCATCCATTGCGAGGAACAGTGGACCGGTCGGCTGGAAGAGTTGTGTATGCACGCCGGCCATCGGCATCAGACCGGTGTTGTCGACCAGCAGGCGCTGAAGCGAAGTCTCGATGAACAGGCGCCCGGTGATCGTTGCGTTGTCGAGCCTGAACGCAGGCGTTGTCGAACGCAGCGTCGCATTCGCCACGTTGAAGGTAGCCAGCAGGAACCCGCCCGGCGCCGCGATGTCGAAGTCGAAACTCCCGGCATGTCCGCCTTTCCAGCCCGACACGTTGAGCACAAGCTGCGGAGTGGTGGCGGGAGGCGTTGCCTCGATCTGGCTCACGCCGACCCGAATGTCGCCGCCCGCAAGCGTCAGTGCCGAGAAGACGCGGATATCCGGAGCCTGGATAAGCGAACGGGAGCCCAACTCGGCCGTCATCGCCTGCACCAGATCGACAACGAGCGGACCGCCATTGGCAACGAGCCGCACGGCGTCGCCAATTGCGGTCCCGCCCGTGAGGGAACCGGCCGCCTCGAGGTCGATCACATCGTGCGATTCCACCAGCCCGAAGGACAGGTCGCCGTCTGAGAGGACGTGGACGCTGCCGGCGGGCGCAAACGTGTCGGCGAGCGTGAAGCTGGAAAGCCCGTGGATGTAGATGCTGCCGAGTGGCGCCGAGGGCGCGATGCGCGGCGTATCGACTCTCAGGTAGCGCGAGGACGCACCGATATCGCCGGCCGTTGCGAGCAGGTGTACGCCTGCGGAGGCGCCGCGCGCCACCATGTTGGCCTGGCCGTCACCATTGCTCATGATCTCGGCGGCGGTGAGGTCTATCGCCCGAAGGCCGTCGAAGCGGGACTCGATCCGCCCGACGCTCGCGGTTCCGTCGAAGACGCCGGTGGCCCGGCCGCCCGTGACCAGCGACACGCCTGCGTCCATCGCAAGCGAAGCGCCCGTGAATGACGCAACGCCGCCCGCTCTCGTGCTGCCGCCGAGCGTGATGGTTCCACCTGCCAGCACGTTCAGTCCGGTGCCTGCGGTCACCGCGCCGAGCGCGGCGTCGCCGGTGACATCCACCGCCACCGCGCTTCCGGCCGTCAGCGTCGAGGCCGTCGCCATGGCGAGCGCCGCACCAGCGAAGGACGCCCCGCTGCTGGCTGTGACGTCGCCCGAAAGCCCGATGATGCCGCCGGTCAGCACGTTGATGCTATCGCCCGCGGTTACCGTGCGGAGCGTGGCCGCGCCGATTGCAGCGACGTCGACCGCGCCGCCGGCTGTAAGATTCTCGGTCGCCAAGTCCTGCTCCGCGACGACGGCGAGCACATCCGTCGCCGTGAACGTCCCGATGGAGAACAGCGGTCCTGAGGTAGAGACGAAAGCCGACCCGGCCGCGGCTCCATCCAGCCTGCCGCCAGCGCCATGGCGCACGACGAAGGGAGTGGCGGCGGATCCGATGTCTCCGCTGGTGCCCAGCCCGGCATCCGCTTCCGTCCGGAGCCGGATCGTGTCGGCTTCGACGGATGCGCCGGTTCCGGTGCCGAAGAGTCCGCCGCGCGTCGCGTCGAGGTCGGCAAGCCCGCCAGCATAGACCAGTCCGACGCCGGTGTCGCCGCCGACCGCCTGGAGACGGATGTCGCCGTCGGCGACGATTGCGGCCAGTTCATCCACATCCACCACCAGCGCCCGGTCGGCCGCGCCGATGTCGCCGTCACCGGCAAGGACACGCAGCGCGTTGCCGGTGACGACGCTGCCGTCGCCGTCCGCCCGCAGCACGCTGCCAGGCGCGGTCAGGCTCACATCGCCGTTGGCCGCCTCGACGGCGCCGACAAGCAGGTCGCCGACGACGGCCTGCAGGTAGACGCCGTTGAATTGGGCATAGGCGTCGATGCGGCCTTCGCTGTCGACGAAGAGGGGGGCGGTCTGCATCACCTCGACCCGCGTCAGCTCCACGCCGTCAGGCTCGTCGCCCAGCGCGAAAGCAACCTCGACACCGTCGACGACGCCGTAGAGCAACACGTCGCCCGGCGTCGTGGCGAGCGCCAGCGCAGCCCGCTCCACCTGCGTCAGCGTACCGGCCCGCAGGTCGTCGATGGCGATTGAAACGGACGGCGCCAGCGCGCCCACGCCGTTGTAGCCGTGCAGCGCCAGCGTCTCGCCCGCGACGTTCGGCGAGGTGGAGCCGACGGGGGTGCCCTCGCCCGGCCGCAGCGCCGACTGGATGATCGACGTCGTCAACTGGTTAACGGTCCAGGTCGCGCCATCGACAAGTTCCGCCGCCCGCCCGGCATCGATTCTGAAAACGAAGCCTGCGTCATGTGTCTGGAATGGAGCGGCGCTGCGCCAGTCTTCGCCCACCAGTTCGGCGAAGGTTCTCTTCATTTCCTGGAACTGCGCGTCCGCATAGGCCTCGTAGCCGGCTCCGGCGACCGCCACAAAGAGCGCGGCTTTCGACGGGTCGACCACGAACACGCCATCGACCTCCGACCCGAGCGAGAGGTAGTTCCAGTATTGCCGGTACGCGGCGTTCACCTTTGCCTCAAGCGGCGCGACGGTAGTCTCCTCGGCGCCAGCCTCGGACCCGTACGCGGCCGTCATGCGCAGGTGCCGCCATATCGCGTCGACCTGCGCTTCCGACAGCACGCTGGAGGCTGTCGTGCCGGCATGGTCGAGGATCGCGCCCGCCTGTGCCGTCAGCGAAACCGCGCCGGTCGCGGCCACCGCCTGTTTCACCGCCATGTCGCCATGCGGCTGCACGACGGCGATGCCGGTATTGGCGAAGACGTCGAGCGAGCGGTTAGACTGCACGACGAGCGGCGCCGTCGCGTCGCCCACCGCGCCGAACCGGCTGGACAGGGAGACGTCGTTGCCGAGCACGGCGGTGCCGGCACCGTCGGCTGCAAGGATCGACCCGTCGGCGCGAATGGCCACGTTGCCGTCGACCGCTGCGACCGACTGGAGCCGCGCGGTGCCGTTGACGTTGACGAAGACGCCCGCGTCGCCCGTCGCCGTCAGCGCCCCGTCACGCGTGAGCGCGATGTTGACCGGCGACGCGGCCGACCCGATCGCACCCTCGGCGCCGAGTTCTATGGCGGCGCTGGTGATCTTGCTTTGCAGCGACGCCTCGATGCTGTTGCCGGCACCGGTGACCGCGATGCCGGTCTGACCGTCGGCGTTGTTGATCTGCCCCGTCAGCCGCACCTGGCCGTTGGACGTGATCTGCACGACACCGTCTGCCTTGCCTGCGAAGCTGATGCCGATCGGGTTGTCGGCTTTCACCGATTGCGTGGAGGTCAGTCGGCCCCGTTCGATGAAATAATAGTGCCAGAGCCCGGTCGTTTCATGATCGTCATGATCGCGGAAGCCGTTCTCGCCATATTCGTGGGTCTGCGCGAATCCGTAGTGGCACTCACCGTCGTCGCACCCGTGATAGCGGATGTAGTAGCGCGTGAAGCCGGTCACGCCATTGGCGTCGTCGACCCACCAGTCGTTCTGCCAGTCGAGGTTGTCCGGCGCCGGGGATGGCGCGCCGCTGGGCGATGAGATGTTCGGTATGCCGCCGCTGATCCTCTGCTGGAAAACAGGCAGGCTGGAATCCTGTCCGGTCAGCAGTCGCCCCGTCGGTGTCGTGGTCAGATTGCCGTCGGCGTCGACATAGCGCCACGGATCGTTCGGGCTGCCGGCCGGAAAGACCCAGTTCCAGTTGGTATCGGTGACCCGCGTATTGCCGCCGACATAGGTGATCTCGCGCTGGAGGTCCGCTTGCAACGCCCACTCCCAGCGCAGCCCCTGCTGGGGATCGTAGGTCGAGGTGAAATCGTCCGACGACGACGACACCAGCGTCTCGACGCCGCCGTCGACCCTGTAGACGTTGAGCCCTGCGCCGGGATTGTAGACGTAGCGCCAGTGGTTGTCGGAGCTCTTCAGCGTATCGATTATCTCGACCCTGCTTTCCAGCCCGGTGATGAGCGAGGCGCTGCCGGCGTTGATGTCGGCGACGCGCACCGAAACGCCGGTTTCGTTGACGATGCGGACATCGCCCAGACCGGCATTGATCCTGATATTGCCGAACGGCGTCGTCGACACGATACCGCCCTCGATCACGACCGAGGCGCCGGCGGCTCCCGCCGTGACGCGGTCGAGCACGATCTGGTCGCTCGCCGCGTCGTAGACCGCGTTGATCAGCGAATCGAGCGGATTGATCGTGTTGCTCACTGACAGCAGGCCGAGATCGAATTCCGTGCGGCTCGCATCGGCGGCATAGGCGGCGCGGAAGGCGTCGATCTTCGCGGCGAGCGCGGCCGGCAGCACCACCGACCAGTCGGATGCCTGGCCAGCCGAAATCAGGCCCTTGATGTCGACATACTGCGCGGCGATGCGGACCCGCTGCGCGTTGATCAGGCTGGGCGTCTCGACGATCCCCGCCTGCGCATACTGCTCGGACACCGATTTCGACGCATCGGTCTGCTTGGTCAGCGTCATCACCGGCACCATGGGCTGGCGCATGATGTCGTGGCCCATGCCGAAATTCTCGCGGATCGGGCTGGCGGCTTGCGCTTCCTTGACGCTGCATCCGTCATGCGTGACGCACGAGCCGAAGAACAGGATGGAGTAGTTGTTGGGCTGATCGTCGCCGATGCGATTCATCAGCCGGCGGCTGAACGCCTGATTGGTCGTGTACTGGCCGTTGGCGTTGTAGACCGCATTGGCCAGGTAGACGACGCCCCAGTCGGCGTTCGGCTTGCCATTCGCCGGGTTGCCGCCCGGCATGATCATAAAGCTGTTCCAGTCGGAGTACGGATTGCCCGGCAGGTGCAGAGCGCCGTCCGGCTTCGACATCAGCAGCACGCCCGTGGGCGCTTCGACATTGACGATCTGGCCGTTCAGCGCGTCGAACTGGGCGATCGATCCCGCGTCGTTGACGATGTTGATCTGGCCGCCGAGGTTGCGCACCTCCCCGGTGAGGAACATGCCGGGACCGAAGGTGACGTCCCCGACCGCGCCGTCATGGAAGTTGCGAACATTGATGAAGGGCGTCGCGCCGGCATTGACTTCGGTCGCCGACAGGCCGGCCGCCTCCGCCTGCTGGCGACCCGCCCTTCCCGTGAACAGCACTTCGCCACCAGGGATCTGCGGGATGATCATGCGCCCGAGCACCAGATAGTTCGGGCTGTGGTTCGCTACGGTGATCGAAGGTCCGCCGTTGGCGGTAACGCTGCCCGCGCCGGCTATGGTGTCGCCGTGGATCGTCACCGTGCCGCCCGAAGCGAACATGTCGCCAAGGAATACGGCGCCCACTGGCGATGTGGCCATGCCGTCGGCGAGGAACTGCCGGTCGGACTCGCCCAAGCCGGAAAGCGCCGTGAAGGCCGAGGGCAGGAAGTCGCCGCGATAGCTCATCGCCACCGGCCAGCCCGCATTCTGCGTCGGCTGGCTGCAGAAGATGCCGTCATCGGCGCAGTCGGGTATTTCAATCTCGAGGTTCGCCCATGCGCCGGCGATCGCCGTGCCGTGCATCGTGACGGCCGTCGAGCCGCGAACGGTGGAATCGCTGTCGTATTCGCTGACCGGGATGAAGCCGAGCTGGTACCCCTTGGCGGCGCCCTCGACGGTGGTCGTCGCGGGCCCGTTATAGGCGCCGAGCACCGTGTTCTGGCCGCTGCGGATCATGGTATCCGCACTGATCGTAGTCGATGCGTCGCTGTCCGCAACGCCACGGGCCGATGCATCCGGTATCGCGATCAGGCCGGTAACATAGCTCTGCGCGAGGGCCAGCGCCTCGACCTGTGTCGAATAGCTGCCGGTCGGGTCGCTTCCTGCCGTGACATCGACATTTCCGAGTGCCTCGATCACGCTGTCGGAGCCGACAAGGACTGTCTGGTCGGCCGTGACTTCTGTGCGCGCCTCGGCGTCGCCCACACCCGCCAGGCCCCAAGTCTTCACCAGGCTCGTGCTCGACGGATAGAGCCGCGCATAGGTGCCCAGCCCGACATTGTTGACGCTGGCCAGGGCGCTGTGGTCGCCGGTCGCGACCCGGTTGGAGGCCGTAACGAATTGCTCGATCTCGCCGCCGGCGCCCTGGAAGACGCCACCCGTTTCCAGCGTCGACTGCATCGACGTGTAGACCTGTGTGCCTGCGACCACGAAGATGTTGCCGGGCATGTCCTCGGGATGCAGGCCAGCCGTGAGACGGTTGCGCTCGCCCAGCGTCACATCCGCCGCCGTCACGATGTCGGCGCGCCCGTAGGCGGAGGCGCCGTTGATGACGCCGCCGCCCGCCGCGCGCGCGGTATCGCTGGCGCCGCCAAGCTGGTCCTGAACCACCAGTTGCTCGGCCGAGATGACGATGTTGCCGGCGGAAACGATGTCGATGTCATCGCCCAGCGTCGTTCGGGTCGTCGTAGTCGATGAGTGGCGCCCATCGGCGCCGCTGGCGCCGACGATCGCCGCGTTCACCGAGTCCGCTGCCTGGCCGAAACGGTTCTCGTGAAAGGCCAGCACCGTAAGTGCGCCAACGGTGAGTTCGGTGTCGCCGGAAAGCTCCGCGGTGACCTCGGCGTGGTTGCCGGTGCGGGCGACCGCCGCGTTGCCGGCGATCGCGGCGCCGGTGCCGGCGGTTGCGGAAGCCTGGTTCTTGTCGATACCGGTCGAGGTGACCGACACGTTGCCGGATCGCCCGGCAACGCCGCGCGCGCCATGGCCCAGCACCGCAAGAGTCTGGCTGGGGTCGGCCGCATCACCGCTCGACGCTTCGGCAAACACCGCGCCGGCCGCCGCCAGGCCGCCAATGGTGACCCCGGTGGCCTCGGCTTCCTGCCAGGTCACGTTGCTTGCCGCGATCAGAACGTCGCCGTTGGGCAGGACGATGCGATCGCCGGCCAGCGCTTTTACGCTGCCGTCATTGCTGGCGGTGGCGACGGCGGCGCTGGCGCCAATCAACAGACCGCCGGCGCCCACAGTGGCTTCGGCGGCGGCGTTGCGCGCCGCGCCGTTCTGGATCGCGGTCAGCGCGAGGCCGCCGGAACCGCTCACCCGCACATCGTCGCCGATCCCGGCAAGAATGGTGGGCCGCGCCCGCGCCTCCGCGACGGACGCGCCGACAGCGGCGGCGCCGACGCTGGCGCCATGCGCGGTCGCCGATGCGCGGGGCGCGCCCTCTGCGATCACCGCCACGCCTTCGGAAACGCCCGAAATCGCGACCCCGTCGCCCACCAAGGCCGTGACGGAAGAATCGTCGCTCGCAATGGCGACCGAAGCGCTGCCCGCCAGAACGCCGCCCGAAGCGCCGAGCGAATAGGCGCTGGCGCCGCCGGCCGAAACGGCTTCAACGCCGACAAAGGCGAATCCGTCCACGGTGCTTGCAGCAGCGAGCTCGGCGGCAACGTCGCTTTCGCGCTCGGCCACCGCGACCATCGCGCCGACGGCGTTCAGCCCGATCGCACCGCCGATCGCCTCCGCGCGGGCCTGGGCATCGTCCGAAGCTTCGATGACAAAATCCGCCGAGCCGGCAAAGACGCCGCTGGCGAGGGCGGACACATTGTTGGAAACGAGCGCCGTCGCAGATCCGGCGCCAAGGGCCCAGCCGCCGCCGCCGCCCGCATAGGCTTGCGCCAGCGCGGCGGGTCCAGCCCCCGCATCCGCCATCGAGGCCGTGACCGCAATGTCGGCCGCACCAATGTCGGAGCCGAGAGCCGAGGCTTCCACCACCGTGTTGACCGCGCTGTAGGCGACGGCGCCGCCGATGCCGACCGCAGCGCCGATACCGGCGGCACTCACCTGGTTGGAGGTCGACAGGCGCGCTTCGGCGTCCACCGCGAGGCTATCGGCCGAAATCGTGCTCGCCGCCACGGTGGCCGAGACGGCATCGGCAGGCGGAGCAGACACTGCGCCTGCAACGCCGTAGCTGGTGCGCCCGTTGACGGCGTCGCGCGCGCCCGCCGACAGCGAAGGGTTGTCCGCGCCGAGCCGTCCCTGGCCGGCGATAGCGTCGAACTCGCCGGTCGAGCCCGGTCCGCCGTGGTTGAGCCCGGCAAGGCCGTCCCCCGCGAGATCGGAGCCGACCAGCACGACGCCGACCGCCGCTCCGACACCGCCGAGGACGGCGGCGCCGCCGGCGAAGGCGGCGGCATCCACCACGCGCGCGCTGTCGGCCGTCACCGCGACCTCGCCCGCCGCCTCGATGTGGCTGTCGCGGATCGTCGCGCCGACGGTTCCGTTGAAGATCACCAGATTGACGCCGGCTCCAACACCACCGAGCAGGCCCGCGGCAGCCGCGCCTGAATCGAGCTCGATGTCGACGGTTTCGCCGGCCGAAACGCGCACCGCGCCGGCGGGTGCGCCGACCGAGCCATTGGCGGCATAGTCGGTGATCGTGGCTGTCCCGGCGATGTAGGTGACGTCGCCATCGCCGTCGTTTCCGGCAAGATCCTCGTCGGCGACATCGACCGGCAGCGTCGTGACCCCTGTCGATTGAACCGCCGCGTCGGGGGCCAGGATCACGCCATGAACGCCGGCGAGCGTCTCCGCGCTGGCAACGACGACATTGGCCATGGCGGCCGCCGCGACGCCGACGGCGAGCGTGCCGGTCGCCGCGACTGCGCCGATCTCCATGCCGCTCGTGGCGGCGACATCGAGGTCGCCCGTCAGCCTCAGCTCGAGTGCGGCGCCGGCATTTCCGGGATCGCCGACGAAAGCCGTCGTGCGGCTTTCGTTGACGGTGACGGAGAGCGCGCCGGCAGCGCCGGACAGACCGCCCGCGAACGACCCGACCAGCGCCGAAGAACCGCTGAAGCTGTCGGCCCCGACAGACAGAGATTCCGCCGTAACGCGGCCGCCGGAAACCTGCGCGCCTGTGTCGGCGTCGATCAGCGTCAGCATGAAATTGCCGGTGGTGCCGACGAGGCCGGCGCCGAGACCGACGGCGATGCCGGCCGTCGACTGCGTCGCCTGCGCATTCACGGACACCGCGCCGAGCCGCGGCAACAGGCGGCGCGTCACGATCGAATCGACCGTCACCTCGCCGCCGCCGGGACCGTCGGAGAAGCGGTATTCGACATCTTCCCGGATGCCCGCCGAACCGACTTCCGCATCGCGGATCTGCGCACGCGTCGTGCGATCGGAGGTCACGGCGACGGCCGAGGCCGATGCGCTCAGGCCGACGGATAGCGCGGCATTGACGACGAAATTGCCCGAATAGGCGTGGCTGGCGGCCGTCACCTTAAGGTCCGGGGCGAGGAACGCGCCGGCCGGATCGGCCGTGAGCCGCGTGCCGACGCCGGCATCGACCACCTCGGCGACCGTGCTGCCGCCCATGACGTTGACGACCGGTGTCACGGCGGCGGCGACCACCTGGCCGAGGCCGATGGTGGCCGCGTTGGTCACCACCGACTGCGTGGATGTGGCGACAACCGCGAGACCGCGCACCTGCTCGGTGGCAAGCGTCAGCGCAGGCGCAAGCGCTTCCGGCTCGAGCACGCCGCCGGTGTCGGGGCGGTCGACAAGCGCGCCGGACGCCACCGTCAGCGCATCATCGAGATCGAGGCCGCGCGCGTCGACCAGCGTGCCGGCGCCGCGAATGGCGGCCTCCACCTCGTCTTCCAGCACGTTGACGACGATCGACAGGCCGATGCCGGCGCCGGTGGCGCCAACGCCCGCAGCGCCGGCGATAACGCTGACCGCGTCGGTGTTGGACGCGATGACACCGATATTGCCGGTCGCATCCACGGACGCACCGTCACGGATCAGGCTGCGCACCCGCGTCTCGACCAGATTGGTGGCGACGGACCCGGCGGCACCGAACGAGCCTATGGCCACGCCGATGCCGACGGTGCGGATGTCGGCGCCCGACGCCGCCTTGAGCAGCGCCGATCCGACATTTGCGTCGCCGCCGGAAATAACCGCCGCCACATCGTTGCCGATGCTGTTGAACGCGATGCCGGCGCCGGCACTGGCACCTCCACCCCCGCCGATACCACCGGCCAGCGACCAGATCGACGATCCGTCGTGCGCGCGCACGACCAGCGCCGTTGGCAGGCCGGTCACGAAGTCCGGGTCGCCCAGCGTCGCGAGGAATGCGCCGTCGTTGACGGTAGAGCCGGCGAGCACAGCCTCGATCGTGTTGGCGATGAGGCTGACCGTCACCGAGCCCGCCAGAGCCCACTGGCTGCCGAGCGCTCCGGCGATCGCCGCGGTTCGGATAGATGCATCGGATCCCGCCGCAACCGTCAGCGTATGCAGCGCTGCCAGATCGGCATCGGTAATCGCTGCGTGCGTATCGTTGGCAATCTGATTGAACGCAACCGCAGCGCCGCCTGCGCCGCCGCTCTGGCCGAACCCGCCTGAGCCTGCGAGGCTCCAGATCTCGCTGTCGTCATCCGCGCTCACGGCGACGTCGCCGGCGGCCACCGTGACCGCGGCGCCGCTGCGGCCGATCGTTGCGGCGATGTCGTTCGAGATGATGTTGACACTGGCGGAGCCGGCAAATGCGTTGCTGCCGCCCGAGACGCCGGTCGCCACGGAGATGATCTGCGCCTGAGATGCGGCGGCCACCGTCAGCGCGCCGTCAACGCGAATTCCAGCGTTGGCGACTTCCGCGACGGTGCGGTTGCCGATCCCGGCGTAGGTCACGCCGGCCGAAAAGGCGTTGCCGCCGTTCGAGGCGGCAAGACCCATGGCCAGCGTCCAGATGCGGCTCGCGTCGCTGGAACTGACATCGACCGCGCCAGCCGCGACGCTCGTGGCCGGACCGTCATCGCCGAGCCGCGCGACGGCCGAGCCGTCGAGCATGTTGACGGTGACGGCCCCGGAGGCCGACAGGCCGTTGCCGAAAGCCGACCCGGCGATGGCCAGATTGACCAGCGTCGCCTCGGTGTCGGCGCTTACGGTGAAGTTGCCCCCCGCCTGGACCGTGACGCCCGCGACCTCCGACAGCATGTCGATATGGCCGCCGGAGAACACGAAGGAAAGGCCGATGGACTGGTTGCCGAGAGCACCGGCGACGGACAGGACGGCGAGGCCGGGCGGCAATATGTCGTCGAGCGCATCCTGAATGCCTGCGTCGGCGACCGCAATGGCGTCGTCGGCCGAGCCCAGCGCGTCGGCAAGACTGCCGAACGAGAAGTCGGGATTGTTCGGATCGTCCTGCGCGTCGCCATGGATGTCGCGAACCTGCGGACGCCCGAGCAGGCTGAGATCGGCGCTGAGCAACCCGTCGAGGGCGACATCTCCGGTCGTTCGCACGGTCACGTCGCCCGCTGCCTCCACCCGGTGCAGGGCGAGATCGGAGCCGATGATCGCCGAGCGCACGGTCTGGCCGTAGTCGGTGACGACTGCGGAGCCGGCGGCGGCGGCATCGAGCGCGCCGCGCGACAGCATCGCCGCCGCCGCCAGCGTGCGTGTAGCGACATGGGCGGCGACAGTCACGTCCGCGACGCCGGTCACCAGACTGTCCTCGATCAGCGCCTCGACGGTGGCGCCGCTCGCGGGGTCGTGCCGGCCGGAATAGGTGAAAGCGACGCCGGCGCTGGCGCCCGCCTGCGTCGAGGCATGGACCTTGATCGCGCCGCCGCCGATTGCGGTGTACATGCGGTCATAGGCGATGACCGACAGAGCAGCGTCGGCCGCGCCTGAACCGGTGATCGTGGAACCGGTGACGCGCGCGGCGGTGCGGTCGAGGCTTTCGGCGATGGTGGCGCTGCCGACGAGAGCGACGGACACGCCCTGGCGCGGATCCCCGACCGTGGCGTTGAGCGCCAGATCCATGGCCACGACCATGATCGTGCCGGCGGATATCGCTTCCACCCGCGCAGCCTCGAAACCGGTGACGGAGGAGCCGGCGACCTCGGCCAGCGTTTCCCCCATGGAGAGGTTCAGCGCCAGCGAGCCGGCAACGGCGGCGCTGGCGTTCGAGTCGAACTGTCCGGCGCTGACCAGCGCGGCAGCACCCGCGAGGTTGAAATTGAACACGTTGCGCAGGGCGAGCACGCGCAGCGCGTCGTCCTCCGGGTCTGCGGTCGAAGGCCGCTCTATGTTGGCGCCCTGGATGCCCGCATAGGTGTCGAGCATGGTGACGCCGGCGGCGATGCTGCCCGAAAGGCCGAAACCGAACGTCCCCTCGCTACCCTGCGCGCTTGATGCGGAGGCGCCGGTGGCGGCGCTTCCGCCGGCGATGGGCGAACTGCCTGCGGCGGCGCCGCGCGGCGTGGTGTCGACCTGCTGCGCCGGCGCTGCCGTTCCCTCGGTGGAACTCGCGCCCGCGTTGCCTTGCGCCTGCCCGGCGATCTCGCCGATCTTGCCGTAGATCTCGTAGGCGATTTCCAGAACGTCGACGATGTCCGACCAGTTTTCGGGAAGGACGCCGGGGCCGTTTTCCTCGTCCTGCGTGCCGACCTCGCGCAGCATGGGGAAGATGTCGCCGGTGGGCAGGCCCATGCCGCCGCTGCCGGTTCCGCCGCCGCCCGGCTCGCCCGTGCCGCCACCGGGTTCGCCGGCGCCACCGCCTGGTTCCCCGGGCTCCCCGGTACCGCCGCTCGTATCCGCGGTCAGCGAGGCGGCAACGCCCAGAGTCGCCACCTGGCCGTAGGTCTGGGCCGTGACATCGACAGCGCCGGCACGAATCCGGCCGGTCGGGTGTCCTCCGGCCGTGGGACCGATGACCGCTTTCGTGTCCGTCTCCACGATGCTCAGCGCAAGTGCCGCACCGATATTGGCCTTCTCCGCCTGCTGCACCGCGCCCGCGACGGTGACCACGGCCAGAGCCTGGTCGGCGTGGACATCGACCGCGGCGGCATCCACATTGGCGGCGTTGGACAGCGTCGCGCGCGTCGTCGTGTCGACCAGCGTCAGGGCCAGCATCCCCGCGCCGGCATAGGCCGCACCGTAGCCTGCCGACGGCGCGACGACGAATGCCTTGTCGTCGCCTTCGGCCGTTACCGTCACCGCGCCGGCCGCATCCAGCACCGCGGCGCCCACCGTCGCCTCGGAGACATTGTCGTAGTTCAGGAAGACGAAGCTGCCGCCGACCTGTGCCTTGCCGCCCGCGTTGCCGAGATTGTCGAAATCGATGTTGCCGCCAAGGAGAATGGCCTCGGCCACGCTTTCCGAGCGAACCGCTATGTCGCCGCCGGTCGCGGTCAAGACCGCGCCGTCCTCGATCCTCGCACGGGCAGCATTGCTGACGCCGAAATAGGAGATCGCGCCGGCGAAGGCGAGGCCGTCCGCGTCGTTGTCGGACGTCGCGGTCACGTAGCTGCTCATCACCGTGCCGCCCAGCCCGGTGCTGGAGTTCAGCCTGCTGCCCAGCGTGCCGATACCCTCCCATTCGTGCCACGTCACCGTGATCGGCACCACTGCGGACGCTTCCACGGCTATGCTGTCGGCGGTGACGTTGCTGTTCGCGGCGATCGAGGCGTCCGCCTCGTGATTGTATTCGGCGAAGGCAAGCGCCGCGCTCATGGTGAGCCTGGAATCGGTGAGCGAGGTCACCTCGCTGACGGCCATGCTGCGAATGCCGGCGTCGAGCACGTTTGCGACAACCGCGACTTCGCCTGCCGCCTGTACCTCCGTCGCCGAGATCCGGGCCATGGCCCGGTGATCGTGGCCGAGCGTCAGCGCCACCGACGAACCGAGACCCGGTTGCGCCCAGCTTCCGCCGCCGCCGCCGCCGGGTTGCGGCTCGTCCTCCTTCCCTTCCGGCACGGCCGAATTGACGACGCGGCCGAGATTGTAGACGCCGGCAGCCGATGCTTCGGCATTCTGCATGAGGTCGGCGTTGGTGGCAGCGGTGTTCAACTGCGCCGCGAGCTGGCCGAGGAAGCCGTCGCGCTCGCCGACATAGGTTTCGGTGCTGGTGACGTTGCTGCTGGTCAGCGACTGCGCCTCGACACGTACGTCGCCGTCTGTCGCATTGACGTTGGCGGCCAGCAGCGCGTTGGCGATCGAGCTTTGCTTGGCGGCTATGGCCAAGGCCAGGCCGAACGCGCCGTTGCCGCTCTCGCCGCCGCCGGGTTCTCCACCCGGCTCGGCGCCATCATCGCCGCCGTCGTCGTCGTCGCTGGTAAACACCGCGGCGCGCGTGACAAAGCTGTTCTCGTTGACGGCCGAAAGCGTCAGCTCGCCGGCGGTGATGTTGGCGCCGGCTTCTATGACGGCGTTCGAATCGACCTCTGCCCAGGAAAACGTGATCGTCGCCACGCGGAAGGCGTCCGCCGGGTCCGATGCGTCGGGCAGGCTCGGGCTGTAGGTCGAACCGATGGAATGCGCGTCGAGCGTCGCCTCGTTGGCCGCGCTGACTTCGAGGGCCCCGCCGCTGCCGACGGTGGCGCCCGCGCGGATGATCGTGTCGGCCTCGCTGCGGAGCCACGCGAACACCAGCGGCGGCGCCGCGTTGGGCAGCGTGTCGCTATCGGCAATGACATCCATGTCGTAGCCGGTTGTCGACGCGGTGGCCACCGAGGTCGACGATATCGTCAAGTCACCCGCCGCCTCTATGACAGCCGACGATGCGATCTCGATGGAAGACCGCGCTTCCGCAGCCACCAGCCCGGTCAGCGGCATTTCCACCAGCGGCGCCAGCAGCGTCCAGAAGCTGCCGACGGTCGCCGCGGGATCGATGCCGTCGATATTTCCTGCGGCGAGGTCCTCGAGCGTCCAGCCCGGCATGTCGTCGAGCTCGGGGAAAAAGAAAGCGAGGTCCGGCGCAGTCAGCCCGTCCATGCAGCCGACGCCGGTGACGTCGGCGCAATTGTAGACGTTTTCATATTCGGAAATGGCGGTCGCGCTGGCGGTGATCTGGATGTCGCCGCCGGTGATCGTGCCGGTAACCTCGATGCTCGCTTCAGCCACCGCGCGTCCGGACGTTCGCGCATCCTCGGCTATCGCCTCAAGCGTGACATTGCCGGCGCTCCAGACCCCGTCGGCATGCGCGATCAGCGCACCGTGGACGTTGATCTCGGGGGCCTTCAGCGTGATGTCGCCGGAATTGCCGGCAGACGTGCCGGCCACGTCGTTCCCGCCGGTCGCCGTGACGCGCGTATTGATGTAGCCGCCGGCCTGGATGGTTATGCTGTTCGAGGCCACGATCTCGATATTCGCGCCATCGGAACGGATGCTGGCCTGGGTTGCGCCGCCTGCCTCGCCGATCACCACGTCGGCGGGGTCGATCAGCACCGTGCCGGCGACGCCGCCGGCGCCCGCCCTTGCAAGCAGGGAAACCTCGCCGGCAAGACTGACCGTCTTTGCGGCGGACAGCTCGATGAACCCGCCGTCGCCGGACGAGCCGGCACCGGCATCGAACACCGCGCCGGAAGCGACCGACAGATTGCGGTCGGCGAATATGACGATGTCGCCACCCGAGGATGCCGCCCCCCGGCCAGCCGCCGATATCCGCGCCGTCGGGTCCACCTCTATGTCGCGGCCGGCGCGAACCTCTACGCCGCCTGCCTTCTTGCCCGCCTTGCCGTTGGCGCGCACGCGGCCGCCGAGTCGCGCATCGCCGGCCGCCACGATGCTGATCTTGCCGCCGCGCGACACCAGCCCGGCTCCGCGGCGTACGCCGCTCGCATTGACCGTCGCAGCGAAGGTCTCCTCCTGAGTCATCGGCGCGATGGTCGAGTTCGCGCCGGCATCGTCGCCGACGGCGACGGTTTTCGCCCGCAGGCTTATGCCGTCGCGCGCGTTGACGCGGCCGCGAATGTAGATGGCACCGTCCGGCGACAACGGTGCCGCGCCCGCCAGCAGCGTCGCTACCGCAGCATGATCGATGCTTCCGCCCGCGCCGATCAGCCGTTCGGCGAAATCGTGGTCCGTCGCAGTGACCGACAGACTGCCGACGTTGACCGTGCCCGCCGCCCCGACGACAAACCCGTGCGGGCTCGCGAAGTAGACATTGCCGCCGATCTCGCCGTCCGCGTAGCTGTTGACGATGCCGTGGACGACGGTGGGTCCGTCGCGCACGACGTTGATGAGATTGACGGTTCCCGCCGGCAGGACGAGGTTGGCCGTATTTCCGATGCCGACCTGGAAATGGCTGAAGGAGTTGAACGCGTTCGGTCCCGAAATCGTGCCGGTCGTAACGGTCGTCACCGCCCCGTTGACCTGCAGCGAGGTGGCGGTACGGCCATCGGGCACGATGTGATTTGCCGTTTGCGCACCCGCGATGGCGGTCGCCGACAGCAGGGTCGCCAGCGCGGAAGGCAGGATCATCCTGCGCGACGGAACGGGAATCGCGGCAAGCAGCAGTGCCGCCTGCCGAACTGGATCCCGGCCGGGCGCCGGCAACCTGTCTGATCTGCGGGTCAACGTCGCCTCACGCCAGTTGCGTCCAGGTTTCCCATGGCCGCCAAGCCACCGGAGGAAGGCTGGCGGACAATGCCGGCGTGACGAGCAAGCCTCTCGAATGGAGTTGCGTCCCCGCGTCCTGCCGCCCTTGCGTTGAAACCCGCATACCCAACGCCCGACCGTCATAGCTCCCGACACCGATGTCTATCAGTGTCTGGAACCGCCGCTTGATCGATCTTGCTATCTCGAACAGTGCATGTAGTTTGAATGGGTTACGGTAGAGAGCGGTGCAGTCTCGGCCGCAGGGCACTCCCTCGGAGTGAGCGCGGCGGCACCGCTTGCACACAAGGGCGTTTGGTTGATGCCGGAAAGCGGGCGCTTGAGATTGGCGGAGCCCGCAAGGCTCTTTCTGATCGCTCTGTGCGAGGCGATCGCAATCGGTTTGATCCTTCCCTCGCTGCCTTCTCTCTACGGCAGGGCGGCGGCGACGGACGACGTGGCGATGATCTTCGGGCTGGCGCTCGGCATCAACGCACTCGTCAACATGCTGGCATTGCCGGTACTTGGTTCGCTGAGCGATCGCTTTGGCCGCCGCCCGCTCACGATCCTGTCCCTGATAGTCCTGGCGATCGACTGTCTGGTTATCGCCTACATTCCGGTCATGGCGGTCCTGCTGGCCTTTCGCGTCATTTCGGGGTTGACGAATGCGACCGCTTCGACCGTAGCGGCGTCCATGGCCGACATCACCCCGGTGGAGGACAGAACACGCCGCTTCGGCTATCTCAACGCCTGCTACGGCATTGGTCTGTTCGTCGGGCCGCTCGTCGGCGGCGCACTCTCGGAGATGCGTATCGATGCCCCCTATGTTCTCGCGAGCGCGCTCGCGCTGACCGGGGTTGCGCTTGCATCCGGACTACCCTCACGCGGTGCCGTCGCGCGGGCGGTGTCCGGCTCGCCGTCCGATCAGGAGCCTGTCGTCATAAATCCGCTGAGACACCTTTTATGGATCGGCGCCATGGGCCTGGCGCCATTGGCGCTCGTCTATTTCGCCGTGAGATTTTCGTTCGAGAGCCCGAACGCATTGTGGGCGATTTACACGACTGATCGATTCGACTTCTCGCCCTCGACCATCGGGCTGACCATGGCCATATCCGGCCTGTTCTACGCCATAGTCCAACTCGTTCTGGCCGGGCCCGTGGCGGCGAGAATCGGCGCCGCGAGGACTGCGATGCTGGGCGTCGGGGTCGACGCGATATCGATGGTCATTCTCGCTTTCACCTCTGCTGCATGGATGATCTTCCCGCTGCTGGCACCGCTCAGCTTCGGCAGCATAGCCATACCCGCGCTTCAGTCCCTGATGTCCCGACGGGTCGACGAAACACAACAGGGGCGGTTGCAGGGAGCGCTTGGCAGCGTGGTTGCCCTCGCGACAGCCGTATCCCCGCTGGCTTGCGGCGCGCTCTACTCGGCAACGTCGACGTCCGCCGTTCCAGGCGCGGCGTGGTTGCTTCCGACGGCCGTATATGCCTTTGCGGCAGCGGCCTGGCTGATCTCTCGCCGCTACACAACGCCTGCCGCAAGTGTCGAGGCATGACCGGTGGCCGGCGGCCTATTCGAGCGGTACCAGCATGGTGCAGACCGGCGCCCATGTACTGTTGGCTTCCACGGGGTTGCCGGTGAAGAGTTCGAGACCGGGAACGTCGGAGTAGTTGTAGTTGGTCGTCGGCATCCATTTGTCGAGCATATAAGCGTAGATTTCCGGCCGAGGCCGGGGCGCGCGGGTGTTGTCGATCACCGCGTAGAGTCCGGCATCGGTGACGACGAGGTTGTTCCTGACGTCCTCCAGGCGAAGCCTCGCGTCCTGATCGTCGGAGAAGACATAGCAGCAATCGTACCGAATCTGGTCGGGGGGCGTGACCCTGGGATCGTCATAGATGCGCCCGATGTATTTCCGTGTCGTCTCGTCGCCACTACGCAGTGCTTCGGGCAGCCTGTCCAGGAAATCCGTCCATATCTCCTGCATCCTTGAATAGGGGCCATAGTACCGGCGAAACATGCAGCTAAAGCTTCCGACGTCCCTCACCTGAATTTTCGGGGCGACATCCAATGACAGTGCGACACCGTACTTTTTGTAGAATGCCTCGGCGTCCCAGGATTCGGTGTCGGCTCGAAACGCCGTGGGAGAAACGCCCCAGAAGGAGCGGAATGACCGCGTGAAGGCGGCGTTGCTGCCATAGCCGTAGGCGACCGCGATCTCGTACACTGACTGGTTCGTGTGTTTCAGCCGGGACGCGGCATTGTGCATCCGTATCCGCTTGACATAGGCGTAGTACGACTCGCCGACCTCTTCGCGGAACAACCGCTCGAAATAGAATTTGCTGAGTTTTACCTTGGCAGCCATATCGCCGAGATCCACGTTCTCGGAGATGCTTTGCTCTATGTACCGGATCGCGGCGACTATCCGACTGTCCATTGACGAATGCTTCCCCGCCAGGACAGCGTCATGTGCTGCCCCGAAAACTCGGTTTCCACGCTTTGGTCCGCGAGAGGACCGGCTTGCCAATTCCTATCATGAACCTCTGCGTGGGCCTATCATGGGGATGTCGTGCTCGACTTCTCGCCCCGGAGATTTGGAAGCCGCGTGAGGTCGGCAGAGCGGCAACCGAAACCCGCTTCTTCCGCGTCGCGACCGCCTTCCGCGACGTCGACAACCGCCCCGAAAGCGCGCGATCCGTATCCGGCAAGCAAAGCGAGGCGCAGCGGGATGCCGTCATCACTCGAAAATTCCTGGAATCGGGTGAAACTCCCTTCAGCCCCAGGTACGTTCGCGACCGCGATCCTTCCGACGGTCGTCATGGCGCACATCTCGGTCATCGGCACGGGCTACCCCTCCGCCCAGGAGATCTACGAGGTCGTCTCCAGGACCTATGCGGAGAAGTCGGGCGTCAAGGTCCAGTACACTTCGGGTGCCCGCGAGATCGACGAGGCCATCCAGCAATTGCTGCGCAATGCCCTGATCGGGACTGAACTGCCCGACGTGCCCTTCTTCAGCGGAAACTCGACGCGCCTGCTGGCCGAGCGTAAGCTGGCGGTTCCGCTGAACGCCATGATCGCGGCCGACGCCGGCTGGAGCGCCAGCTTCTCCCCGTCCGTCGGCAAGGTCGGACGCGTCGGCGAGGAGACCTACGGCGTGGCCTTCAGTTGGCTGTTCCTCGTCGAGAGCTTCGGCGGCACCATGATGAGCGCCGACGACAGCGCGATCACCTTCGGCGGACCGGCGGGGCTGGAGGCGGCGGGGCTTCTCAAGCGGTTCGGGGAAGCGGGCCAGGCCGGCTCCGACATGACCCGCGACCAGCGCAGGCGGGCGTTCCGCGCCGGCGCCGTGGGCGTGATGGTCGGCATGAGCAGCCTCGTCTCGGGCTACGAGACGGCCGTCCGCAGGCACGTTCGACGTACCCTCCATGCCGCTGCTGCTGGCCGAGAACGGCATGGTGCCGGTGGCGGCCGTGCCAGAGCGGCAGATCCTCGTCGTCACCAGAAGCGGCTACGCCCCCGATCGAGAATTTGCGCCTCGCCCAGAGCATCCTGCTCTCCGGCGACGAGAAGCTCGCCCGCCAACTCGTCGAGGCCAAGGTCGACATCCGCCATCTGGAGGAGCGCTCGGCCGCCAACCATATGGGCCGTTTGCGCGACGGTCGGGTCGCGAGCATCCAGATCTCCTAGCTCCACCTCGACGTCCTGCGCGACCTCAAGCGCATCAACGCCCACATCGCGGCGATCGCCTATCCCATACTCAAGGAGCGCGGAATCCTGCGCGAGAGCCGCATCGTCGACGGATAGCGGATGGACGGCCCGGAAACGGCAAAGCCGATCGAAGTCACGCGGTGGGTCGTGGCCCGGCTACGTGGCTCTCGGGAAGCCCGGCCTTGCGCAGCCCGCCGAGCCATAGTTCCAGCATCCAGCCATGCTGGAACCGGCTGCCGCGCGCCGAGGCGAGCGAATAGTCCGGCTGGCGCATGAGCAGCTCGCGGATCGCGTCGGCGGCTTCCGCGAGGTTGCCCATATGCGCCAGGGCCGCGGCGAGATAGCGCCGCGCGATATTGTGCTCCGGGACTTCCGAAATGATGCGGCGCGTTATCCGCACCGTCTGCTCGAAGCGGTGCGAGAAGAAGTTGGCGGTGGCAAGGCCGAGCAAGGGAAAATAGCCGCGCGGGTCGACGGGGCTGAGCCGCCGCGCCTCCTCGAATTGCTCGATCGCCCGCTCGCTCTGCCCGGCATAGGTGTACACCCAGCCGCAATAGGAGCGGATCGCATGGGAGTTGGGATGCAGCGCGAGCGCGCGGGCGCACAGGTCGAGCGCCTGGTCGAACCCTCCCGCGAACATCGCATAGGCCCAAGCGGCGGTGGCCAGCGACGTCGGGTTCTCCGGGTCCGCCGCAACGGCGCGCCCTGCCAATGCACAGGATTCCGCGAAGGCGGCGTCCCGGTCGGGCGTCCAGCCGTTGAGCGCCATGCGGCCTTCGCAATCGGCAAGCGCCGCCAGCGCGTCGGAGAAGCCGCCGTCGCGCTCCACCGCCTCGCGCAGGAGCGACTCTGCCGCAAGGAAGCCCGCGCGCGTATACGCGGAAGCCGGCGGCAGCGCCCGCAGATAGAGATCGTATGCGCCCAGATCGCCGACCGGCTTGCGCCGTGCGCGCTCGATCTCGGCAAGCCGCACGTTCGGCTCGACGGCGGCCAGAACGCCGGCCGTGATGCGGCCGTGGAGCTGGAAGATGTCGCCGGGTAGTCCGTCGTGGCGACCGGCCCATAGCAGCCTGCCCGTCTCGGCCTCCACCAGCCGGCCCGAAAGGCGAACCCGCCCGCCGTCTTTACGCACGGCGCCTTCGAGGATGTAGCGCACGCCGAGCTCGCGGCCCACGGCGCGCAGGTCGTGCGACCTGTCCCGGTAGACGAAGGACGAGCCCTTGGCGATGACAAAGAACCAGCGCACGCGGCTCAGCGCATCGATGAGCTCTTCGGCGACGCCGTCGGCGAAATAGTTTCCCGCGTCGGCCTCGCCCACGCCGACAAAGGGCAGCACGGCGATGGACGGGCGGTCTGCGCCCGGTTCGGAGCGGCCGTCCGGCTGGCCTGGCGCCGCCGCGGGTGACATCAGGCGGCCGTCCGGCCCGGCCTGCCAGTCGGCCAGCACGTAACCGCGCCCCGACGCGGTGCGCACCGTGGCGCGCAGGCGCGGCCCGAGGACCGCGCGGATATCGGAGACGCAGCGCGCCAGCGACTCGTCGCTCACCGTCCTGCCGGGCCAGTTGTCCGCGATGAGCTCTTCCTTGGAAACGACCCGACCGGCATTGCGCGCCAAAGAGATCAGCACGCCGAGCGAGCGGCGGCGCAGCACGATTGCGCGCCCCCGGGCGTCGAGAAGCTCGCCGCGTCCCACATCGATCGCCGCAGGACTCGCATCGTCCGCCATCCCGTCCAGCCTCGCCGTCCTTCAGCGCACACGAGCCGATTTGCCCCGCCGGGGCAAGGACCGCGATTTCAGGAATATTTCAAGATCGTTTCCTGACTTAGCGCCGCCCCGCGGGCAATGCTCCGGCCGACCCGCAACGATGGGAGCGGCAGCAGATGTCAGGGTTCTTCGGCACGGACCGCCAGCAGGAATTGCAGCGCAGGACCTGCCTGATGCGCGACCGGGTCGCGCAGACGCCGGGTCTCTACAATGCCGGCCGCTTCACGGGCATAGACGATCCCGCCCGGTTCCCGCCCGCTGTGCTCCACCGCATGCTGGCGCGCGACGGCCTCCTCGGCTTCAGGATGATCTCCCCGCCGCAGGCGGCGCTCATCTTCCCCCGGCTGGAAGCACGGGGATGCCGCATCGATCGCTGGGACATCTTCGTCGGCGAACCGGCCGGGGCCGGCGCGCGGGCGCAGGCGCTCGCAGGCATCCCCTTGCCGGACGGCATCTCGGTGCAGCCGGCGCCGGCCGATCCGGACGGGGCGGACACGCTCCGCGTCCAGCAATTCCTC
The DNA here is from genome assembly GCA_964629765.1 of uncultured Mesorhizobium sp. Classification (GTDB taxonomy): domain Bacteria; phylum Pseudomonadota; class Alphaproteobacteria; order Rhizobiales; family Rhizobiaceae; genus RCIO01. The sequence continues at coordinate 38,573 of CAZVTK010000003.1, forward strand.
GCCGGCAACGGGCTGGCCCCGTTTCCGGGAACGATGCTCGTGGCCGCGCCGCCCGAGGGCATTACGATCGTGCTCGCCGAAGGCGAACGCATCGCCGCCGCCGGGCACGCCTATTTCCCGCACAATGCGCATAGCCGGTTTCGCGGCCATGCCTGGATCGGACTGATCGCGGTCGACGAGCGATGGCGCGGCAAGGGGCTCGGCCGCCTGCTGAACGCCCGGCTCATACGCGCGGCCTTCGATGAGCTGCACGCGCTCCACGTCTACGAGATGGTCGCGCCCTCCAACGCAGCATCGCGCCGCATGGTCGAGAGTTGCGGCCTGCGGCTCGATCCGGCGCTGCATAGCGGGGTGGCCGTGCCGTCCGCGGCGCCAAGGTTCACCCGCTGATGAGAGAGCCCGCGATCTTGCGCATCCGGACCCTGACGGAGCGTTGCGTACCCGCGCTCCGTCGCCTCGGCCCCGGCAGAGTTCTGCCGGTGGCCGCTTTTTTCTGGCTGATGCCGTGGCTGACGGTCGCCGGTCCCGTCCCGCCGGCCGACGTCGACGCGGCGATCGTCTTCGCCGTCGACATGTCGTCCTCCATCGATCCCGCCCGCGCCGACCTCCAGCGTCTGGGGCATGCCGAAGCGCTGCGCTCGCCCGAAGTGGCGATTGCGATCGCCCGCGGCGCGACGGGCTGCATCGCCATCACCTATGTCGAGTGGTCGGTTCCCGGATGGCTGCGCACGGTGTTGCCCTGGACGACGATCTGCGACGATGAGGGCCGCAGGTCCGCGGCCGACGAGATCGCCATGCACGGCGACACGGGACTGGAACGGCGTGGCCGCGGCGGCACCGCCATCTCCTACGCGCTGGAGGTCGGCGGCCTGCTGCTCGACCGCCTGCCGGTCCGCGCCGGCAGGAAGATCATGGATATCTCCGCCAACGGCACCAACAATGACGGACTGCCGGTCGTGCGCGCGCGCGATCGCGTGTTGGCCAAAGGCTACACGATCAATGCAATCGTGCTCGACCGGACCGAGCCCGGCATTACCGAGGATCTGCCCGGCTATTTTCGGGACAGCGTGATCGGCGGTCCGGGCTCGTTCGTCATGGTGCCGGAGCGCCTCGGAGACTACGCCCTGGCGCTGAGGCGCAAGCTCGTCATGGAGATCAGCGGGGAAGCCGGACAGCCGGCAATCGGCCCGGCAATTGGCCCGGCAATCGGCAAGGAAGCCCGCGATGGGGGACGAGCCACGGAGGTCGCGTCTCTTGATATGATGACGCGCATGGCCGGATCGAGCCCGTTCAACTGCGCTGCGCCGTGAAGACGAATTCGGGCAGCACGACCTCCCATTCGTTGCGCCTGAGCCTGTCGTGGTAGTCCTCGGCGTTGTCGGCCTTGCGTCGGCGGATCACTGCGCGGACCTCGCCGCGAAGGAATGTCATGCCGGGAGGCGGCCGGTAGTTGCCGGCCATTGCGCCGACGGCGACGCCTCGCGGGTTCCTGACGAGCCAGCGCCCCTCCCGCACCACGAGGTCCAGCGGATCGCCGGCCTTGAGGGATGCGATCGCGGACAGTGTAGGGTTTTTCGCGCCCAGCCGCCCGGCATAGGAAAGATCGACCATGCCGGGATCGGCCTGTTCGTGGTAAAGGGCGCAATCCGCCACGGCCGCCTCGTCCGGCACGATCCGGCGCTCCAGCAGGCCGGCGCGCGCCTCGCCGTTCAGGATTGGGTGATCGGCCTCCATCGCGGTGACGGCGAGGCTTTCCCGGGCGCGGGTCGCTGCGACGTAGAAGAGGCGGCGCGAGGCATCAGCGTCTTCCCCGCGCGACAGGCGCTCCCAGCCGCCGTCGAGTATGACGACATGGTCGAATTCCAGCCCCTTGGCGCGATGGGCGGTCAGGAGAAGCAGGCCGCGCTGGGCCTGCCTTGCCTCGCGGGACCAGTCGGCGAGCCATTCGATGAGGCTCTCGGCCGGCGCGGCCTTGCCGGAAAGCTCACGCTCCAGGGCCCCGATGCCCTCGGCCAGCAGTCGTTGCCAGCGGTTGTCGGGCCGGCCGGCGACGAAGGCGAGCAGTTCCTCGGCGGTCAGCATCCGGCCGCGATGGCTGCGCAGGAAGGCGACGATTTGCTGGAACTCGCGCAGCCGCCATAGGCCGAGCTCGCCCTCGTTCGCCAGTTCGACAGGGATGCCGCGGGCCTCGCAATAGCTGCGCACCGGGCGCAGGAAGCGCCATTCCCGCGCGATGATCGCGGCCCGCGACCACGACCAGCCGGGCACGAGCGCGGAGAGCCGCATGAGCTCGTCCACGGCGGCGATCGTCTGGAGGTTGTCGTCCTTCGCCACGCGAAGAAGCTGAACGCGGCCCCGCGCCACCGGGTCGAGCGCCTCCAGCCGGCTGCCCGCCGGTGCTTTCAGCCGCCGGCGGTCCACGGCGATGTCGTGCCCGGCCTTCATGCGCTGGACGGCGGGCGCGATGATGCGGTTCGCCGCCTCGACGATGTTGCGGGTCGAGCGGTAGTTCTCGGTCAGGAAGGCCGGGCGGGCGGAATAGTCGGCCTCGAAGCGCCGGATGAACTCCACCGAGGCGCCCTTGAAGGCATAGATGTTCTGGTCGTCGTCACCCACTGCGAAAAGGCTGAGGCGCAGGTCGGGATCGTCCAGCGAACGGCCGGCGACGGCGGCGATCAGCGCATATTCCTCGCGGCCGATGTCCTGGTACTCGTCGACGAGTATCCAGCGATAGCCCTCGATCAGCGTCTCGCGCATCGCCTCGGCCTCGACCTTGGACAGCCCGTCGCCCCGCAGCAGGGCGGCTGCGTCGGCGACGATGCGGTCGAAATCGCGCGTTTCGTCGGTGTCGAGCCGGCCGGCGAAGCTGGCGCCGACCAGCCGCATCGCCAGCGCATGGCAGGTCGAGACGGTGACGCCCGCCGCATCATCGCCGATCAGGGCCTTCAGCCGCTCGCGGATCTCGACGGCCGCGTGGCGGTTGTAGGTCAGGACGAGGATGCCGCGCGGATCCTCGCGCCGGACGCGGACCAGGAAGGCGATCCGGTGCACCAGCACCCGTGTCTTGCCCGAGCCCGGCCCGGCCAGCACCAGCACGTTGACCCGCTCGCGGTCGTCCGAGACGATTTTTGCCTGCGTCGGGTTGCCGAGATCGTCGACGATCGCCCTCCAGGAAGCCGATGTGGTCTGGCGCCGCAGTTCCGGCCCCCGGCCCGGCAGCCAGCGCCTCAGGAAAGCCTCGCGGTCGAGCCTGAAATAGTCCTGCGACAGGCGCTCGGCCTCACCGATCGATTTGAGGCCGCGATCCGCATAGGCCGCCATGATGTGGGTCTGGACGGTCTGCTCGGCATAGTGCTCCTCGAGCGGCAGGAAATCGCTCTGCGTGAACTGCCGGCTGCCGGTCGCGAGACGCACCGTGATGGCGGAGCGGAAGATGGTCAGCCCGCGGCCCAGCGTGGCGACGCCCTGCTCGTGGAGCCACAGCAGCGCCCGGTCGAGAAGCTTCGTCAGGTCGTTGACCGAGCTCGTCAGCAGCGCGTCGCCGGCCAGCGCGGCATGAAGCTTGCCCAGCGTCGTCTCGACCTGAATGTCCTTGCCGCGCGTCCCTTTCGGAACCAGCTCCTCCAGATGGTGCAGGAGAAGCTCGGCCGCGCCGCGCCGAAGCTCGGCGGTGCGCGCCAGTATGTCCCATGGGCGCTGGAGTCGGATGAAGCATGTGTTGCGGCCCGCCTTGCGCATGTGGAGATTGCCGCGCCCGCCGGCTTCGTCGCGCCCGTCCTGCGCGAGGCTGCGCAGATGGCGCTCGATCAGGTCGGGACGGACTTGGTCGTGCCCCTGGTCCCGAAGCGCCTGGCAGGTCGCGGCGAGATGGAGCGGCAGGGCTTCGTCGTTTCCGGCATCGGGCGCTGCCTCCCGCAGCGCCGCGATGAGGTCGGCTTCAAGGCGAGCGGCAGCCTGGAAGCGCTGCGCCGAGGAGCCCTCCACGCCGACATGCACGAAGATCGTGATCGCCGTGTCGTCATTGGCGATGCCCAGGGCTTCGAGGTCGGCCAGCGCCTTGCGCAAGCCCGCGCCGACAAGGCCGCTGGCGCCGGAAAGCTCGTCGGTCGTCACGCCCGAATCGCGCGGCGCGGTCATCATGTGCTGCACGAGGCTCAGGAGCTGCCTGCGCCTCGCCTCGGTGATCGCGGCCCTGCCGAGGATCGCGGCAGCCTCTTCCACGGTGCGCACGCGCAGCGACGACGGGAAGATCTGGACCCGGTTCTCTTCGCGCGAGGCCAGCGCCGCTTCCTCCAGTCAGGCGACGGCGGTCTTGACCCGCGTGTCGTCGGTGGCGCTGTCGCGCTCGAACGCGCGGTCGCGCTCCTCCCGTACGATCTCGCCCGGCGTCGCCACCACCTCGCCATTGCGCCGCGTGCGGCCGTCGAGACGGCGCAGCGCCTTGAGGATGGCGCCGATTTCGTGACGCGCCAGCCGCGAGCGGGCCGACAGGTTGAACTGCCGCTCCACGTCCTCGCTGTTGAACAGGAGGACGCATCGTGCCGGTGCGCGGTCGCGGCCGGCGCGGCCCGCCTCCTGAAGGTAGTTTTCGAGCGATCCCGGAATGTCGCCGTGGACGACCAGCCTGATGTCGGGCTTGTCGATGCCCATGCCGAAGGCGTTGGTCGCGGCGATGATGCGAAGGTCGCCCGCCTGGAAGCGCTCCTGCACGTCGCGTTTTTGTCCGGGCGGCAGGCCGGCATGGAAGAAGTCGGCCGACAGGCCCTGCGCTTGCAGGAAGCCGGCGACGTCCTCGGTCTTCTTGCGCGTCGCGCAATAGACGATGGCGCCGGACGCTCCCTCCGGCGGCAGAGCGCGCTCGATCGTGTCGAGGATGTCTGCGAGCTTGGTGCTGCGGCTGGTGGGCAGAACCTCGAAGGCGAGGTTGGTGCGCACCGCGCCTCCGTCGAGCAGAAGCAGGTCGACCTCCAGCCTCGACCTGAAATGCTCCCTGATGTCGCCGATGACCTCCGGCTTCGCCGTGGCGGTGAGGCAGATCACCGGGGCCGGCGCCTCGTCGCCGGAGAATTCGTGGATGAAGCGGGAGACGTAGCGATAGTCCGGCCGGAAGTCGTGGCCCCATTTGGAGATGCAGTGCGCCTCGTCCAGCACCCAGTAGCCGATCTCGCGCTGCTTCAGCACCGAGCGCACCGAGGGGTTGCGAAGCTGCTCGGGCGAGATGAGCAGGATCGCCGCGTCGCCCATGCGCACTCTGTCCAGCGCGGCGTGGCGCTCGGGCATGGACAGCAGGCCGTTGACGGTGACGCAGGCCGATATGCCCTGCCGGGCGAGACCCTGGACCTGGTCGGCCATCAGCGCGACCAGCGGCGATATGACGACGGTGAGCGCGCCGGTCTTGTCGAAGCTGGTGAGCGCGGGAAGCTGGTAGCAGACCGACTTGCCCGTCCCGGTCGGCAGGATGCCGAGCACGCTCCGGCCGGCCATGGCCTCGGCGACGATCCGCTCCTGCAAGGGTTTGCCCGTCTCGTCGGCCGGTTCGGCGCGGAAGGCGGAAAAGCCGAACCAGTTGGAAAGCGCCTTCCCCGGATCGTTCTTCTCGCGGCACCAGGCGCATCCGGGCCGGTCGCATGCATTGTCGCGCAGATGCCTGACGATCGTTGCCGCCTCGCGGAACTGGGCGCGCACCCAGGGCGGCATGACCGAATCGCCGCCCGCCACCGAAATCCACGACAGCGCATAGGCCAGCGGCCAGCCGAGCAGCGGCGAGGACAGGCGCGCCAGCGTCTCATCGACCCGTTGCGCGCAGGCCCGGCCGGCGAGCATGGCGCGGATCGCCGCCTCGGTTGCGGCGGGGCCGGGCCGCGGCGCGCCGCGGACTTGCGAGAAGACCGCGTCGAACCCGTCGCTGTCGGGAGCGCAGGTCGTCAGGAAATGATAGGCCAGGACGGCGTCGGGGGCATCGCGCGCGAGTTGGCCGAAGGCGTCGAGCTGGTTGCCGAGCACCTCGAACACCAGCCGCGCGTCGAGTTCGGGATCGTTGACATGGCCGGCCTGGAGCCGGCCGTCGTGATGGTGCTTGACGAGGCGATGGTAGGGATTGCGCGGGAAGGCGAGCGGGTTGAGCCACAGCGTGTCGATCGGCCGGCGCCCGAGCGCCGCCAGCCGCGGCCGCACTGCTGCCAGATGCGGCAGGTCGAAGCGGATGATGTTGTGGCCGATGAGGAGGTCGGCGCTTGCGGCGAACGCCTCCAGGCGGTCCAGCGCCTCCTCCAGCCCGCCCTGCCGGAAGACGATTTTGTCCCCGCCCTCGCTCCGCACTGCGGCAAAAGCGAATATGCGCGACGTGCGGGGATCGACTTCAAGGTCGATGGCGACGCAACGCGAGAGCAGGTCGCGGGCGGATGTCAGCACGGACGGCGTCCATAGCCGGATCGCGGGATTGGGTATCGTTGGCTTCGCCGCATGGGTTCGTAATAGCCACATGCCGCCCGGGAGGCCAGACGACGTGGCAGCCATGGCTCATGAGTGCCCGACAGGCGGCTGGCAGGATCGACCGGGTGTCTGGTTGCCGCGAGGTCGCGCGCCTCGTTGCGGGTAGGCACTGCGATGCAGATTTTGGAGGAGCGGAAAAGTTCGAGCGGCGACGGCTCGCTGGTCCATACTCAGGCCGGTGCCTTCGCACGGTCGCGGCGCGGCTGCCAGAATTGGCGTTCCACAAGGCCGTACATGGCCATGGCGCAGACGATGCTCAGCGCCAGGGTGCCGGCGAACAGAGGTGCTCCGGCGGGCAGCCCGGCGTGCGCCAGTGCGGTCATCAGCGACATGTGCACCAGATAGATGCTGTAACCGAGAATACCGACCATACGCATGAACGCGTTCCCGAAGATCGCCCGCACCAGTTTCCCGTCCAGCAACGCCGCCGTGACCAGTGCTCCACAGGCGAGCGAGTGACCCCAATAGTGCGTCCACGCCCACGAAGTCGGGCCCGCCTTGCCGAATAGCGGCGACAGCAGCACGTCATAGATCCACGGCGCGGTCGCGAAGATGGAAAGCAGGAAGACGACGGCGAAGATATCCCCCGCTGCCTGCGCCGCACTGCATTGCTTGAGGCGTTCGAAGACGGCGGAGCGCACAACCGCGGCTGCGGCCAGTCCCATCATAAAGGGCGCCGCGTAGAGGGGGAGGTTGCCGTCGAGAAGTATGACGTTCTCGTCGACACGGGCGTAGAACGTGAGTCCTATGACGGTCAGGAGTGCCGCGAAGGTGAGATAACGCTGCCCGAAGAACGCGACGCAGGACACCAGCGGCGGCAGCACTAGATAGAGCAGTATCTCCTGTTTGATGCTCCAGAAATGCAGGCTCATCTTGATGAGGCTTGCGTTGAGGAGCGTATCCTCCAGTCCGTAACCCATGATGGGCAGGTGAAAAAGCAGCAGCGTCGCCCAGAATGCGGGCATGATGCGCAGGAGCCGCCTCGCCAGGAAGCGGCCGTATCGCTGAGGCGTAACGCCGGGCCGATCGAGAAAAGGCTGCGAGAGGAGATAGCCGCTTAGCGCGAAGAACAGCCAAACGCCGTATGCTCCCTGGCCCCATAGCCACAGAAAATGGGTGTGGCTCGCCAGCACCATCAATACGGCCAGACCGCGCACTCCATCCAGTGTCTTGCTCCGCCCTTCGAGGCCGCGCATGTCGATGCGCCAGAGCGAGATCCGCTGTCGCAACCAGCCGAGAACGCGGCGGATTCGTCCGTCGTGATTCTGCGATGGCGGGGGCATCTGCTGGATTGCGACGCGGGTCATGCGTCCGCTCTCCGACCGCAGCAGATCCGCCGGAGCACGATCTTGCATACACCCCCGAACCGTCCCATTCCATTCGGCTCGCGTCTGGGCTTTCGGTTCAAGATACCCGCTCCCGCGCTTTGCACGAGCCTATTGCCACATTCGGTTGCGGGCGAACAGCGTGCCTCGGTCGATGCCGGCGAGGCAGTTGCAGTTTGTTGGCCGTGTCGATACACCGCTGCATTGCAACATGCCGTGCGGCCTGTCTGGCGGCGTTCGGTGACGCGCCTGCGGGAACGCTGGCTGGGAGACTTCACGCGAATGACGGCTATCGGCATAGTCAATTTCGGGGGCGGCGGCAATCTCGGTTCTCTCCTGCGGACGTTCCAGCGTCTGGGCATGGACGCGACCCTCGTTGACGGCCCGGACGGAATCGACGCCGCGACGCGGCTGGTGCTGCCCGGCGTCGGCCATTTCGACCAGTGCATGAGCGCGCTGAACGCGTCGGGCCTGCGCGGGCATCTGGACGCCGTGGTTACTGCCGGAAAGCCCATTCTGGGCGTCTGCGTCGGCTACCAGATGATGGCCCGCCGCAGCGAGGAGGGCAGCGAGGCCGGCCTCGGCTGGCTGCCTGCCGACGTAGTGCGCTTCCCGTCTTCCGCCAACGGCCAGCCGCTGCGCGTGCCGCATGTCGGCTGGAACCACGTCCGCTTCGTCGCCGGGCCGATGGCTGAAGGCGCGCCTCCGAGATTTTATTTCACGCACTCTTACTATGTGCTTCTCGACGACCCCTCGCTTGTGGCAGGTACGTGCGCCTACGGCATCGAGTTCGCGGCGGCGGCGGCCAGGGGATCGGTGTACGGCGTGCAGTTCCATCCCGAGAAGAGCCACGACGCCGGCCTTGAACTCGTACGCAGCTTCGCCACCGGTCAACTATGCTGAACGTTCGCATCTATCCTACCCTTCTCTTCCGCGGAAACGGCTTGTGGAAGGGCGTGAAGTTCGGCGACCATCGCTACATAGGCGATGTGATGAACGCCATCCGCATCTTCAACCTCTACCGGGTTGACGAAATAACCGTGCTCGACATCGGCGCGACCGCGGAGGGCCGCTGCATCTCGCCCAGGCTCGTCGAGAAGGTGTCGCGCGAATGCATGATGCCGCTGTCGGTCGGCGGCGGCATAGGCGATGCCGCCCAGGCCCGCGACCTGCTGTCGAGCGGCGCCGAGAAGGTGGTGCTCAACACCCATCTGTTCGCCGACATCGCCCTCATCGACAGGATCGCCGGCGCCAGCGGCGCCCAGAGCGTCGTCGCGGCGGTCGATGTGCGTCTCCTCGACGGACAATACGTCGTCTTCAGCCGCAACGGCGATACCCGCCAGCCGACGCCGGCCCTCGAATGGGTCAGGCGGCTCGAGGAGGCGGGGTGCGGCGAGATCCTCATCAACTCGATCGACCGCGACGGCACCCGCCAGGGCTACGACATCGATCTCGTGAAGGCGGTCTGTGCGGCGGTGAAGGTACCCGTCATCGCAATGGGCGGGGCATCCACGGTGGAGCATCTGCGCGAGGCCGCTGCGGCCGGCGCGTCGGCGCTCACGGCCGGCAGCATGTTCGTTTTTTACGGTCGCCGGCAGGCCGTCCTCATCAATTTTCCCGAGCCCGAAGAGCTCGAGAGCGTCCAGCAGAACTAGGCAGAACTAGAAAGGCGGTATCGTGCGATACCAGATATGCACCCGTTGCGTGATGGACACGACGACGAAGGCCATCCGCTTCAACGCCGCGGGTGTGTGCAATTTCTGTGACATGCATGACGAGATGGACAGGGCCTATCCGTTCGGCGAGGCCGGTCGCGGCAAGCTGAACGAGATCGTCGCGCGCATCAAGGAAGCCGGCAAGGGCAAGAAGTACGACTGCATCTGCGGCACCAGCGGCGGGCGCGATTCAACCTACGTGCTCTACCTCGCCAAGGTCATCCTCGGATTGCGTCCCCTGGCCGTGCATTTCGACAATGGCTGGAACTCGGCGATCGCCTCGAAGAACGTCTACAAGGTGTGCAAGGCGCTCGATCTCGACCTGGAGACCTACGTGGTCGACTGGGAGGAGTTCCGCGACATCCAGATATCCATGCTCAAGGCCTCGACGCCCGACAGCGAGATTCCCTCCGATCTCGCCATCCATGCGGTGCTGATGAAGACGGCCGAGAAGGAAGGCGTCAAATACGTCCTGAACGGGCACTCGTTCCGTACCGAAGGCATCGCGCCGGTGGACTGGACCTTCATCGACGGCCGCTACGTGGAGGCCGTGCACCGCAGGTTCGGCCGCAAGCCGCTGCGAACCTACCCGAACTACAAGATCTTCGATTATATCAAATCTTTGTTCGTCTATCGCACCAAGGTCGTCCCGATAATCAATTTCTTCCCCTACGCGCAGGAGGAGGTGCAGAAGCTGCTCGAGGACAACCTCGGGTGGGAATATTACGGCGGCCACCACTATGAGTCCTACTACACCAAGTTCAACCACACCTACCTGCTGCCGAAGAAGTTCAATATCGACAAGCGCCGCACCGAATACGCCGCGCTGGTGCGCTCCGGCTACATGGACCGGGAAGAGGCGGTGAAGCTGCTGTCGGAGCCGGAGGCGTACGACCTGGAGCTGGTCGAATACACGCGCGAGAAACTGGAGCTCGACGACGCGGAGTGGAACGCGATCCTGAACGCGAAGCCGAAGTCGTTCCGGGACTATCCGTCCTACTATCCGCTGATGCGGCTTGCCCGCATCCCGATCTACATTGCCTCGAAGCTGGGCCTGGTCGAGCGGCTTCTCTACCTCAAATATCTCGGCTGACGAGCGCAGGGCGCCGGCGATGATCCGTCTCCTCGCCCAGATCGTCGGCATCGCGATCTTCATCGGCGTCATCGCCGCGTTCGGCTATGCGGTCTCCCGGGACTGGGACCGCATATCGTCGCTTCCGCTGACGCCGGTATCGGCCGCGGCGTTTGTCCTTTGCTCGTTCGTGTTCCTGGCGACGCAGGGCATGATCCTGCGCGAGGTCGTCAAGCCGTTCGGCATCGCGCTCGGCCAGGTCGAGGCGTTCGGCATCCTCGCTGCCACCTTCTTCGCCAACTATGTGCTGCCCTTCGTCGGGGTCGGCCTGCGGGGCGCCTATCTCTACCGCAGGCACGGGCTGACGGTAGGGCACTACCTGTCGACCAGCGTCGCGATCCTCATCGTCGAGCTGGTCGTCTATTTCACCGGCGCGGTGGCCGCGCTCGTCGCCATGAGCCTCGCCGGAATTGCGGTCAACCCCCTCATCTACGGCCTGTGCGTGCTCGGCCTGCTCGGCTGCGTGCTTGTCTTCGTGACGCCCATGTGGGTGGTGCCGCCGCAATTCGGCCTGCGCGGCTTCGCCGTGAAGGTTCGTGCAGGCATCGATTCGGTATTCGCCGATCACCGCGTCCTCGCCTGGACCGTCGTCCACACCGTAGCCGAATACCTGGCTTTCGTCGGCATGTTCGGCGTCGCGCTGCATCTGCTCGGCCTCCAGGTGCCGGTGGCAAGCTGGTTCGTGACGGCGTCGCTGACCGATCTCGCTTTCCTGTTCCGCCTCGCACCTGCCGCCGCCGGAACCTTCGAGGCGGCGGTCTATTACGGGCTGGCTACCTACGGCCCCACGCTCACGGATGCGCTCATCGTCTCGCTGATCGTGCGCCTGGCGCTCGCCGTCGTGTTCCTGCCGGCGGGCGGCGTGTTCTTCTGGTCGATGTTCCGCGGCGTGGTCGGACCGGCCGCCGGGCCGAGATCGTAGGCGGACTCGCTCAGGCGCTTGCCGTCCGCCTGCCCCTGCGCCGTGTAGGCCAGCCCGCGACGGCGACCCCGCCGGCCAGAACCAGGAGAGCGACCGCCGCGACGGGGATGCTCCAGCGCAGATGCGCCGGCGCATAGGCGATCGTCACCTCGGAGCGTCCGGCCGGAACCCATACGCCGCGCAGGGTGAAGTCGGTGCGCAGCACCTTGGCTGCGATCCCGTTCACCCGTGCGGCGAGCGTGGGATGATAGTTGTCGCCGACCACCAGCAGCGCCGGCCGGCTGGCTTCCACCGCAAAGGCCAGCGACCCGCTCAGCCGTTGCGTCAACTCGACCTTGCCGTCCAGCGGCTGGCCGTTCTGCGCCACCAGTTGCGCCGTCTCGTCGGCCGATAGCCCGCTGGCGTCCACATAGGCGAGCGCGGCGGGGTCGAAGCCGGCGCGCGACATCCCCTCATGGGCTTCGTCCACCGTCGCCGTCGCTACGTTCGGCACCAGGAAGCCACGCCCGAGCGCCCCGGCATTCTCGAAGATCGCCAGGTCGCCGGAATGGACGAGCCGGTAGCGTTGGCGTCCGTCGGACAGCCGCAGCGCCTCGATGCGCTGGCGCGTCTCGCCCTCCGCGACGTTCGGGTTGGCTGTCAGGTAGCGTACGTCGAGCAGGTCGATGACCGGCGAATCGAGCTTCGTCGTGTCATCGGCCGGGAACAGATATTGCGTGGCGTGGGCCGCGAACGCGTCCTTGTTGATGAGTTGGTAGAGCTTCTTGGTGTCGGCCGAGAAGAAGCCGCGACCGCCGACCGTGGCGATGGAGTGCCAGAGTGGCGTATCGGCGAGCATCGACGTCTCCAGCGACAGCAGCTTGCCGTCGCCGATGTTCTGCTTGACGAAGGCGATCGCGGGCGTCTCGGGATAGGCGAGCGCGGTCGGCACGGTGCGGTTGTAACCGTAGCCCATCTGCGCCATGTCGAGGCAGACGAAGGCGACGATGGCGATGGACAGGGACCCCCATTTCGTGCGCTTCCACGCTATCAGCAGCGCGGCCGCAAATGCCAGACCAAGCGCCGCCCCGCCGAGGTGGAGCGGCGAGGCTTCGGCGAAATGCGGCCATAGCGCCAGCACCAGCGCGAGGAAGACGAGGCCGGCACCGGCCAGCGCGATGCCGACGCGCCGCAGCGTCACCTGCGCCTGCCCGATCCTGTCGATGCCGAACGCGGCCATCATGCTCAGCGTGTAGATCAGCATCATGATCTGGTTGCTGGGGTGCGAGCCGCTCAGCACCGGAATGTGCCGGTAGACGAGATAGAGGAAGGTGGAGCTGAAGACGACCAGCAGCAGGTAGGCGGTGAAGCCGGTGAAGAAGATATACTCCTTCCGCCGGTCGGCCAGGAATAGCGACGCTGCGGCGGCCAGCAGCGGCAGGAGGCCGAAATAGACGCAGTTGCGCACCCAGTTGAAGCTCGTGGTGCCGTCGCCGAAAGCCCATGGCGCGAACATGGAGACGACGCTCTTCGGCGGCAGCCGGGCCGCCCAGTAGTTGTTGCGATAGTCGAAGTCGAGATCCTTCAGCAGATAGTTGTAGGTCTCGATCAGCGACGGCAGCATCAGCGTCGCAGCCAGGGCGCCGGCGACCGCGAGCCGCAGCATTGCCGCCCATGCACGCGCCGGGTTGGTCGCCATCCAGAACAGGACATAGGCCCCGTAGAGCGTGACGTGGTAGGCCATCGCCGGCGGGTAGCCGCTGGCATAGAGCGTGAAGATGGCGAGCGGCATCAGCATCGTCCACAGCCACGATCCAGACATTGTCCGGTAGAGCCCGTACATCATGACCGGGGTCAGATAGTACATCGTACCTATGCCGTGGCCGAGGTTGCCCACCGCATACGAGCTGGCGATGAATGCCATGGCGCCTGTGCTCGCCGCCAGCAGCCCGACGCCCCATTCGCGCAGCAGCCGAACGAAGAAGTAGCCGCCGAGCAGGAACTTCAGCATGACCGTGACGCTGTAGGCGAATGCCGGCCCGACGAGGAGAATCGGTGCCAGCACGATGGGGCTCAGCATTTCATGCCGCGAGACCAGCAGCCACGGTACGCCGTTCTGCAGCAAGTCGGTGTAGACCGGCAGGTCGCCGCGGGCGATGGCATCGCGCAGCATGCCCATGCCGGGCGCCATCTGGTCCATGATGTCGGACAGGATGTAGGAGCCGCCCTTCCAGCCGGCCGGCGCCGCGGCGGCCCACGGCCAATGGTAGAGCGCGAGGTCGAGCGGCAGCGGGACGTAGCCCAGGAATATCTTCCAGTAGAGGATCAGGAAATAGGCGAATAGCGGTGCTACGAGCAGCGCGGCGCTCCACGCTTCCGGCCCGGCGCCGACGCGCGCCGCCGAACCTGAAGGATGGCGTGCCGCGGTTCCGGCAGCGTCACGTTGCGGCGGCGACTGCAACTCGGTCCCCACTAATGTTCTCCGGCACGTTCCTGATCGTCACGATGGCTTCCGCCTGCTCGCCCGAGGCGTACCAGCACGCCTTCGTCGTCGGCATATGTCGGAAATGCCACTCGAAGATCCATCTGGCGGTCTACAAGGCACTCAAAATGCGGCGGCCCGCCCCTTTCTCGCTTTCGGGGGAGACACCGGGCCCGTGCTGGCAAAAAAGGACGGGTCGCGCCGAAGGCCCCGCGTCGATCACTATCGTGGTGCCGTTGAGAACGAAGTCCGCGGCGGGTTCTCTGATCGAAGAGGCTGGAGGGGCGTCCACCCGGCGGCGTAGGCGATTCACGCCCGCCCGAGATGTCTGGGGCGCCCGCTGAGCATCGTCCAGGGGGTCGGCTGGCGGACGTGTTCGACGTCGATATATTTGCTCACCGTCTCGACGAAGCTGCGGGTGGACCAGTGATTGAGGTGGCCGGGCGTGTTGCCCCACGCACCCAGATATTTCAGCCGGGACATGTTCAGGATACGCCACAGCGGCTCGCGCGGCACGCTGAGTATGACATGGCCGGTGGAAACCGAGGCGATCTTCTTCAGGGCCAGCTCCGGATCATCGAGATGCTCCAGCACCTCGCAGCAGACGATCAGGCTCGCCGAATCCACGGCAGGATCGAGCTCGTAGATGCTGCGCCGGACATATTTGATGTCCAAGTTTGCGGCCTCCGTCTGCGACCGTGCGACGTCCAGACGCTCTTCGTCGAAGTCGCTGCCGCGCACGTCGAATCCCTGCCGCTTCAACAGGCCGGTCAATTGCCCCTCACCGCAGCCGACCTCGTGCACGTCCTTGGCGCCGGTCTTTGCCGCGAGCTCGGAAAAGCTGCGAAGGAAACCATTTACCAGCGCGCGTGAAATCGGGTTGCGCGACTGATATTTTGGCGCCGAGACGTCCCCTTTGAAGATATGTTCATACGCAACGTTTCCGGCACTCATTCCCGTCTTCCGTGACGATGGATCGTGGACCTCTATCCCACTTTTCACCGTAGACCTCAAGGGCGCCCACCTCCTCGCCGAAGCGGCGCCGATGCGCGGGAGCGTCCCCTTCTTCAACGGGCTCACGGGCTTTCCCGTTGCGGTCCGGCATCGGCATCGGTATAGGCCACCGCATCGACGGGGAGTTCCAATGGGCGAGTTGCCGATGCATATCGCGAAGCCGACGGATTCGGACATCGATCCGGAGTTGCTGGCGCTCTTCCGGAACTCGAAAATCTGCATCGTCGTCCCGGCTCACAACGAGGAGCGGAACCTCGCGACCGTAATCCGCACCATTCCCGATTATTGCACCGCGATCGTCGTCGTCGACGATCTGAGCACGGACGATACGTCCGCGATCGCCGAGCGCGAGCGCGAGACGGATCCGCGCGTCGTGCTCATCCGCCACGAGGTCAATCAGGGTGTCGGCGGCGCGATCGCCAGCGGCTATGAGTGGGCGCGCGACAACGGCATGGACTGCGCCGTCGTCATGGCCGGTGATGCGCAGATGGATCCGGCCGAGCTGCCGACGCTGCTCGCGCCCTGCCTGCGCGACGGCGTCAACTACGTGAAGGGCAACCGCCTGATCTACCAGCAGTCGCGCCACATCATCCCCGGCATACGCTTCTTCGGCAATTCGGCGCTTTCCCTCTTCACCAAGTTCGCCTCCGGATACTGGCATATCAGCGACAGCCAGTGCGGCTATACGGTCGTGGACAAGAAGGTCTTGAATCTGATCGACTGGAAGAAGATGTATCGCCGCTACGGGCAGCCGAACGACCTGCTCGTGTCGCTGAACATCCAGAATTTCACCGTCAAGGATGTCCCGGTGAGACCCATATACGGCGTCGGGGAGGTGAGCGGCATCAAGATCAAGCGGGTCATCTTCACGATCTCCCGCGTGCTCGTCCGGCGCGGCCTGGAGCGGCTCTTCCTCAAATATGTCGTGTATGATTTCAACCCCCTGGTCTTCTTCTTCTTGTTCAGCATGCTGAATGCCGTGATGGCGCTCTTCTTCTTCATCAACGTCCTCGTGGTGTGGATTTCCACCGGCGAAGCGCCGATCCTCAGCACGTTGTCGTTCCTCTTCACCGTCGGCTTCTGCTTCAACAGCCTGTTCTTCGCCATGTGGATGGATATGGAGGCGAACAAGGCGTTGAAGCGCTGACGGCAGCGTTGGCATTGCGCCCGGCAATGCGCTCCCGCCGGTGGGCATGGCTGGTCCCGGGCTTCGTTGCGGCCGACCTCGTCGTGTCCACGGCTGTCTGGTTCGCCTCCCCCGCCTTTGTCGAGCGCTGGGACGGGACCTGCCGGCAAGGGACCGCTCTGGTGGTTTTCTTCGGCGGCGAGAACAGCCACACGATCTCGCGTGTGGACGTGGCGGCTGCGGCGCTCGCGACCTGCCCGCAGCTCGAAGCCTATCTCGTCGGCGGCGCTCGCCCGCTGCGCTCCACATTCGGCTCGGAACAGATGAAGACGATGCTGGAAAACGCGGGGATCGCGGGAGGCCGGCTTTTCACGGAGAAGGCATCCTACGATTCAGTCGGGAATGTCAAAGCCATGTTCGAGCTGGCCGCAGCGCGGGGCCTGCAGGACCTCGTGATGGTCAGCGATCCGCTTCACCTGATCAGGCTTGCGCGCCAGTCTCGCGGGCACGCGATGCAGGGGAGCTACCGGATCTCGGGTCTGCCGGCATGGCCGGGCCACGATCCGCTCGCCTTCTGGTGGCGGCCGAACCACGAGGCGCTCGCCTGGCTTCTGTGGATGTTGCCCGAGGAGGTTTTCGCGCGGATCATACGCTTTTTCCGCAGCTAGCTGTCCAGACACACGGCTCTAGGCAACGAGCGCGAGGGTGTCCTGGCCGCGCAGCGCGTAGCGTTCGCCCGTGCGCGGGCAGACGAGGTCCGCGCCGAGTATCTCGCCGGCGCGCGACACCCAGCCCTTGCGCCGGGCCGGAACGCCCACCATCAGCGCGTAGGCCGGCACGTCCCTGGTCACGACCGCGCCGGCCGCGATCAGGCAGTATTCGCCGAGCTCCACCCCGCACACGATCGTCGCGTTGGCGCCGATCGAGGCGCCGCGGCGAACGAGCGTGCGCCGGAACTCATCCTTGCGCTCGACTTCGGCGCGCGGGTTGATGACGTTGGTGAACACGCAGGACGGACCGCAAAACACGCCCTGCTCGAGCTCCACGCCCTTGTAGAGAGAGACGTTGTTCTGGATCTTGCAGTTGTCGCCGACCGCGACATCGGGGCCGATCACCACGTTCTGGCCGATCGAGCAGCGCTCTCCGAGCGTCGAACCCTTCAGAATATGGCTGAAGTGCCAGATCTTGGTGCCCGCTCCGATGGCGACGCCGTCGTCGACATAGGAGCTCTCGTGAACGAAATAATCCGCCATCGTCCTACCCGTACTACCTTCCGCCGCTTCGGACCTTCCGCCAGCGCCGCGTCCGCCGGCGAGGTGTTCAGTTCCCGCATCCGGTGGATTGGAGCGACAATGAATCGCTCCGGATCTGGACCATCGATTTCCGCGACGGCCTTTCCGGCCGCGCGCCGGACCGGTGGCTCGAGGTTCCGGCACGGACGTTCGATCGGGCAGCCGGCGCACGCTGGGCCTATCGTAGCCGCCCGGCGCTGTCCAGTCCTGCCGCCGTGCCCCATCTGGACAGGCCGACGGCGATCGGCTATCGGCCGCCCCTGATCCGAAACCAGAAGGGGTTGAAGACCATGGCCTCGATCGCCCATGTCGGGCACGGCTATTGGGGCCGCAACATCGCTCGCAATTTCTTTGAGCTCGGCCATCTGGCCGCCGTCGTGGACCAGGATCCGGCAGCGGCCGAAGCCGCGGCCAAAGCCTATGGCGTGCGCGCGGCCGGCCTGGAGGACGTGCTCGCCGATCCCGGCATCGAGGGGCTTTCCTTCGCCTCGCCGGCGAGCCTGCACTACGCTCATGCCAAGGCTGCGCTGGAGGCCGGCAAGCATGTCTTCGTCGAGAAGCCGCTGGCTCTCGACATCGCGGAAGCGCAGGAGCTTTGCCGGATCGCCGGCCAGCGCGGCCTCACGCTCATGGTCGGCCACCTGCTTCAGTACCACCCTGCCTATCTGCGCCTGCGCGAGATGGTCGCGGCGGGCGAGCTCGGCCGGCTGCTCCACATCTATTCCAACCGCCTCTCGCTCGGGAAGTTCCGGGCCGAGGAAAACGTGCTGTGGTCCTTCGCCCCGCACGACATCTCCATGATCCTCGGCCTCACCGGGGAGGAGCCGGAGCATGTCTCGGCGCAGGGCAACGTCTCGTTCACGCCCGGCGTCGCGGATCTCGTCAGCGTCCAGATGCGCTTTCCCGGCGGCGTGCGCGCCCATGTGCTGGCCTCGTGGATGCACCCTTTCAAGGAGCAGCGCCTGGTTGTCATCGGCGAAAAGGCCATGGCCGTATTCGAGGACAGCCAGCCCGAATGGGAGGACAAGCTGCTCGTCTACCGCCACGGCTTCGACAGGAGCGGCGCCGCCCCGGTTCCCGCCAAGGCGGAGGCCGAGAAGATCGTCGTCCCGAAGGCTGAGCCCCTCAGAGAGGAATGCCGGCATTTCGTGACCTGCATCGAGACGGGCGCGCGCGCCAGGACGGACGGCAGCGAGGGCCTGGGCGTGCTGCGCGTGCTGGACAGGGCCGAACGGGCACTTGCCGGGACCTGACGGCGCCGGCGAGCGCCGCCGAAGCGGCATGGCGCGGGCAAGCCGCCCGCGTCCGTAAGGTTCCCGGCGTTTTTTCGTGAAGCGCGCCTTGGGCGGAACCCGCGCGTGTATGGGCGGCTGTTCGCCGGAATGAATAAATGACCGTTGCAGGAGGCGTCCTGTTGGTCGTAAAAGCCGCTACACCTTCTCAACATCCGGGATGTCTTGATGGGTTTTCGCGACAGGCTGGTCGCCGGAAAGGCCGTGACCGGCATCATCGGGCTGGGCTATGTCGGCATTCCGCTGGCCTTGCGTTTCCACGAGGTCGGTCTTCCGGTCATCGGCTTCGACATCGACCCGGACCGCGTCAGGACGCTTAACGCCGGCAGGAGTCCGATCCGCCACATCGCCGGTGACGCCATCGCGTCGATGGTGGCAGGCGGCTTCGCGGCCACCGACGACTTCTCGCGCATCGGCGAAGCCGACGCGATCGTCATCTGCGTGCCCACGCCCCTGAGCCGGCACCGCGAGCCGGACCTGTCCTTCATCGTCAGCACGATGCAGACGATTGCCCCGCATCTGCGCGCGGGCCAGATGCTGTCGCTGGAAAGCACGACCTGGCCGGGCACCACCGCCGAGGTGCTGCTGCCCTTCATCGAGAAGCGCGGCTTCACCGTCGGCGAGGATTTCTTTCTGGTCTACTCGCCCGAGCGCGAGGATCCCGGCAATCCGGATTTCAGCACGCGCTCCATCCCCAAGATCGTCGGAGGGATGACGCCGGCCTGCCGCGAGATGGGCGAGCTGTTCTACCGGAATGCGGTGGACCGGGTCGTGCCGGTCTCCTCCACCCAGGTTGCGGAACTGACCAAGCTGCTGGAGAACATCCACCGCTCGGTCAATATCGGCCTCGTCAACGAGATGAAGATGATCGCCGACAGGATGGGCATCGACATCTTCGAGGTGATCGAGGCGGCCGCGACCAAGCCCTTCGGCTTCACGCCCTATTATCCGGGGCCGGGCCTGGGCGGCCACTGCATCCCGATCGATCCGTTCTACCTGACGTGGAAGGCGCGCGAATACGGGCTTTCGACCCATTTCATCGAGCTTGCCGGCGAGATCAACCGCGAAATGCCGCAATGGGTGGTCGCCCGGATCGCCGACGCGCTGAACGGGCGCCAGAAGGCTCTCAAGGGCAGCCGCATCCTCGCGCTCGGCATCGCCTACAAGCGCGACGTGGACGACATGCGCGAATCGCCCTCCGTGATGGTGATGGAAATCCTGCGCGACCGGGGAGCCGTCGTCGACTATTCGGACCCCAACGTGCCGGTCTTCCCGAAGATGCGCGAGCACCGCTTCGACCTCGCCTCGGTGGAACTGACGCCGGAGAGCCTGGCCTCCTACGACTGCGCGGTGCTGCTGACCGATCATTCCGCCTTCGACTACGACCTGATCCTCGACCACGCGAATCTCATCGTCGACACGAGGGGCAAGTACCGAAAGCCCAGCGGGAAGGTGGTCAAGGCATAGCGCCCGCTCTCGTCCGCCCGACACTCCCCTCTCGACTGCGGCCGGTTGCCCGCCCGGCCGTTTCCTGGAGCCGCAGCCGTCTCATCCTTTCAGCCCATTGGGCCGCTCCGGCTTCTTCACTACCCTGTCACCGCTACGGCCCGCGAGACGCGGACCTTGAGTGCGGCGGGATTTGCCATTACACCCGCGCGGGCCGGCGGACCGGGCATCCCGTGAGCCGGTCTTGGGTCGCCGGCCAGCAGGCGGTGCAGCATTCGGATCGCGGCCTCGCCGCCAGAGGACCAGATTGAAACAATTCGCGGCGAGCTCAAATCCCCATTCGGCTCCCTCGGCATCCCCGGCGGCGCTCGTCGCGAGCTTTTTCCAGAACCGGCAGCTGATCTGGCAGCTCGTGAAGCGCGAGGTGCTCAGCCGCTACCGGGGCTCGCTGCTCGGTCTGGCATGGTCGTTCCTGAATCCCCTGCTTATGCTGGCCGTCTACACCTTCGTGTTTTCGGTGGTGTTCCGGGCGCGCTGGGGCGAGGCCGGCACCGGCGAGGAAAGCCGGCTGGATTTCGCCATCACGCTCTTCGCGGGTCTGATGGTGCACAGCTTCTTCGCCGAATGCGTCAATCGGGCGCCCGGCATCGTGCTCGCGCATGCGACCTATGTGAAGCGGGTGGTTTTCCCGCTCGAAACGCTGACATTCGTCGTACTGGGCTCCGCCTTCTTCCATCTGCTCGTCAGCGTCCTCGTGCTGCTGCTGGCGCGCCTGGCGGCCGGGCACGATTTCTCGCCGGTCGTGCTGCTCGCGCCCGTCGTCCTCGCGCCTTTCATTCTCTTCGTCGCCGGCCTGACATGGATGCTCGCGGCGCTGGGGGTCTATGTGCGCGACATCGGCCAGGGGGTCGGCATCCTGGTCACGGCCATGCTCTTCCTGTCGCCGGTCCTGTATCCGGTTTCGGCGCTGCCCGCCTCGTTGCAGTCGGTGCTGTATTTCAACCCCCTCACCTTCATAATCGAGGAGATTCGCGACGTCCTGATCTGGAACACGCTGCCCGACTGGCGAGGCCTCGCGCTGTACACCGTGGCCAGCCTGGTCGTGGCATGGATCGGCTTCTGGTGGTTCCAGAGGGCGCGCAAGGGCTTCGCCGATGTCATCTGAGGCAGGCCGCCCCGACGACGTTGCGATCAGCGTCCGCAATGTCAGCAAATGCTACTTCATGTATGCGCGTCCGCAGGACCGGCTGAAGCAGGCGACCCTCCAGAAGCTGCGCCGCCTGCTCGGACGGACCGCCGCCAGCTATTACCGCGAGTTCTGGGCGGTCCGGAACGTCTCCTTCGAGGTCAAGCGCGGCGAAACCGTCGGCATCGTCGGCCGGAACGGAGCGGGCAAGTCGACGCTGCTGCAAATGATCTGCGGCACCTTGTATCCCACGGGGGGCTCGGTCGAGGTGAACGGCAGGGTGGCGGCGCTGCTCGAGCTCGGCGCCGGCTTCAACCCGGAATTCACCGGCCGCGAGAACGTCTACCTCTATGCCGGAATCCTTGGCCTCGAGCACAAGGAGATCCAGGAACGCTTCGAGGACATCGCGGCATTCGCCGAGATCGGCGATTTCATGGAGCAGCCGGTCAAGACCTACTCGTCGGGAATGTTCGTCCGCCTCGCCTTCGCCGTCTCGGCCTGCATAGACCCCGACATACTGATCGTGGACGAGGCCCTGGCGGTGGGCGACGCGAAATTCCAGGCGCGCTGCTTCCGGCGGCTCGAGGAACTGGCCGCGCGCGGCACCTCCATCCTGTTCGTTTCGCATTCCATGGAAATGATCGTGCGCCACTGCGACCGGGCCGTGCTGATGGAGAACGGCTCGGTGGAGATGACCGGCGAACCGGGCAAGGTCGCCAACCGCTATCTCGATCTCGTGTTCGGCGTGGAGCGCCGCAAGGCCGACGACGCCGAGGTCGAGACGGTGGAGGTTGTCGAGGATCGGGAGCCCGAAGAATCGGCGCCCTCGGACCATCCGTCCGGGAAATTCGAGGAGAGGCCCGGCTACAACAAGATGGAATACCGCTGGGGAAGCCGGGATGCGGAGATCATGGATTTCGAGATGAGATCCGACGGCGGGCCGCACACGACCCAGCTCGTTGCCGGCGCCAAGGCCTCGCTCACCGTATGGGTGCGCTTTCACAAGGAAACGCGGGACCCCATCTTCGGCCTCACGATCAAGACGCCCGACGGCGTGGTGGTGACCGGCTCGAATTCGCGCGATGTCCTGGGCAGCGGCGCAACGGGCGTCGCGCGCAAGGGAGAGTGGCGGCGCGTCACCTTCGGCTTCGACCAGCGACTCGCTCCGGGGGAATATCTGCTGTCGGTCGGCGTCGCCGAGGATGTGGGCGGCGAGATCATCGCGCTGGACCGGCGCTTCGATTCCGTTCATGTCGCTGTGCCGGCCGCCCAGCGGAAACTGTTCGGGCTGGTCGATTTCGGCATGGAGGTCGCGGTCCGATGAAGGGCTATGCGAAGGATCCCGGGCTCAACCTCTACCGGCGTCCCGCAGACGCCGGCATCGCCTATTCGGATGGCGATGCCACCGAGGCCGCGATGCTGGAGGCGGTCCGCAGCGTGGACGATCGCAGCGTGCTGTCGCGCGAGCTTGTCGGAAAGATCGTCGACTGGCCCTCCGAATATCACTTCAGCCGCCTGCGCCACTGCATCGTGCGGCCGCTCGACATCCGTCCTGGGGACAGGGTGCTCGAGATCGGCTGCGGCTGCGGCGCCATCTCCCGCTATCTGGGCGAAATCGGTGCCGAGGTCACGGCGCTGGAAGGCAGCCCGCAAAGGGCGAGGATCGCCGCGGAACGGTGCAGAGATCTGCCGAATGTCCGCTTCGTCGTGGGCGATTTCGGGCAAGTCGAGCTGGGCGAGCGCTTCGACTGGGTGCTTTTCATCGGCGTCATCGAATATGCGCCGGTCTTTTCCGATCATCCCGATGCGGTACGGCACTATATGGATATCGCCTCCGGCTATCTGGAGGACGACGGCCGCCTCGTCATCGCGATCGAGAACAAGCTGGGCCTGAAATATTTCGCCGGATGCAGGGAGGATCATCTCGCCAGGCAGTATTACGGCATCCAGGGTCTCTACCAGGAGAAGGAACCCGTCACGTTCGGCAAGCGCGAGCTGGCAGCGAAGCTGGCCGAGGCGGGGTTTAAGGACAGCCGGTTCTGGTATCCCTTTCCCGATTACAAGCTGCCCTCGCTGATCGTCTCGGAAGAAGCGGTCGGCGGGCCTGACTTCGACGTCGAGGAGCTGATGGCGCGCATCTATGCGCGCGACTATGGCGGATATGACGCCCGGCATTTCGACGAGACGCTTGTGCTCAAGGAGGCCGCACGCAACGGCCTGCTCGGGGATCTCGCCAACTCCTTTCTCGTCGTTGCCAGGCGTCGGGCAGACCGCAGCCGGCCGGTTGACGCGGGCGCGCTTCTGGCCGCCACCTATGCGGTCCATCGACGGCCCGAATTCACCGTCGAGACCCGTCTGCTGAGGCGCGACGGAGGCATCGTCGCCGAAAAGCGGCCGCTCGTGCCCGAAGCGTCCCGGCAGATCGAATGCGCGGGCCTGACCGTCGATCACGTGCCCGGTACGGAAAAGTACGTGCGCGGAGAGCTCGCGGTATGGAGCCTGACGCGCGCGCGCGCGCGGGGTGCTACGTTCGACGAGATCGTCGAACGTTTCCTGCCCTGGTTCGACTATCTGACCAGCCGGGCCGAACGGGACGCGGCCCTTGCCGGAAGCGATTTCGCCACGCTCACCCTCGACGGCGGCTGCTACGACCTGACGCCGTTCAACCTCGTGAAGACAGCCACGAGCTTTTCGCCGATCGACGACGAGTGGCGCGTTCGCGGCCGCATTCCGCTCGGGCTGGTGGTGACGCGCGCCGTATACTCGTGCCTGCACGGCCTGCCCGGCTTCGAGTACCGCCCCGTTTCGATCGGCGAGGTGATACTGGCGCTCGCCGCGTCGCGCGATCTCTCCGTTTCGGCGGAAGAGCTGGACGGTTGGCTGGAGGTCGAGAGGCAGGTCGTCGCGGCGATCCATGGCCGTGCTTTCGGTGAGGCGGCGCCGGTGCTGTCGATCGAGAGCCGGCGCCAGTTCACCGGCATGGAGCAAAAGCTCGAATCCCGGATACGGGAGCAGACATCATACATAGCGACCCTGCTCCAGTCCCTTGCCGATCAGCAGGCGGTCATCAGGGACAGGGAAGGCATTATCAGGGACAGGGAGAGCGCCATCGAGAGCCGCGATGCCGAAGTCGCACGATGGCAGCAGATGGCACAACGCCTCCACTCGAGCACTTCGTGGCGCATCACGTCGCCTCTGCGCATGGCCGGGCGGTTCCTGCGGGGCGATTTCGGGCAGATCCGACGCACCCCGGTGAAGCGCTATGGCGAGGAGCTGCTGGAGCGCAAGCTTGCCAAGCTCCCCGGCGATTCAGGCCAGAACACGCCGGCGCTCCAGGCGATCATCGATGCACGCTGCGCCATGACGGCGGTGCCCGTGACGATCGATCCGCTGAGCGCGACGTTAAAAACGCCCCCCCGCATCGACATCAGCGCCGTGACCTACAACAACGCGCAGTGGCTCGATCAGTTCATCGCCAGCCTCCGGGCGCTCGACTATCCGAAGGATCTGCTGGCGGTCACCTTCGTCGACAACGGCTCGCGCGAAGAGGAATTCGAGGCCGTGCAGGAGGCCGCGGAGGCACTGCGGGGCGGGGGATACGAGGTCCGGGTCATCCGCCAGAAGAACCGGGGCTTCGGCTGCGGGCACGACGTCGCCATCAGATCGGGCAACGCTCCTTTCTGCCTGGTCACCAACGTCGACCTCGTATTCGAGCCATCGACGCTGCGCCGGCTGGCGGCCGTGGCGAGCGTGGACGATGCGGATGTCGCCGCCTGGGAGGTCAGGCAGAGGCCGTTCGAGCACCCCAAGTTCTACGATCCGGTGACCGGCTTCACCAACTGGAACTCCCATGCCTGCGTGTTGCTGAGGCGAAGCGCCTATGAAGAGGTCGGCGGCTACGATCGCCGGATATTCATGTATGGCGAGGATGTGGAGCTGTCCTACCGGCTGCGCCGACACGGCTACAGGCTGCGTTACTGCCCTCAGGCGGTGGTCGACCATTTCACCTATGGCGACGATATCTCGGTGATCAAGCCGCTCCAGTATCGCGGCAGCGTGTTTGCCAACACCTATCTGCGGATGAGATACGGCAATCGCGAGGATGCGACCGTCGGCCGTCTGCTCTTCTTGCAGCAGATGATCACGTCCAGCGCCTATCCCGGCGTGCGCCTCGACCTGCTGAAGCAGGTTCCGAAGCTGATCGGCGCGTCGTTCTCGGCAAGGCCGAAAGCGGGCGCAGGCGCATCCTTTCCCTTTCGCGGATGGGATTATGAATTGCAGCGGCCGGGAGCGGCGTTCCAGTCACGGCATATTCCGGCCGACGCGCCGCTCGTATCGGTGATCACCCGTACGATCGGTGACCGCGATCCGCTGCTGCGCCAGGCCATGCTTTCGGTAGCGCACCAGACATATGCCAATATCGAGCACATCATCGTCCAGGACGGCGGCGACAGCGCCGCCGACGTCGTGCGCGAGGTCGCGGCGGCGACCGGTCGCGCGACGAGGTTCATTCCGCTCGGCAAGGTCGGGAGGTCGGCGGCGGGGAATGCCGGTATCGATGCGGCGGCGGGCCGCTGGTGCGTGCTCCTCGACGACGACGACCTGCTTTTCGCCGACCATGTCGAAGTGCTGGTCCAGACGCTGCTGGACAACCCCGCCGCCGTTGCGGCCTATTCCTCGGCATGGGAGGTCGCGACCGAATATCTGAACGCCGACCGCACCGCCTACCGGGAGCATGGCTACAGGATCCTGCCCGATCTCGGCACGACCTTCTCGAAGGAAACCCTGTCGAAGATGAATTTTCTGTCGATCCAGTCGGTGCTCTTCAGCAAGGAGCTGTTCGAGCAGCGCGGCGGGCTGGACGAGGATCTTGAAACGCTGGAAGACTGGGTGCTGTGGAACCGCTACGCCGAAGGCAACGAATTCGCCTTTGCGCCGAAAGTGACCAGCCTCTTCAGGGTGCCGGCCTCGGAAGAAAGCCGGACGGCGAGACAGGAAGCGCTGGACTCGAACTATGCGGAGGCTCTCGCCCGCGTCGAGTCGTTCAGCCGCGATCCCCTCCTCGCGGCGGGCTGAAAGCAAACTCACGAAGAGGGACGGCCGCGGCCTGTCTCGACATCGACGGGCCGGATCGGGTCAGCCGCGTCGGCCTGTTCTTTTGGCCTTGTTGTTTTGTTGCTGTGGCGTGGCCGTTTGAGGTAATGAGACCCGCATCTTCTGCCCGCCTCCCGTTTTCCATCCTCGAAAGCCGATCCCCAATGTCGCTTGCCTTCATCGATCTTGCCGCCCAGCAAGCCCGTATCCGTCCCGCGCTCGACCGGGCGATCGCGAACGTGCTCGACGATGGCCGGTACATCAAGGGCCCGCAGGTCGCGGAGCTGGAAGGGCAGCTCGCCGCGTTCTGCGGTGCGAGGCACTGCCTGTCCTGCGCCAACGGCACCGACGCCCTTCAGCTCGCCCTGATGGCGCTGGGGGTCAAGGCGGGCGACGCGGTCTTCGTGCCCTCCTTCACCTTCGCCGCGACCGCGGAGGTCGTTCCGCTGGTCGGCGCCACGCCGGTCTTCGTCGACGTCCTGCCCGACACCTTCAACATGGACCCCGAAAGCCTCAAGCGGGCGATCGTCCACGCGCGTGCGGCCGGCCTGAACCTTGCCTGCGTGATCCCGGTCGACCTGTTCGGCCTGCCCGCCGACTACGACGCGCTGATCCCCATCGCGCGCGAGAACGGCATGAAGGTGGTCGGCGACAGCGCTCAAGGCTGGGGCGGCGTCTATCACGGCCGCGTCGCCGGCTCGCTCTGCGACATCACCACCACCTCGTTCTTCCCGGCCAAGCCGCTGGGCTGCTACGGCGACGGCGGCGCGATCTTCACCGACGACGACCAGCTCGCGGCGCTGATCGATTCCTTCAGGGAGCACGGCAAGGGATCGCATAAATATTACAACGAGCGCATCGGCCTCAACAGCCGGCTCGACACGTTGCAGGCGGCGGTCCTGATCGAGAAGCTGGCGATCTACGCCGACGAGATCGAGGAGCGCCAGAAGGTGGCGCGGCGCTACACCGACGGGCTTTCGGGACTTTACGAGACGCCTTACATCCCCGAAGGGCTGACCAGCATCTGGGCGCAGTACACGCTGAAGACGAAAAACACCGCCGAGCGCGAGGCGCTTCAGGCGCGCGCCGCTGCGGCGAAGGTGCCGACCGTCATCTATTATCCCGTGCCGCTGCACCGCCAGCACGCCTACAAGCACTTTCCGGGCGATCCGGCCGGTTTCGGCGTCAGCGACGACCTTGCCGCCCGGGTGATCAGCCTGCCGATGCACCCCTACCTTGCCTCGCAGGTTCAGGACGGCATCATCGCCGCGGTGGCCGGCTAACCCGCCGCCGGCTCTGCCGGAGCCACGAAAGCCCCGGTTCGCGCGATCGAGCGGGCATGGAACAGCCCGGTCGACGCAATGGTGCGGACCGGCTTCGACGAATCACGCCGTGAAGGCCGAGACCGGCCGTCACCCGCTCGACGGTGCAGCGAGCGGGCGAAAGGTCGCGACGGGATTGTAATGTTATTAAGTTACATATACGGATGTCCGCGACCGACATCATCGAGGACGCCAGACCCGTGCCAGCCAGCCTCTCCCACCGCCTTCCCGTCACCGTGCTTTCCGGCTTTCTCGGCGCCGGCAAGACCACGCTGCTCAACTATGTGTTGAACAACCGCGAGGGCCGCCGCGTCGCCGTCATCGTCAACGACATGAGCGAGGTGAACATCGACGCGGCGCTGGTGCGCGACGGCGGCGCCAATTTGTCGCGCACCGACGAGCAACTGGTCGAGATGACCAATGGCTGCATCTGCTGCACGCTGCGCGACGACCTCCTGAAGGAGGTTCGCCGCCTCTCCCAGGAAGGCCGCTTCGACCATCTGCTGATCGAGGGCACCGGCATCGCCGAGCCGCTGCCGGTCGCCACCACCTTCGATTTCCGCGACGGGAACGGCGAGAGCCTGTCCGACGTCGCCCGCCTCGACACGATGGTCACCGTCGTCGACGCGGTGAACCTGCTCAAGGACTATTCCTCGCAGGATTTCCTGCGCGACCGCGGCGAGACGGCAGGCGAGAGCGACGACCGCGCGCTGGTCGACCTGCTGGTCGAGCAGATCGAG
This sequence comes from uncultured Mesorhizobium sp., assembly GCA_964629765.1. Taxonomy (GTDB): domain Bacteria; phylum Pseudomonadota; class Alphaproteobacteria; order Rhizobiales; family Rhizobiaceae; genus RCIO01. The sequence continues at coordinate 67,132 of CAZVTK010000003.1, forward strand.
TTCGCCGACGTGGTGGTGCTGAACAAGGTCTCGGACGCCTCCGCGCACGACCTCGATCTCGCCCGCAAGATCGTGCGCGCGCTCAACCCCGACGCGGAGATCGTGGAGACGGATTTCGGCCGCGTGCCGCTCGGCAAGGTGCTCGACACCGGCCGCTTCGATTTCGGCAAGGCGCAGACCCACCCGCTCTGGTTCAAGGAGCTGAACGGGTTCAAGGACCATGTGCCCGAGACCGAGGAATACGGCATCCGCTCGTTCGTCTATCGCGCCCGCCGCCCGTTCGAGCCGGCAAAGCTGCAGGCCTTCATCGACCGTCCGTGGCCGGGCGTGGTGCGGGCAAAAGGCTTTTTCTGGCTGGCGACGCGGCCGCACCATGTCGGCGAGCTCAGCCAGGCCGGCGCGCTGGTGCGCACCGGCAAGCGCGGCCTGTGGTGGTCGTCGGTGCCGAAGCACCGCTGGCCCGACCATCCCGAATGGCACGTCGCCATGCGGCCATACCTCGATCCCGTCTGGGGTGACCGCAGGCAGGAACTCGTCTTCATCGGTTGTGATCCGATGGACGAGGCCGCGATCCGCAGCGAGCTCGATTCCTGCCTCGTGCCCGAGACCGACCTCATGCCCGGCCGCTGGCGCGGCCTGCCCGATCCCTTCCCGAGCTGGGAACGAGACGCCGCATGAAGCCCGGCGCGCCGGCGCCCGGCTCTGCCCGCCCGGTCAGCGAGCCCGGTCAGCCGGGACGGCAGCCGGTGCGCAGCAGCGGGCACCTGACGGCCATCGGGCGCTCGCGCCCGGCGAACTCGATGAGCCGCGCCACGTCGCTGACCGCCACGGTCCCCTGGTTGGCGCGCACCCCCACGGGCTGGAGCCTCTGGAAGGCGCGCGACAGGCTTTCGGGCTTCATGCCGAGCGTTCCGGCGATCAGCAGCTTCTCGTAGGGCAGGGCGATCGTGCAAGGCCCCTGCGAGACCGGGGCCAGCGAAACGAGGAAGCTGGCGAGCCGCTGGGGCCCCGTGCGCGCCTTCAACTCCTCGATCTGGTCGACGAGCTCGCGCAGATGCGCGGATACGGACGCCAGCATCGCAAGGCCGATCTCGGGATTCGAGCGGGTCAGCTCGACGACGGCGCGCGCCGGAACCGCAAGCAGGCGCGCGCTGCCCACCGTCTCGCCGCTGACCGGATAGCGGCCGCCCGTGAGGCAGGGCACCTCGGCCACGCAGTCGCCGCGCTTGAACACGCCGACCACTGCCTCCTCGCCGCCCACGGTCATGCGGAACAGCTTAACCCAGCCTTCCAGCACGAGATAGAAGGCGCTCGCCCGCTCGTCCTGCTCGAAGAGGGCCGTGCGCCGCGACAGGACCCGCAGCTCCGACTGCGCCAGCAGCGCGTCGAGCGTGCCGGGCTGCAGCGCCGAGAACATCGGCGCCGACCTGACGGCCTCCCGGTCATGCGGGTCGAGACACAAGGCGCTCCTCCTTCTTTCGTCCTCTGCTGACAAACGACCACGTCCGCGCGTGCGGGACTTTGCGGAAACGCAAGCACCGGAGCGATCGCGCCCGAAATGCCGGCCGCGCCCGGACGCTGCTTGACTTCGGTCAAGGGGGTCCGGGCGCGCGTGCCTGTAGCGTCACGCAGCAAATGTGCCATTCAGGAGAAGGACGATGAGCGACAGTCCCAGCCCGGAACCGCGGCCGGAACGGATTCCGGCGATGCAGCAGCTTCTCGACAACCCGTTCCTGCTTCTCTTCATCGGGATCACGGTGCCGACGGCCATCTACATCGTGTGGGGCGTGATGGAGATCGCTTCCATCCCGCTCGCGCCCTAGGCCCGGCCGGAGGATACCGACATGGCAATCTCACCTCCCGAAAACAAGCTCTGGTGGAACGAGCCGATCGAACGCGTCGAGATCGGCTGGATCGTGATCGCCTTCCTCTGGGGCCTGTTCATGTTCTTCTTCATGATCGCGTGGCACTTCATCGGCGGGCAGAACCTGTCCACCGAGACCTACCGGATCTCGCCGGCCGCCTACGAGCAGAAGGTCACGGACTTCGCCGAGAAGTACCAGATCGGCGACGAGATGGGCGTTCCGGTGGTGAGCGCGCCCGCCGGCGAGGACGTCTACATCCTGGCGCGGCTCTGGGAGTGGTGGCCCATCCTCGAGCTGAAGAAGGGGCAGAGCTACCGCATCCATCTGTCTTCCATCGACTGGCAGCACGGTTTCTCGTTGCAGCCCGTCAACATCAACATCTCCGTCCATCCCGGCTACGAGCAGATCATCACGCTGACGCCGACCGAGGCCGGGGAATTCGGCATCGCCTGCAACGAATATTGCGGCATCGGGCATCACCTGATGAGCGGCCGCATCCGCGTCGTCGAATAGGCGGGAGGGGATCATGACAGCCATAGACGCTTCCTATGCCGGCTCGCCGGCAGCGGTGGGCAACTTCCGCACCTGCCGCTACACCGGCCTCAAGGTCGACCTCGCCGCGCAGCGGCTCATCAAGGTCAATGCGGTGGCGGCGATCGTCTTCCTCGCCGTGGGCGGCCTGATGGGCCTTCTGGTGGCGCTGACGCGCTGGCCGGCCATCCAGCTCCTGCCGTCGGAGTGGTTCTACCTCATCCTGACCGGGCACGGCGCCAACGTGCTCCTGTTCTGGATCATCTTCTTCGAGATCGCGCTGCTCTATTTCGCCTCCGCCATACTGCTGGGCTCCCGGCTGGCGGCGCCGCGGGTCGCCTGGGCTGCCTTCTGGCTGATGGTGGTCGGCGCGATCGTCACCAACGTCTCCGTCTTCCAGGGCGATTCGAGCGTGATGTTCACCTCCTATCCGCCGATGCAGGCCGCCCCGCACTTCTATCTCGGCCTGATCGTCTTCGCGGTGGGCGCGCTGGTCGGCATCGGCATCTTCTTCGCCACGCTGGTGATCGCCCACAGCGAGCGCACCTATGAGGGGTCGATCCCGCTGGTCACTTTCGGCGCGCTGACGGCGGCCATCATCGGCGTCTTCACCCTCGCCTCGGGCGCCATCATCCTGATCCCGACCTTCCTGTGGTCGCTGGGCCTGATCGCCGAGATCGACCCCTTGATGTATAAGGTCATCTGGTGGGGCATGGGCCACTCCTCCCAGCAGATCAACGTCGCCGCGCATGTGTCGGTCTGGTACGCGATCGGCGCGCTCACCATCGGCGCCAAGCCGCTGTCGGAGAAGGTCAGCCGCACGGCCTTCCTGCTCTACATCCTGTTCCTCCAGCTCGCCTCGGCGCACCATCTGCTCGCCGATCCGGGCATGAGCGCGACCTGGAAGATCGTCAACACCAGCTACATGCTCTACCTCGCCGTGCTCGGGTCGCTGATCCACGGCCTGACGGTTCCGGGCGCGCTGGAGGCGGCGCAGCGGCGCAACGGCTATACGAAGGGCGCCTTCGAATGGCTGCGCAAGGCGCCGTGGGGCAACCCGGCCTTCGCCGGCATGTTCCTGTCGCTGGTCATGTTCGGCTTCATCGGCGGCATCTCCGGCGTGGTGCTCGGCACCGAGCAGCTCAACCTCTTGATGCACAACACCATCTACGTGCCGGGGCACTTCCACGGGACCGTGGTCGCCGGCACGACGCTCGCCTTCATGGCCATGACCTACTACGTGCTGCCGCTGGTGTTCCAGCGCGACATCATCTGGCCGAAGCTCGCCCGCTGGCAGCCCTATCTGTTCGGGCTGGGCGCGGCCGGCATCTCGCTCTTCATGATGGGCGCCGGCACGCTGGGCGTTCCGCGCCGGCACTGGGACATCTCGCTCACCGACGCCATCCACCAGTTCGATCTGCCCTCCGGCGGGTTCCTGATGATGGGCCTCAACGGGCTTTCGGCGGTGATCGCCTCGATCGGCGGCATCCTCTTCGTGCTCATCGCGGTCGGCACCGTTCTGTGGGGCAAGCGCCTCGACCAGGGCGAAGCGCCGCTCGCCTTCCCGCTGCACAAGAAGGCGGCCGTCGTCGCCGAATATGGCAGCCACGCGACGGTGAAGCTGCCGGGGACGATCATCCTGGTCACGATCTTCTTCGTGTCCTTCGTCCTCTACTACTTCGTCAACTGGAAGTACCTGTCCGAAATCTGGCTGCTGCGCTGAGATTCGGGCGCTGAGATAGGGGAACAACGACCATGCTCGCCGCGGCAAAGACCGTCATCACCCTGCTGAAGCTCAGGATCGGCGTCGCCATCGCGGCGAGCGCGCTCGCGGGCCTCGCCGTCACCGGCGGCGGGGCGCTCTCCCCCGCCCAGATCGCCGCGCTCGCGCTCGCCGTCCTCGGCGCCTCGGGCGCGGCGGGCGCGTTCAACCACTATTACGAGCGCGAGAGCGACCGGACGATGGCGCGCACGCGCATGCGTCCGTTCGCCAGCGGACAGCTCCAGCCGGGCGCGATCTGGCCGCTCACCTTCACGGCGCTGCTCGCCGCCTCCGTCGTGCTCGCCTGGGCGGCGGCCGGCACGGTCTCCGCGCTCTACGTCTTCCTCGGCGCGGTCACCTACAGCCTCGTCTATACGGTCTGGCTCAAGCGCCGCACCGCGTGGAACATCGTGGTCGGCGGCCTCGCCGGTTCCTTTGCCGTGCTCGCCGGGGCGGCGGCGGTCGACCCCGTGCCGCAATGGCCCTCGACCATCCTCGCCGTGGTGCTGTTCCTGTGGACCCCGCCGCATTTCTGGAGCCTCGCCGCCGCCAAGGCTGACGACTATACGGCCGCCGGGGTGCCGATGCTGCCGGTGGTCGCGCCGCAGCGGGAATGGACCCTCGCCATCCTCACCCATACGGCCACGCTCGCCGCCCTGTCGCTGGTGCCGCTGTGGTTCGGGCTCGGCTGGATCTACGGCCTGTGCGCAGCAAGCGGCGGCGGCTGGTTCCTGTGGAAGAGCTGGCTGCTCCACCGCGCGCCCTCGCGCAAGGCGGCGCTGTCCAACTTCCTCGCCTCGCTGGTGCAGCTCTCGCTGCTGGTCGCCGGCATCTTCCTGAACGCTCTTCTGGGATAGGGCGATGCGCATGCGTGTTCCCGGCTTCGCCGGTCTATTGCTTGCCTGTTTCTGGGCCGCCGCGCCGGCCGGGGCCGCCCGCATCGACCCGGTTCAGGCGCTGGAGCGGAGCGAGGCGGCGATCGGCGGCGCCACCGGCGACCACCGCCTGATCCGCTCGGACGGGACGCCGCTGGCGCTCTCGGCGCTGAAGGGGCGCCCGCTGGTCGTCAGCATCGTCTACACGAGTTGCAGCACGGTCTGCCCGGTCGGCACGCAGACGCTCAAATCCGCCGTGACGCAGGCGCGCGACATGCTCGGGCCCGCCTCGTTCGAGGTGCTGACGCTGGGCTTCGACGCGCGCAACGACACGCCGCGCCGCATGGCGGCTTTCGCGACCGACCACGACATTGCCGGCGATCCGCGCTGGCATGTGGCGACGGCCTCGCCCGCTGCGCTCGAATCCCTGCTCGCTGAGGTCGGCTTCAGCTATGCCGGCGCGGCCGGCGGCTTCGACCATGTGGCGCAGACGACCATCCTCGACGCCGAAGGCCGCGTCTACCGCCAGATCTACGGCGACGACTTCCCCTTGCAGGTGCTGATGGAGCCGCTGAAGGAGCTGGTCTACGGCCTCACCACCGCCTCGTTCACGCCGGCCGCGCTGGCCGACAGGCTGCGCTTCCTGTGCACGGTCTACGACCCCAAGCTCGGCCGCTACAAGCTCGACTACACCATCTTCTTCGAGGCCGGCGTCGGCGTCCTGTCGCTCGCCGCGATGGGATGGATGATCCTGCGCATGTGGCGCCGCGGCCGCCGCATAGCCTGAACCGGAGCCCGGTCATGATCATGGGAAAATCCGGGACGGCGAAGCGCGATCTCGCGGTGCTGCGCCTCCTCAAATCCGGCCTGCGCCGCGTATTCGACCCGCTGGAGCGCGGCGCGGAGCGGCTGTTCACGCCCGCCCTCAACCCACTGGCGCAGCTCGGCGCCATCTCCTTCTTCCTGTTCTGGGTGGTGGCGGTCAGCGGCATCTACCTCTTCATCTTCTTCGACACCGGCATCGTCGACGCCTACGCCTCGGTGGAATGGATCAGCGGCCCGCACTGGTTCCATGCCGGCGTCATGCGCAGCCTCCACCGCTACGCCTCCGACCTGATGGTGGTGAGCATGGTGCTGCATCTGCTGCGCGAGTTCTCGCTCGACCGCTATCGCGGCACGCGCTGGTTCTCCTGGTTCACAGGCATTCCGCTGATCTGGTTCCTCTACATCTCCGGCATCACCGGCTACTGGCTGGTGTGGGACGCGCTGGCGCAATATGTGGCAGTGGTCTCGGCCGAACTGCTCGACGTGGTGCCGATCTTCGGCGAGCCGCTGGCGCGCAACTTCCTGACGCCGGACCACCTGAGCAGCCGCTTCTTCACCCTGCTCGTCTTCCTGCACATCGCGGTGCCGCTGGTGCTGCTGCTCGCCATGTGGATCCACATCCAGCGCATCTCGCGGCCCAAGGTGAACCCGCCGCGCCTGCTCGCCGCGCTGGTGCTGGCGGCGCTGGTCGCCGTATCGCTGTGGAAACCGGCGGTGAGCCAGGGGCCGGCGGACCTGACCAAGGTGCCGGCCGAGGTCGGGCTCGACTGGTTCTTCCTGCCGCTCTACCCGCTGGCGGAGGAGTGGGGCGGCTGGGGCCTGTGGGCCCTGCTGTTCGGCGTCTCCACCATTCTGGCGGCGATGCCCTGGCTGCCGCCGTTCCGCCGCGCGCCGGCGGCCGAGGTCGACCTGCCCAACTGCAACGGCTGCAACCGCTGCGTGGAGGACTGCCCCTACGAGGCGATACGGCTGGTGCCGCGCACCGACGGCGCGCCGTTTCCGCAGCAGGCGGAGGTCAACGCGGATCTGTGCGTGTCCTGCGGCATCTGCATGGGCTCGTGCCCGTCCTCGACGCCGTTCCGCCGGCAGGCCGAGCTGAAGACCGGGATCGACCTGCCCGGCCAGCCCCTGCGCGAGGTGCGCGACAGCGTCGCGGCCGCCTCGGCCGAACTCGGCGGCACGGGCCGTGCGATGGTGCTGGCCTGCGAGCACGGCGCCGGGGGCGCCGACATAGGCGGCGTCGTCACCTTCCCCTGCGTGGCGATGATCCCGCCCTCGCTGATCGACTACATATTGAGCAAGGGGCTGGCCGACGGCGTGGTCGTGGCCGGATGCAGCGAAAGCACCGCCTACAACAGGCTCGGCGTGGAATGGACCAGGCAGCGCTTCGCCGGCGAGCGAGACCCCTATCTGCGCAAGCGCGTGCCGCGCGAGCGGCTGGCCACGATCTGGGGATCGCCGCTGGAAGCCGGCCGCTACGAGGCCGAGAAGGCGGCCTTCGCCGCGCGGCTTCGGGAATTGCCGGCAGCGGCGCAGCCGACCGCAGGGCAGGGCGCTGAAGGCCGCCGCGGCGAGCCGCGCGGGCAGGCGGAGGAGCGGCCATGACCGCGCTTGCATGGCTCGGGCGTTTCGCCGCCGTCGCCCTGGTCTTCGCGGGCGCGGTCGCGCTGTCGAACTGGCCGGCCCATCGCAGCCTGCCCGAGGGCGTCGGCGTCCTGACCCTGTCGTTCAGCCACGGCGCCGAGCGCGCCTGCCGCCCGGCGACGCCCGAGGAGCTGGCGGCCCTGCCGCCCAACATGCGCCGGCCGGAAATCTGCCCGCGCGAGCGGCCGCCCATCGCGGTCGAGCTCGACATCGACGGCGCGCGCGCCTTTGCGGCCGACATCGCCCCGTCCGGCATCGGCCGGGACGGGCCGTCCCGCGTGCATGAGAGCTTCGTCCTGCCCGCCGGCGAGCACGAGATCGCCGTGCGCCTGCGCGACCGCCCCGGCGAGGAGTTCGGCTGGCAGGGCGCGCGCACCGTCCGCATCGGCCCCGCCGACCACCGCGTCGTCGACTTCCGTGCCGCCTCAGGCGGCTTCGTCTTCCACTGACCTTTGAGGAGCACCCCGATGGCGCTGATCGTATGGAAGGACAGTTACAGCGTCGGCGTCGACGCCGTCGACCACGAGCATCGCGAGATGATCGAGCTGATCAATGACGTGCACGAGAGCCTGCTCGCGGGGGCGGGCGAACCCGACGTGACGGCGTTCCTCGGCGAGATCTTCCGCGCCATCTCGGCGCATTTCGCGCTGGAGGAGCGTTTCATGCGCGAGCACCGCTACGACCGGCTTGGCGAGCACAAGGAGGCGCACGAACAGTTGCTGGAGGAGATTCGCGACATCATGGACGGCTACGACGCCGATCCTGAAGGCGCGACGAGCCAGCTTTCGCAAAGCCTCGACGTCTGGTTCACCGAGCACTTCAAGACCCACGACGCCCGGCTCCACCGCCGGCTCGGCACGCATGACCACTAGAGCCATGGTTCATAACAGGCTCTAGGATCGGGAATGAGTGACGCGCGGACGGACGGAAGGACCCCGGCTTTGGACGAGGAAAAGCTCATCCTCGTGGACGCGCGGGACCGGCCTCTCGGCACGGCGGGAAAGCTCGACGCCCATCGGCGCAACCTGCGCCACCGCGCCATTTCCGTGCTGATCTTCGACAGCGCCGGCCGCATGCTGCTTCAGCAGCGCAGCGCGTCGAAATACCACTCCGCCGGCCTTTGGAGCAACGCCTGTTGCAGCCACCCGCGCCCCGGGGAACCGGCGGCGGCCGCAGCCGCGCGCCGCCTCGCCGAGGAAATGGGATTTGCCGCCCCGCTCCGCTTTGCCTGCCGGTTCCCGTACGAGGCGCCGGTCGGCGCCGGGCTGTGGGAAAACGAGGTCGTGCATGTCTTCACCGGGCTGCACGACGGCGCGGTCGTCCCCGACGCGGACGAGGCTGCCGATTTCGCCTGGTTGGCCCCGCAGGCGGTCAGGGCCGACATCGCCGCCCACCCGCAACGCTATACGGTCTGGTTCAGGCTCTATGCGAAGGCGCGCTGGTTCGGGAGGAACCTCGCCGCCGCGGCATCGGACGAGCATTTGTGACGGCGCCGGCGCGGCCGCGGAAAACCGCGCTCCGACCCCCCCTTGAGGCGCCGGCTTGCGGCTTCTAGGATGAGCTGCAATCAAAACTACAGAACACTCGAAGAGGGGATATCATGACGATTGCAAGGATTGCGAAACTGGCGGCGGCCGCGCTGATCGCCTGCGGCGCCACGGCGCTGAGCGCCCAGGAGATGAGCTTCTTCCGCATTGCCACGGGCGGCACCGCCGGCACCTACTTTCCGATCGGCGGCCTGATCGCCAACGCCATCTCCAACCCGCCCGGCTCGCGGCCTTGCGCGGAGGGCGGAAGCTGCGGCGCGCCCGGCCTCGTCGCCACCGCGCTCGCCTCCAACGGCTCGGTCGCCAACATCAACGGCATTGCCGGCGGCTCGATCGAATCCGGCTTCTCGCAGTCCGACGTCGCCTACTGGGCCTTCACCGGCACCGGCGTCTTCGAGGGCAAGCCCGCGGTCGAGGGGCTGCGCACCATCGCCAACCTCTATCCCGAGAGCATTCACCTCGTCGCGCGCGCCGATTCCGGCATCAACGGCGTCGCCGATCTGAAGGGCAAAAAAGTCTCGCTCGACGAGCCGGGCTCCGGCACGCTGGTCGACGCGCGGCTCATCCTCTCGGCCTACGGCCTCGCCGAGACCGACATTGAGCCGGAATATCTGAAGCCCAACCAGGCCGCCGACCTGATGCGCGACGGCAATATGGACGCCTTCTTCTTCGTCGGCGGCTTCCCCGCCGGAGCCATCGCCGAGCTCGCCAGCAGCCGCGCCATCAAGCTGGTGCCGATCAGCGGGCCGGAGGCCGACGGCGTGATCGAGAAATACGGCTTCTTCGCCGCCAACACCGTTCCGGGCGGCACCTATGAGGGTGTGGCCGCCGACGTCCAGACGCTCGCCGTGGGCGCGCAGTGGCTGACCGGCGCGAGCCAGGACGAAAACCTGATCTACGAAATCACCAAGGCGCTGTGGAACGAGAACAGCCGCAAGCTGCTCGATTCCGGCCACGCCAAGGGCAAGGAGATCAGGCTCGAGACCGCGCTCGACGGTGTCGGCGTGCCGCTGCATCCGGGCGCCGAGCGCTTCTATCGCGAAGCCGGCCTCAAGAAGTAGTCCGCCGGCGCGGACCCTATCGGCAGGACCGGCCCCGCGTCGGTCCTGCCTTTTTGCTTGAGCGCACACCACACCAGACGGCGGACACGGCCATGACCGAGGCAACGATGCTCGACGAGCAGAAGGCGCGCGAGCTGGAAGAGAAATTCGACCCCGAGGTGCGGTTCCGCCCGCTGGGGCCGGTGGCCGGCTGGATCGCCGCGGCGGCGCTGTTCTCGCTGTCGGCCTTTCACTACTACACGGCCGGCTTCGGCCTCCTGCGCGAGGTCACCCATCGCGGCGTGCACATGGCCTTCGTGCTGGGACTGATCTTCCTCGTCTTCTCCGCCCGGCGCAGCGACAACAAGCTCCACGCCTCGTCATGGTGGCGCCCGGCCGGAATCCCGCTCTACGACTGGGCGCTGATGCTGGCGGCCGCCGCGACGACGCTCTACGTGCCGTGGATCTTCCACGACCTTGCCTTCCGCGTCGGCAACCCGCTGCCGATCGACGTCTTCATGGGCACGGTGCTGATCGTGGTGCTTCTGGAAGCCACACGGCGCTCGATGGGCTGGCCGCTGCCGGTGATCGCCGTGATCGTGATGCTCTACGCGATGCTCGGCCGCTACGCGCCCGGCGTACTGGTCCACCCCGGCGCGTCGTGGTCCTCGGTCGTCAACCATCTCTATCTGACCAGCCAGGGCATATACGGCCTGCCGGTGGGCGTGGTGGCGACCTATGTGTTCCACTTCGTCCTGTTCGGCGTGCTCGCCACCCGCATGGGGCTGGGCCAGCTCTTCATCGACATGGCCACCGCCCTTGCCGGCCGCTATTCGGGCGGACCGGCAAAGGTGGCCGTCCTCTCCTCGGCGCTGCTCGGCACCATCACCGGCTCCTCCATCGCCAACGCGGTGACGACGGGCGCGCTGACGATCCCGGCGATGATCCGCATCGGCTACAAGCGCCATTTCGCGGCGGCCGTCGAGGCCGCAGCCTCCACCGGCGGCCAGATCACCCCGCCGATCATGGGCGCGGCCGCCTTCCTGATGATCGAGTTCCTCGGCATTCCCTACACCCACATCATGATCGCCGCCCTCGTGCCGGCCTTCATGCATTTCTTCGGCGTGCTGATGCAGGTGCATTTCGAGGCCAAGCGGCGCGGCCTGCGCGGGCTCACGAAGGACGAGATGCCGCAGATCTGGAAGGTGCTGAAGCGCGACTGGCCGACGCTGTTCCCGCTCTTTGCGCTGCTCGGCGTGATGATGAACGGCTACACGCCCTATCTGGCGGCGTTCTGGGGCATCACCCTGTGCATCCTCGTCGGGCTGCTCAACCCGCGCAACCGGCTGACCGTCTCGGACGTGTTCGAGGGCTTCGTCACCGGCGCCAAATACGCGCTCGCCGTCGGCGCGGCCGCGGCCACCGTCGGCATCATCATCGGTATCGTCACGCTGACGGGCGTCTCCTTCAAGGTCGCCTTCATGGTCACCTCGACGGCGTCGGGCTGGGCGGCGACGATCGAGCCCTTCATCCCCTTCGGGCTGATGGGCACCGCGGCGCTGACGCTGATGATGACGCTGATCCTCACCGGCGTGGTCTGCATCGTCATGGGCACGGGCGTGCCGACCACGGCCAACTATTTGATCATGGTGACGGTAGCTGCGCCCATCCTGGCGCTGCTCGGCGTCGAGCCCATCGTCGCCCATTTCTTCGTCTTCTATTACGGCATCCTCGCCGACATCACGCCGCCGGTGGCGCTGTGCGCCTACGCCACCGCCGGCATCGCCAACTCCAACCCGTTCACGACCGGAAACACCGCCTTCCGCCTCTCCATGGGCAAGGCGCTGGTGCCCTTCGTGTTCGTGTTCTCGCCGTCGCTGCTGATCATGGTGAAGGACTTCTCGCTCTACGAATTCGTGCTCGCCACCTATGGCTGCGTGCTCGGCATCACCGCGCTGTCGGCCGCCTTCTCGGACTACCTCGCCGACCGGCTGTGGTGGTGGGAGCGGGTGCTGCTCGCCTTCGCCGCGATCCTGCTCGTCGCGCCCGAACTGACGACCACCATCGTCGGCACGCTGATCTTCCTGCCGATCGCGCTGCGGCCGCTGATCAGGAAGCGCGACGCGCTCGCCGGACCGGCCTGAGGGAATTGGAGATCGGTTGCCTCGCCCCTTCCCCTGTTCTAGCCTGCGGCCGGGAGGTTGAGCATGGATCCGCTCCAGCCGGGCCAGTCTCTCCGCAGAGCCGGCCGGTCGCATTTCGCCGACTATCTCTCCTCTTGCTCGCTGCCCGCCAACAGGGCCAGCCTGCGAGAGATCGGCGATCTTTCCGTCGCGCTCGTCGAGCATGCGCCGAATGCCGGCATCTGGTTCGATCCCATCGACGACCTGGTCGTCAGCGTGGTGGTCCGCGCCGGCCGAACGCGCGTGGTGCGCAATGTCGGCCACGGCCATGTGGAGTTTACCGAGGCGCCGGGCCTGGTGCTGCTCTCGCCGGCCGAGCGGGCGTCGTACTGGCGGTTCGAGGGCAGCCCGCTGGTGCTTCATCTGAGCCTGCCGCATCAGCGCTTCCATGCGCTGCGCGGGTCGGCGGCCGGCGGCCTGGACGGCAGTTCCGCCGGGCTTCCCTACAGGGATCCACTGGTGGCGCAACTCGCCTCGCGCATGTGGGAATTGGGTGCTGACACCGACGAGGGCGCGCGATGCATCGTCGACCACGGGACGGCCACGCTGCTCGCCCTGCTGGCGAGGCGTCTCGGGACGGACGAAGGCAACCGCCGTTCATCCGCGTCCGCGCTGTCGCCGCAGCGGCTGCGCAAGGCGACGGGCCTGATGTCCGACCGGACCCGGCCGCCGAGCGTCGCGGCGCTGGCCGAATCGGTGGCGCTGTCGCGCACGCATTTCGCCAGGTCGTTCAAGGCCGCGACGGGGCATTCGCCCTACAGGATGGCCAGCGAGCGCAGGATCGACGAAGCCAAGACGCTGCTGGCCCGCCCGGATCTGTCGATGACCGACATCGCGCTCGAACTCGGCTTCGCCTCATCCGCCCATTTTTCCAGCCGCTTCAAGCAGTTTGCGGGAATGTCGCCCACCCGGTGGCGGGCGACATACGCATCATGACGCGCGGCTCTGGATGGGCGCGTATTGCGACAGGCGTTGCAGCAGCGGGATGTCGAAGAGATACCGCACCTCGTCGTTGGAACCGAGGAATGCGGACGGTCCGTTGCAGATCATGAGCAGCTCGGTTTCCACGTCGAACGGCAGTTCCTCGTGCACGGCGTCCTTGCGCTCCGACACGTAGTCGCCCTGGCGGAACGCCCCTGTCTGCGGATGCACGCCCTCGCCCTTGAGGATGTAGATTTCCGCGCTTTCCAGATGCCTGTGCCGCGGCAGCGTGGCGCCGGGCTCGGCGCGTATCATCACCGAGAAGCCGCCCGTCTCGGGAATGAGCTTGATGACCTTGACGAAAACCATCGGCGCCAGCGGCAGCCACGGCAGGTCGTCGCAATGGATGGTGTCGTCATTGTGTTCCTGATCCACGGATTTTCTCCCATTGTCGGCGGAAAGGAAAGGGCCTTTGCCGGGCAGGCGCGCCCGGTAAAGGCTCCGCCAGGCTAGCCGGCTTCTTCGCGGACCAGCTTTCGCGCAACGGCCGCGCTTTACGGAAAACGCCCGGAAAATCCGGCCGATGCGACGGGCGCCGCCCAGCGCCGCTAAAAACCCTCGCCCGGCTCCTGCACCAGAACGAGGTTTCCGCGTTCGATGCGGTAGACGGCGTGCCGGCGCTCGACGGTTCCGTCGCGGTGGAGGCGGAACATGCCGGTCGAGCCCCGGAAGCCGGTGGCGGCGGTGAGATTGGCCGCGGTGATGCTCTGGGCGCCGCCGGCGCGGATCATGCCCGCGGCGAGCGCGACCGCGTCGTAGGCATAGGCCGCCTCCAGCGAGAGCGGCCTGCCGTTCGCCGCCTGGAAGCGCGCGGCGATGACCTTGAGGCTGTCCTGATCGGTCAGCGCCACCAGCGCCCCGTCGAGGACGGGTTCGGCGTAGAGCTGGCGCGGCCAGCCGGAATTGCCGACCAGCGCGGACAGCGTCGAGCCCAGCCCCTCCGAGACGATCGCCGAGGCCACGGTGGCGGGGGCGCGGCCGGAACCGAAGATCACCGCCGCGGTGGCCTCGCGGAACTTCTCCGCGTGCGGCCTGAGCACGCCGGCCACTGCCGCGTCGGCGGGCGGATAGCGCACTGCTGCGACGAAACGGGCGCCGGTCAGCGCCAGGCCGCGGCGGAACCGGTCGAGAGCGGCGGCGGGGAAGTCCTCCGGCACCAGCGCGATGACGCGCGAGCGGCCCGCCGCGGCGGCCGCGCGAACCCCCTCGACGGCGCTTTCCACAGCATCGCCGCTGAAGCCGTAGACGCCCGGCGCGGTCCCGGCATCGCCGGAGAGAGCCAGGACCGGCGGCCGGCGGGCGGCGGGAATCGCGGCGATCGCCGCCACGCCCTCGGGATCGGCAGGACCGATCACGATGCGCGTGCCGGCGGCGAAGGCTTCCTCGACCAGCCTGCGGCTGTTGGCCGGCGAGCCGCCCGTGTCGGCGATGCGAAGGCTGACCTGCCCGGCGCCCAGGTCATCGAGCGCCAGCCTGGCGCCGGCCGCCACGTCGGCGGCGCGGGCCTGTTGCGCACCGGCCCCGCTCCGCGACAGCACCATGAGGATCTGCGCGGGCCCGCTTCCGAGCGTCTCGACGGACGGCGGCGGGGCCGGTGCCACGGCGAGCGCCCCCTCGGTGTCGACCGCCTGGCAAGCGGCGAGTCCGGCTGCAAGGAGCAGCGCGGCCACCGGCCTCGCGAGCGCCGCCCGCGCGACGGTCGCCATCCCTGCAAGTGAACGCAACGCAGATACCCGCACCCGTTTTTCCCTTTGTCTCATTCTACAGAACCGCAGGAGCATCGGCAAACCGGGCCGGCGGGGCGGCGACGGGCATATGTTTCGCGATGGTTAACGCGCAGATCGCAATTCGATGAAAATATAGTCTCCCGATTTATATAAGAATTATACAAGTAAATTTCCGTCGATTTCAGAATTAAACTTTAGATTATCCTTGGAAACGAGGGTAGTCGCATGTTCTTCTCCTTGCGCACAGCGTCCGCGATCCTGCTGGCCGTGGCCGCCCTCATGCCCGCGGGGGGCGTGGCTTCGCCTTTGACGCCTTCGGCCGCATTCACGCTCGCGGCCTCGCCGCTGCCGGTCGACTGGAGCGCCGGCGCGGTGCCGGTTCGCCTTGCGGCGCATTTCGCCGTGCCGGTCCCGCCGGCCGCCGTGCGGCGCGCGCCGAAAGCGGAGCGCCTGCGGCGTCTTTCCCCCGACGACATCACGACGAGCGCCATCGCGCCGGCGAAGGCGCCGTCCGCCGCCCCCGAAGGCTTGTTCGGGTCCGTGGCGCTGCCCTTCGGCAAGCTGCCGGCCGTGACGCGCATGCGCGCCCTGGCGCGGGAGCTCGCCGATCCGGCGTCATGCGGGCAGGAGCGTTGCCGCAATCGCGGGCGTCTCATCGCCGACGTCGCCGGCAAGGCCGGCGGCCGGCTCGACCTGATCGACCGCGTCAACCGCGCGGTGAACGGGCTGATCGCCTACCGCTCGGACCGGGACGGCTACGGGATGGTCGACCACTGGGCCGGTCCGGCCGAGACGCTGGCGCGCGGCTATGGCGATTGCGAGGATCTCGCCATGCTGAAGATGGCGTTCCTCGCGGCCAACGGGCTCGACCCGCGCCAGATGAGCCTTGTCGTGCTGCGCGACCGCAGCCGGGAGGTCTATCACTCCGTGCTGGTGGTCCGGCATGGCGGGCAGAATCTGGTGCTCGACAATCTGGAGCGCGTGGTGCGGCGCGACAACGAGCTGGCGCATTACCAGCCGCTCTACTCGGTCAGCGCCGGCAAGGGCTTCATCCATGGCTGGCGCACCGGCACGGGGCCGGCGATGGCTTCGCTCGGCCCGCTCTCGGCGATTGCGCCGGGCGAGGGCATCGCGCCGCGGCCGCAGCTTGTGTCCGCCAGCGCGCGTTGAGGTCCCGACATCAGGCTTCGACCGGATAGGCGATCGCCATCGGGCTCGCGGCCGTCGGCGCCAGCGCCATGCGAAGCTGGCCGCGAACGCGGCGCTCGGCGAGGCCGAGCGCGTAGCCGGTCGTCACCTGCGCCTGCGGATCCTGCATGAGCCGGGCGACGATCTGCTCGAGCGGCATGTCGAGCGACAGGCGCAGGCCGCGCAGCATCTCGGCCGGATCGGCCGCATGGAAGCGCGACTGGATGAAGGCCACGAAGGGGCGGTTGTAGCTGACGATCCTCTTGTCGGCCGAAAGCGCAAAGGCGGGGGTCGGGCAGGCCTGGAGCAGGGCGAAGACCAGCTTCGGCGCGGAGCGCTCCTGCGCCTCGGCGAGGCCGTCGCGCAGGAAGCGTGCGGCCGCCACCCGGAGCGCCGAGGCAAGGTTGCCGCCGGGCGGCATGGAGGCCGCGATGCCGCCGACCAGAAGCCCGAGCGACTGGCCGCGCGCGGCGGCGACCTCGGCGAGCGCGGTCCAGAAGACGCGTTCGAGCCTGATGCCGCGGCGCTCGCCGCCGGCCGAGACGGCGCGGAAGACCAGCTCCGCGTCGTCGGATGCCCTTGCCGCCCCGTCTTGCGCCGCGCCTCCGGCCGGCTCGCTGTCGGCCTCCTGCGTCAACGTTCCGTCAGCGCCTCGCTGCGCGCCCGGTTGATCGGCTTCAGCAGGTAGTCGAGCACGGTCTTGCTGCCGGTCATGATCTCCACCGACGCGACCATTCCGGGCATGATGGCATGCTCGCGCCCGTTCCGGGAAACCGCCGTCTGGTCCGTCTCGACCAGCACCTGATAGTAGGTCTCGCCGTTCTCCGGGTTCACCAGGCTGTCGGCCGAGACGTTGGCGACCCTGCCTTTCAGGCCGCCATAGATCGCGAAATCATAGGCGGTGAGCTTCACGAGGGCCGGCTGGTCGCGCTGTACGAAGGCCACGTCGCCGGGCGAGATGCGCGCCTCGACCAGCAGCGTGTCGGCCGTCGGCACGACGCCGCCGACCACGGCGCCGGGCTGGACGTAGGCGCCGATGGTGTTGACCTCGAGCGTGTTGATGATGCCGTCGACCGGCGAGCGGATGTCGGTGCGGCGCACCCGGTCGGAGGCGCCGCGGATCGTCTCGTCGAGCACGGCAAGCTCCGCCAGCGTGCGGATCCTCTCGTCCGACGCCTCCTGCCGGAACTGCGAGACGAGCTCGCTCACCTGGAAGCCGGCCTCCTCGATTCCCGCGCGGATGCGCGCGACGCCGGCCTCGGCGACCGCGAGCTGCCCCCGCTGCTGGGCAAGCTCGCGCTCGAGCCTGAGCAGGTTCGTTTCGGCATGGAGCTGGCGCCGCACCAGCGGCTCGATGGCGTCGCGCTCCTTCGTCATCGCGGCGATCACCTCGCGCAACTGGGCGATGTTGGCTTCGGCCTCGTGCAGCTCGAGCTGGCGCTGCGTCTCGCGCTGCTTCAGCACCGCGTGCCGGTTGGCGAAGTTGGCGCGGCGGGCGGCAAGCAGCCCGCTCTCGTTTTCGCAGACCTGGGGCGCCGCGGCCGCGACCTCCGGCGGGCAGACGAGCGGCGCGTCGCCGCCGCCCGCCATCTCCAGATCCAGCCGGGCGACCCGGGCGCGCAGGGCCCGGGCGCGGGCGGCCGATTCGCCCAGCGAGGCGGTGGTGCCGGTGTCGTCCAGCCGCAGCAGCAGGTCGCCCCGCGCCACGACCTGGCCGACCCTCACGGCGATCTCCTGCACGATTCCGGCCTCGCTCGTCTGGATGATCTGCGTCTTGGAGACGGGGATGACCTTGCCGTTGCCGCGCGCAATCTCGTCGACATTGGCGATCGCCGCCCAAGCGACGAAGGAGGCGATGGCGAGCACGACCAGCGCGACGGTCGCTCGCGCGGCGAGCGGCGGACGGTCAAGCAGAACGGCGCTCATTCGGCCCCCCGGGAAGGGAACGCTGCAAGGCCTCGATGACGGATTGCTTGGGTCCGTCGGCGATGACCTTGCCGCGATCGATGACGATCAGGCGATCGACGAGCTCCAGCATGGAATGACGATGTGTCGAGATGATGAGCGTCACCGAGCGGTCGATCGCCTTCGACAGGTTTTCGATCAGCAGCCTCTCGCTGGCGAGGTCCATCGCGCCGGACGGCTCGTCGAGGTAGATGATCCGCGGGCGCGCCAGCAGCAGCCGGGCGATCGTCATCGCCTGCTTCTGGCCGCCGGACAGGCTGTTGCCGCGCTCGCCCACCGGCATGTCGAAGCCGCGCGGATGAGCCGCGACGAAGGCGTCGACGCCGGTCACGCGCGCCACCTCCAGCAGCTCGGCGTCCGTCGCGTCCGGCCGCGCCATCAGCAGGTTCTCCTTGACCGTGCCGGAGAACAGGTCGCCCGACTGGCCGGCGAGCGCCACCGCGGCGCGCAGCTCGGCCGGATGGTACTGACGGCTGTCGATGCCGTCGACGAGGATGCGCCCGCCCGAAGGCGGATACAGCCCGGCCATCAGCCTGCCGACCGTCGTCTTGCCCGAGCCGATGCGGCCGATGATGCCGACCCGCTCGCCGCCGCGCACCGGGAAGCTCAACCCGTTCAGCGCCGGATTGTCGGTGCCCGGATAGGTGAAGGTCACGTCCTGGAAGGCGATGTCGCCCCTGCGGACGGTGCGGTTCACGAAGCCCGCGCTCGACGGCCGGTCCTCGGGCTGCGCCATGATCTGGTCGAGGATGCGCAGCGACATCAGCGCCTGGCGCAGGCGCGAGAGCGTCATGGCGATCTGGCCGAGCGGCCCGACCGCCCGGCCCGACAGCATGACCGAGGCGATGATGGCGCCCATCGAGATGCTGCCGCTGGAGAAGGCGTAGGCGCCGGCGAGCACGATGCCGATGGTGACCATCTGCTGGACGAACTGCGTGAGGTTGGCCGTGGCGGCGGAGATCGCCTTGATCTCCTCGCTGGTGGCCGAAGCGTGCTTCGACAGCTCCTGCCAGCGGCGCAGGAGGTTCGCCTCGGCACGCAGGCTCTTCACCGTCTCGACGGTCGAGATGGTCTCGACCAGCAGCGACTGGCGCTGCGCGGCCTCGTTGGCCGCCGCCGCGACCCGCTTGCCGATGCGGTGCTGCGCCACGAGGCCGATCGCGATGCTGAGCAGGAAGGCGGCGGCCGGAATGACGGCGATCCAGCCCGCGATCAGCCAGATGACGGCCAGGAAGATGAACACGAAGGCCGTGTCGATCATCACGCTGATGGTGTTGGAGGTGAAGAACTCGCGCGCGAACTCGTATTGCGTCACGCGGCTCGCATATTCGCCCGTCGACATCGGCCGCGAGGCGAGCGTGGCGTGCATGATCTTGTCGAACAGCAGCGCCGAGAGCTTGAGATCGGCCTTGCGGCCGGCATGGTCGATCAGCGCGGCGCGTGCCGTCTTGAGCAGCAGGTCGAAGGTCAGCGCGACGGTGACCCCGATCGCCAGCACCCATAGGGTCGACACCGCCTCGTTGGGCAGCACGCGGTCGTAGACGTTCATGACGAACAGCGGCGAGGCGAGCGCGATCAGGTTGATGAAGAACGCGGCCAGCGCCACGGTGAGATAAGTGCGCCAGAAGGCCGCCAGCGTGCCGCGCAGCCAGTGCGGCCGCTCCATCGTCGCTCCGAAGCCGACGGTCTCGGTCTCCGAATCGTTGCGGTAGACGGCGCTGAAGGCGAAGATGCGGGCGATGTCGGCGCGCAGCACCTCGCCGCGCGAGACCACGGCGGGCGCGCCGTCCGTCCGGCGCGCTCCGGTCGCGATGCGGCCTTCCGGCGTCTCCTCCAGAAGCGCGGTGGCGGTGCCGTCGAGAAAGACGACGATCGCCGGCAGGTCGACATTGCCGGCGGCGAGATCGGCTCGGCCATGGGTCCTGACGGCGAGGCCGATCCGGTTGGCGGCGCGCTCGACAGCGTCGGGATCGGGCGGCGACAGGTCGCCGTCCGGTACGCCGGCAAACAGCACGGTGTAGGAATTCGGCCGTCCCAGGAACCCCGCGACCGCGGCAAAGGCCGGCTTGAAGCCGGTGTCGGCGGACGATCCGGGAGCGGCGGCGATGCCCGACACGATCCGCGACCGGAGGCCCGGCCTAGCGGCCGCGCACGGGCGCCAGCAGGTCCATCGGCGCGCCCTTGGTCTGGCGCGACGGGACGCGCTCGAACTCCGGCGAGGCGGTGTGCGGCGGCACGTTGAACTCCTCGCGCGCATAGGCTTCGCCTTGCGCGGCGGTGCCGGAGCCGAGCGCGCGCGCCAGCGAGCCCGTGGAGGCGAGCAGCCGGTATTCGGCGAAGAGCGAGGCATAGGCCGCGGTCTGCGACAGGACGGCGGCGTTGAAGCGCGTGTTCTGCGCGCCGAGCACGTCGAGCAGCGAGCGCTCGCCGACGCGGAACTGCTCGCGGTAGGACGAGACGAGCCGCGCATTGGTGCCGGCCTGGTCGCGCAGCAGCCCGGCCAGCTCGGCACGCTTGACGCGCTGGTCCCAGGAAAGGCGCACCGCCTCCTCGACCTCGCGGTGGACCAGCGACAGGACCTGGCGCTGCTCGCCCGCGCGGCGGATGCGCTCCTGCCTGGCGGCGACGTCGCGGCCGCCGCGATAGAGGTTCCAGCGGGCGACGACCTTGGCGGAAAGGTCGGTGGTCCGGCCTTCCGCACCGTCCAGGTCGTTGCCGATGCGCGCAGCGCCCTCGAGCGCCAGCGTCGGCAGGAAGGGCGCGTTGGCGCCGCGCACCTGCGAATCGGCGGCGTCGACGTCGGCGCCCGCCGCGCCGATACGCGGATTGTTGTGCCGCGCCGTGTCGATGGCCGCCTGCAGGCTGCGCGGCAGCGCCTTCGCGACGGAGCCCGGATGGCGCGGCGTGCCGATCGACCGGCCGACGATGCGGTGGAAGCGGATCTTCGCGGCTTCCAGATCCTCGGCCGCCTCCTGGAGCCGCGCACGGGCGGCGAGCAGGCGCTCCTGCCCCTGGATGCGGTCGGCATCGGTCAGCGTGCCGGCCGCGACGCTCTGGCCGATATCGCTCAGGATCTGCTGGTGGAAGCCGACATTCTGCCGTGCTGCCTCGACGATCTCGGCTTGCAGCAGGATTTCGAGATATTCCTGCGTCACCGCCAGCGCGACCGCCTCGGAGCGCTCCAGCACGCGGAAGGACGCGCCGTCGATGCGCGCGGCCTGGCGTTCGACCTCGGCGCGGCGCGCGCCGCCGTCGAACAGGGTCTGCTTGACCGAAAGCCCCAGATCCACGGGATAGAGCACGTCCTGGCCGGTGCCCAGCCGGCGCCGGCCCGGACTGTCGAGCTGGCGCAGGCCGGCCGAGCCTTCGAGATCGATCGTCGGCAGATAGAGGCCGCGCGCCTGGCGCAGCTCGAACTCGATCGCCTCGCGGTTCTCCGCCGCCTGAAGGATTTCGGGGTTGGTCTTCAGCGCCTCCGCGGCGGCTTCCTTGAGGGTCAGGGCATGCGCAGGAGTGCAGGCCAGCATTGCCAGCACGGCAATGCCAACAAACCGCGAGCAGACCGCAGCCCTTGCAAGAACAGCGGACTCACATCCCATTCCCATTATTCCCCCGGGCACCGGTATTTCAGTGTGGCATGGAAAACACCAAAATCAGCGCAGTGCGAGTCGTTTTTAGACTTTTTCTGGGATGGTGACCCGGTGTGGCGCTTGTGCAACACGTGGCCCCCGGGGGCGGGCGGCGCCTGCCGCCGCCCCCATTCTCCCGGATCGTCTCCTCGCCTGACGGCCGCGAATCGTCAACTGTCGACGGTGGTCTCCTGACCGTCGCTGAAGAGGATGCGGATCGTCTCGATCGTGCCCGCCAGCTCCACCACCGGCGCCGCCGCGCCCTCGACATGGACGAAGGTGCTGCCGCCCGATTGCGAGAGCGTCACGGCGGCCTGCGCCGCGGCCGCGTCGACCGGGCCGCCGACCGCCTGTTCCAGCAGCGCGCCGAGGTCGATGCGGTCGCCCTCTTCGAGGCTGTAGTCGGTGATGAGGTCGGTCATGCCGACCTCGGCGAGCGCCGCCGCGTCGATGACGAAGACGTCGGCGCCGGCGCCGCCGGTGAAGGTGTTCGGGCCGCCGCCGCCCACCAGCACGTCGTCGCCGTCGGTGCCGGCGTGCAGCAGGCCGCGGACCGCGTCCAGCTCCACCTCGACATAGCCGCCGGTCGAGCCGTCGGCGCGGGTGAAGCTGCCCTCTCCGATCACGGACTGGCCGTCGATCGACCCGTCGGCGGGCGCCGAAGGCACGGTGATCGAGACGATGCCGTGCTCGGCGAGGCTTTTCAGCTCGCCCGCGTCGGATACGCCGTCGGCGTTGGCGTCCTGCCAGATCGAGAGGTTGGCGAAGGCGGCATCGGCGGCGTCGACCACCCCGTCGCCGTTGGTGTCGAGCGAGGCGAGCGCGTCGGCCCCGCTGGCGAAGCTGCCGCCGTTGAAGAACGGCGTGAACAGCTCGCCGCCGTCATTGATGACGCCGTCGCCGTTGAGGTCGTAGGCGAGGATGCCGTCGCCCGACGTATTCCACGCCACCTTGTCGCGCGCGCCGTCGCCGTCGAGGTCGAAGGTGACGCCGGTCGACACGTCGGAGAAGGCCAGCCCGTTGCCGTCGAGGTCGAGGATCAGCGGGTCGATGCGGCCGCTGAGGGAATTCAGATCGGCGATCGTTGTGCCGCGCAACTGAACCAAGATGTCGACCGCCGGATCCGGCGCATCCCCAATCTGCTGGTAAATGAACGAACCGGGCCCGGTTCCCGCAACGCCGGCGGACAGCGGAATGTTCGTGGAAAAGGCAACGATAGTCAGCGCCGAGCCGAGATCGTTGTGCTGCAGGTAATCGACAACTGCCGCCAGCTTCACGAGCGTGTCTATCGCTATCGGGCTCGCGTACGTGTCGCCGATGCTGAAGGTGATCACGCCGTTGACGATCGAATGCGATTTGATCGTCTGGCCGCCGATGGTCAGCGTTGAATTTACACCGTCACCGGCCGTGCTCGTGAAGTTCGACGCAATTACGCGAGTGCCGACCAGATTCAGCTTGTCGTTGGCGGTACTGAAGTCGGTTATGACGTCGAAGCCGGTGATGGTTCCGGCGTCGCCGGCGCCGCCAATCACCGCAGTGCTCTCGCCCGCGGCGATTTCGACGGTGTCGAGCCCGTTGCCGGTGGTGATCCAGTCGCCACCCAGGCCGCCAACAAGCCGGTCGTTGCCTTCGCCGCCGCTGAGCGTGTCGTCGCCCTCGCCGCCGATCAGCGTGTCGTGGCCGAAATCGCCGTTGAGCGTGTCGTTGCCGGCACCGCCGACCAGCAGGTCGTCGGCATTACCGCCATTCAACGTGTCATCGCCCGCGCCGCCGAACAGCATGTCGGAATTGTTGTCACCGCCGAGCGTGGAACCGCTGCTTTGCGCGACGAAGATATTCGCGGCACCGGCATTGCCGGGGTTGAAGGAATAATTGATTCCGAGGGCGTAGCCGTGGAAGGTGCCGCCGCCCGTAAAGGACATCAGCTCGACCGGAGTGTTGCCGGCGCCGTACTGGTTGATCACCGTGATCGACTGGCCGTTATAGGTGATCAGCAGGTCGTCGTCGGCGCCGTCGCCGTCGGCATCGACGCGCTCGAAATTGAGCTCGGTGAATGTCTGGCCCGCGGCGAGGATCTCGATCGAGTCGGTTACGCCGGCACCGGTGCTGAATCCCGTGGCGCCTCCGGTCTCGTCGATCGTGTCATGGCCGTCGCCGGTGAAGGCGAAGCGGTAGGTGTCGCCATTGGCGCCACCAAGGAGCAGATCATCGCCGGCTCCGCCGATAAGCGTGTCGTTGTTGGCACCGCCATCAAGGATGTCGTCGCCGTCGCCGCCATCGAGGGTGTCGTTGCCGGCACCGCCGTAGAGCGCGTCGTTGCCGGCGCCGCCATTGAGCGTGTCGGCGCCGATCCCGCCATCGAGAACATCATCGCCGTCGTCGCCGTCGAGGATGTCGTCGCCGTCGCCGCCGTGGAGGATGTCGTTGCCGTCGCCGCCGTGGAGGATGTCGTTGCCGCCGCCGCCGACCAGCACGTCGTCGCCGTCCTCGCCGACGAGCCAGTCTGTCTGACCACTCCCGACGAGCAGGTCGCTGCCTGCGCCGCCATGGGCTCTCCCGCCGACGCCGCCGACCACGAATATCAGGTCGTTGCCGGCGCCACCCGTCTGAATCTGCGGGTTGTTGTTGCCGGCGAGCACGTTGTACGTGCCGGCCGCGGCCGCGGCACCGGTCAGCGTCATGCCGGTGCCGTCCAGGGTGCTGATCCGGTAGACGTGATCGCCGAACTCGTAGCCCATGAAGGAGGCGCCGCCGAGGAACTGGATCTCCTCGACCGCCTGGGTGGCGGGCGTGGTGAAGTGCCCGGTGACCGTGATCGCAAGTGATCCGGCGGTGATTGACAAATTGCCGTTGGCGGTCGCGCCGTTGCTGTCCTGGAAATTCAGCGCCGACAACGCGGTGCCGTAGGTCATCAGCACGATGCGGTCGTTCTCGCCGGCAACGCCGTTCTCGTTGATCGTGTAGGTGCCGGTCAGGTTGAACCCGTATATGTCGTTGCCCGCGCCGCCGGAGAGAGTGTAGGTGCCATTGGTTCTCGTACCGGCGATCAGGATGTCGTCGCCAGCGCCGCCATTCAGCGTCGTCGTTGTGTTCGTGGTCATATTGCGGCCGACGATGATGTCGTTACCCGCGGTGCCGTCGACCGTGGCGCCGGTCTGATTCGTCACCGTGACCGTCGCCGGCGTCTGCGCCTGCCCGTCGGTCGCGTTGTAGGAGAAGGAGCCGCCGAGGGTTCCGTCGTCGGTGAAGGTGACCGTCCCGAACTGGGTGCCGGCCGGACCTGCGTCGTGAACAACGCTGTTGCCGCCGACCGCATTGGACACGCTGGCGATGTCGACCGCATCGCCGTCATCGTCGTCGGCGTTGCGCAGCAGCACCCATTCGGGGATGACGACCGCGCCGCTGGCGCCGACATTGGTCAGGATGGTCTCGTCCGCCGCGTCCGGCGCCTGGTTGCTGTCCACCAACTGGCCGAGCGTCAGCGTCTGGTCGGCGAACCGGAACGTCTCGAAGTTGACGAACTCGTCGGTGATCTCTTCCCCGCCGACCTGATGGGTCAGCCGCGCGCCGATCCGCGTCAGGCCGTCGAAGATCAGCTCGATACGGACACCGGCATCGGTGAGCGCGAAGTCGAGGACGGCCGTGTCGTCGCCCTCGCCGCCGTCGGCGACCACGCGATGGGCCGACATGCGCCCGGAGATGTCGAGCGTGTCGTCGCCCGCCCCGAGATCGGCGACGATGGCCGATTGCGACAGGCCGGCGCTGCCGAGGTCGCCGGTGACGAACACGCTGTCGTCGCCGCCGCCCGCGTCGATGCGGATCGTCTCGACGGCGACGGTCGCCACGTCGAAATCGGCCGCGGTGGCCGCCTGCCGGTTGTCCGCGCCGTCCTCGATGCGGACGCCGACATGGTCGACGCCGTCAAGGGCGATCACGTTGACGTTGAAGGTCTGCGCATCGCCGTCGCCGTTGACCTGGAGCAGGTCGTCGCCGGCGCCGCCGTCGAACAGGTCGCGCCCGTCGCCGATCGTGTGGATGGCGGTGTCGTCGCCCGCCCCGCCGAAGATCAGGTCGTCGCCCTTGCCGCCGATCAGCATGTCGTCGCCGGCGCCGCCGACGACGATGTCGCGGTCGTCGGTGCCGACCAGCGTCCGGTCCTCGCCATAGCCGGCGATGTAGATCGGGTTGCTGTTGTGGTTGTTGCCGCTGGTGTTGCCCGCATTCACGTTGGCGAGCGGCGCGAGGTTGAAGGACGGGCCTGCCGGCAGGTCGGCCGGATCGAGCTCGTAGATCTCGCGGCCGTAGTTCTGCTGCGTCTGCAAGGCGGAGAAGTAGAGCTTGCCGGCGAAGCTCGCGAGCCACGTCGGATTGATGTTCATGTTCTCCACGGCCTTCTGCAAGGTCGTGCCGTCGAACATGACCAGCTCGTCGTTGCGGCCGTCGCTGCCGCCGCTGTCGCGTTCGATATTGGCCGCGAGGAACAGGATGTCGCCGACGACGGTCAGGTATTTCGGATCGGCGTAGGTGACCCCCGTTCCGCGTATGTCGGGGAGGCCGACGATGCCGGCGTCCGGGTCGGCCGGATCGTAGACATAGATCCACTTGTTCAGCCCGTTGGACAGATTGGCCGAGAAGTAGAGCTTGCCCTGGTATTCGACCAGCCATTCCGGGTTGATGCTGTCCGGGCCGACCTGCGTCGGCGTGTTGACGCCGTCATAGACGTAGAGCTCGGGGTTGCTGTTGCTCGCACCCGAGCCGTTGGCGGCGAAATAGAGCTTGTCGCCGACGACCGTGAGATATTGGGGATTGCTGCTGTTGGAGCCTGCGCGCAGCTCGGCGACCAGGGCCACGGTGCCGGTGTCCGGGTCGTAGACATGCAGCTCGTTGCCCGAGCCGGTGGCGGCCGAGAAGTAGAGCTTGCCCTGGAACTCGGTCAGCCAGGTCGGGTTGATGTTCAAGGTGCCGGCGACGAACTGCGGGCTGCCCGCGCCGTCATAGACGTAGAGCTCGCGCGCGCTGCCGTTCGCGTCCTCGCCGTTGGCGGCGAAATAGAGCTTGCCGCCCATCTCGGTGAGATATTGCGGATTGCTGCCATTGTTGCCGGCACGGATGTTGAAGGCCTGCACCGCCGCCTGCGTCACCGGATCGTAGACGAAAAGCTCGTTGCCGACGCCCGATCCGCCGTTGGCGGCATAGTAGATCTTGCCCTGATATTCGGTGATCCAGCTCGGCTCGTTGTTGTTCGGCGGCACCGCGCTCACGCCGTTGCCGGTCCCGTCCGGGTCGTAGGCTTGCAGCTCGCGGCTGCCCGTCTGGCCCGAATTGTTGGCCGAGAAGAACAGCAGGCCCTGCGGCTGCACCGACAGGTCCAGGCTGCCGGTCACGGTCTCCGTCCCGTCGAAGACGCTGTAGCTGAACTGGCCGGCGTCGAGCGTGGCCGGCCACGGCACGCTCGCCGGCGGCAGGTAGCGGAGGCCGGCGAGCTGTTCGGCCGTCAGTTCGAGGCCCACGGACACGGTCTGCCAGGCGGCGCCGTCCCAATACTGCACCGCGCCCTGCTCGGGCACCGTCTCGACCTTGATGGTGAGCGTGTCGCCGGCGTCGGCGTCGGTCGGCGCCGCGATGAACAGGCTGAACGCCTTGATCCCCGCCACCGTGACGACGTTGTGGACGTTGTCGATTTCCGGCGCGGTGTTGCCCTGCTCGACGTCGATCGTGAAGGCGTTGGACGCGGCCGACCAGTCGCCGGCGCCGTCCTGCACGGAGAAGGCGAAGAAGCCGAGGCCGGCGCCGAAGGTGCCGGCCGGCGGCGTGTAGACGAGCTGGCCGATCTCCGCGACCGCGATGACCTGTCCCTCGGCGACCGGATTGCCGGCCAGGCTCAGCGTGCCGGTCGCCGGCAGCGTGTCGATCCGGATCGCGGCGAGCGCGTCGCCGTTGTCGACGTCCACGAAGGCGAAGTCGCCGGCCTTGAAGGCGTAGCTGCCGTCCTCGTCGATCGTCGCGCCGGCGTCGGCGCTCTCCGGCGCGTCGTTGACGCCCATGACCTTGATGTAGGCGACCGCGTCGGAATGGCTGTTGTCGCCCTGGAGCCGGTAGGACACCCGAACGGTGCCGGTCTCGCCGGGCGCGAGCCTGTTCCAGGCGGTGCCCAGCTCGACATGCACCTTGTTGTCGACCACCGAGACGCTCACGTCGGAATCGAACATGCCGCCCGGCACTTCCATCACGCCGAAAGCGTTGATCGAGATCGTGTTCGGCGCGCCGGCGTCGGGATCGAGCGTATCGTTCGCGCGCACGTCGAAGGTCGCCGAGACGTCGTCCTCGGTCATGGTGAAGGCGGGGTCAGTCGCCCCGTCGTCGTCGACGGCGACCGGATCGTCGTCGACCGGGACGACGGTGACGGTCAAGCTCCGGCTGACAGTGCGCACGTCCGTGACGTCGGCGCCGTCGATGGTGGCCGTGTCGGTCACCACCATGTCGACCGTCAGCGTGAAGCTCTGGTCGTGGTCCGGCGGCGGCGTGACCGTCAGCGGCTGCGTGAGCGCCGCGAATTCGGCCTGCGTGATCAACCACGTGTCGGGGTTGCCGCCCGTGCCGGGCACGAACGTGCCGGCGCTGAAGACCGCGCCGGCCGGGAAGCCGGAGACGACGAGCACGAAGGTCTCGGAATTGTCGGTGTCGGCGAGCGCGGCGGTTATCCCCGACAGCGCGATCGCCGTGTCCTCAAGGCCGGTGGCGAAAGTAGAAAAATCGAACTCGATATTGACATATGTCGACGTATCAAAGGACAGGCCCTGCCAGTTTATGTAAAGCGTTTCGTAATCCCATGAAATCCGCGATATATCAAGCCCTACCATATTCGTTTCGAGCGTGAATTCATAAGGGAATAATCTGTCAAAATCAATCTTAGGTCCGGCAAAGCTGGTCGCGGCCCAGATGTTAAACATAGTATAGTTAAAAATTATACTATTTGAAGCAATATCAAGGCTGAAGACTGAACCGTATGCCCATTCAGATCCGTCTCCCACGATGAAAGTAGAGGGGCTCCCGAAACCATAGACCGGGCTGGAGAGATCCGGAAAATAATACTGTGCGGTAACGGTGCTTCCGTAGAAGCTTTCGGGCGCCAACTCGAACACCGGCACGTCGGCCACGGGCATCACGTCGACGACGATCGTGCCGGCGACCGGCGCGGCCTGGCCGTCGCTGACCGAGTATTCGATCGACGCCTCGCCGGAGAAGTTCGCCGTCGGCACGAAATTCATGCCGCCGAGCGCGGCGTTGATGTCCGCGACCGAGCCGGAGAAGACCAGCCGCACGTCGCCGTTCGCCGTTGCCTCCAGGAAGGTCAGGCCCGCCGTGCCGTTGAGCTGGATCGTGCCGTTGGCGGCCGTCAGCACCACCGTCAGCACGTCGCCGTCGACATCGCCCACCGAGAAGCCGGTGATCTGGAGCGGCGTGTCCTCGTCGGTCGGCGACAGGGTGGGCAAGGCCACCGTCGGCCTGTCGTTCACCGGGTTGACGGTGATCGTCGCGGTCGCCGGGTTTTCCGACACCGCGCCGAGATCGTCCCTGGCCCTGTAGAGGAAGGTGACGTCGCCGTTGAAGTTTTCGGCGGGCTTGAAGTAGACGGCCGTGCCCGCGATCTCGTCGCCGGCCGCCAGCGCCGGCGTCAGGCCGTCCGCGTCCGCATGCAGCGTGCCGGAGGACGGCAGCCCGTCGATGACGAAGACGAAGGTGCCGTCCACGTCCGAGCCTTCGAGATCGACCCGGATGAGGGTGTCCTCGTTGCCCGTGGCCTGCACCGCCTGCACGACAGGCTTGTCGTTCGTGCCCTGGATGACGAGGGTGATCGTGTGGACGGTTCCGTCCACGGTGGTGATCTGGATCTCGTCCCTGAGCTCGTCGCCGGGGCGCAGCTCGTTGACGACCTGAAGGTCGTTGTCGACCAGATAGGTCCACTCGCCGGCCGCGTCGATCGTGAAGGTGCCGTAGGGGCGACTCGCGCCGGTCTGCGCGACGAAGGAAGCCTCGCCCGTGTCCGGGTCGTCCACCGTGAGGAAGCCCTTGGCCTCGATCTGGTTGACGATGTTGAGGCCAATATCCTCGACGACCGTGAGGATCGTGTCTCCCCCGATGGTGGAGGCGTCGTTGCTGCCGGTGACGGCGATCGTCAGCGTCGCGGTGGACTGCACGCCCGCCGCGTCCTGCATCGTATAGGTGAAGACGTCGAAGGCCTCCGCGTCCTGGCCGAGCGCGTTGGTCGCTTCCCGGTCGTTGTCGAGCGCGTAGCTCCACGCGCCGTTCGCGCCGAGCGTCAGCGTGCCGTAGGTGCCGGAGATGACCGAGCCCACGCCGCCGGACACGGCGCCCGTGCTGCCCGCGCCGACGCCGACGACCGCCCTGGTGTCGCCCGTGTCCACGTCGGTGTCGTTCGCCAGCACATTGCCGCCCGCCGAGGCGTTGCCGGCACGCGCCGTGCCGGCCTCGACCACTGCGTCGCCGGTGTTGGTGTCGTTCGCCGCCTGCGGCGCGTCGTTGCTGCCGGTGATGTCGATCGTCAGCGTCGCGGTGGACTGCACGCCCGCCGCGTCCTGCATCGTATAGGTGAAGACGTCGAAGGCCTCCGCGTCCTGGCCGAGCGCGTTGGTCGCTTCCCGGTCGTTGTCGAGCGCGTAGCTCCACGCGCCGTTCGCGCCGAGCGTCAGCGTGCCGTAGGTGCCGGAGATGACCGAGCCCACGCCGCCGGACACGGCGCCTGTGCTGCCCGCGCCGACGCCGACGACCGTCTTGGTGTCGCCCGCGTCCACGTCGGTGTCGTTGGTCAGCACGTTGCCTTCGGCTGACGAGACACCCGCGCCCGCGGCGCCGGCCTCGACAACCGCATCGCCGGAATTGGTATCGTCCGCCGCCGCCGGCGCGTCGTTGCTGCCGCCGACGGTGATGGTGGCGACGGCCGAATCCGCCTTGCCGCCGTCGTCGACGGCTTCGTAGCTGAAGGCGAGCGGCAGGCTGGCGGAGCTCCCGAGCGCGGCGAACGGGTCCTCGCCCGCATCCGACCAGATGCGGACGTCGCCGTTCGCGAGCACCGAGACATGCGCGTCGCCGAAATTCGTCGTGATGACGAAGCGGGCAACTTCACCGATGTCTAGCGCGTCGGCCGCGACCCGGTCGATGGAGAAGGCGGTGAAGCCGAGAGCCGCGGGGTCGATCGCGGGGTCGAGGGCGAGATCGGTCACCGACCCGACCTTCAGCGTGCCGACGGCTTCCGCATCGGTGTCGGCGCCCGCCCCGCCGGGGGTGCCCGCGCCGGTGAGCACGTTGCCGATCAGGTGGGAGGCTGCTGCTGCGGCCTGCGCCTCGTCCTCCGTGACCGAAAGGGCGTCGCTGTTGGCGACCGGCGGCTCGTTGGCCGGGATCAGCTCGACCGTCACCGTGCCGGTTGCGAACGTGACCGGATCGCCGTCGGCGTCCCTGGCGACGATGAACTGCGTGAGGTCGAGGTCGACCGTCTCGCTGCGCAGCATGTCGAACGGGCGATGGAGCGTGAAGACCGCCTCCGCCCCCGTGCCGCTGATCGACAGCGTGAAGACGGGATCGTCCGGGTCGCCCGTATGGCCGACGAGCACGCCCTCGATGGTCTCGATGAGGATCTGTTCGCCGCCTGCCGTGTAGGTGCCGAAATCCTCCTCCGCCACTTCCTTCAGGCTGTAGGCCAGCGGGCCGTCGGCGCCCGGCACGACGAGATCGTCGAGCTCGAAGGTCTGCGAAACGGGCGTCGGGCCCAGATGACCCGTGAGGACGGAAAGATCGTCGATCTGGATCGTGCCGTTCGGCGACCAGATCTCGATCGAGGTGAGCTCCACGCCCGCGAAATCGTTGACGCCGCCCGTCGGCGGGAAGGGCGTCGTGACGGCCATGCCGAGCGAGGTGGCGCCAAAGAACGTGATCGACTGCTCGACCACGCCGCCGCTGGCCTTGTAACCCTTCAGATAGACCGTCATCTCCCCGTTCGGCCCGGCCACGGCCACCTTCACGCCGCTCAGGATGAACGGCGTCGCGGCGTTCACGGCGCTGATGACGATCGGGCCGCCATTGCCGTAGGCGCTGCCGAAACCGCTCGACAGCGTATTCGGGGACGCCGTCAGATCCGGGCCCAGATGAGCGGCGACGGGGGAATTCTGGGTTATCGCGGTGAAGTCGAAGGGCTTCGAATCGAAGACAAGGCCGACCAGATCGGCCTGATTGATCGAACCGGCGGCCGTCTGCCCCGAGGCCGTCGGCACGTCGTCGTTGAAGGTGACGGTGAGCGTGCCGGGAGCCTCCGAGCCGTCGGCGTCGGTGATCGTGTAGGCGAGCGCCACCGTGGCGTCGTTCTCGTCCTCGCCCTCCGCGTGGAGGACATTGGTGAGCAGCGTCACCTTGTAGGCGCCGGTCGCCGGGTCGGTCACCGCGACGGTGAACAGCCCGGTGCCCGCGCGCGCGCCGTCGGCGATCGTCGCCGTCAGCGTGCTGGTGTTGGCGTCCCAGGCAAAGGTGACGTTTTCCACGCCGACCGTGCCCGGCTGGCCGTCGAGGCCGGCGAAGGAGAAGCCGTTGGCGCCGGCGCCCTCGGGGCCGACCGAGCCGCCCAGCGTGCCGACGAACACCGCCTCGTCGCCGAGCCCGTCGCCGCTGTCGCCTGTGTCGGCGTCGATGTCGCCGGTCGCGGCCGCCGGGTTGCTGCCGGGCAGGCCGTCGTCGTCGAGCGTCGCGGCGGCGTTGCCGTCCACGGGCACGCTGTCGGCGATGTTGAAGATGGCCTGACCCGCCGGCAGGGTGATCGTGTCGTCGTCGCCGTCGGTCGCGGTGATGTAGCGGCCGACGTCGAGCGCGATCGGCGCGCTGTCGTCATGGTCGAGATTGGCGAACAGGGTCAGCGTCGCCACGCCGGCCGGCGTCACGGTGACGGTGAAGACCACCCGGTCGCCGGCATCGAGCGCGCCCGCATCCGTGCCGTTGTCGAGGAAGCCGGTCAGCGTGGTGCCGTCGGAGACGATGTAGACCCTGGCGCCGCCGGACTTGAGGCCGGAATCCTGCACCGCCAGCGTCGCCAGCGCAAACCCGCCGCCCGTCGCCGCCCCGTCCGCGCCGAAGGCGACGAGCGCGGCGACGTCGATGGTCTGGCTCTGCTCGACGGAGGCGCCCGGCTCGCTGAGATCCGCCGCCAGCGGCTCGTCGGGCGTGACCGCCATGGGCACGCTGTCGTCGACGACGACCGCGAACGACCCCGGCGTGGCGTCGCCGTCGCCGTCCTTCGCCTTGAACGCGAAGCTGAAAACCAGCTCGTCCTCCGCGTCCTCCAGCGGATGGTCGAGCGGCGCCTTCAGCACGAAGGCGTAGCTGCCGGAGCCGGTCGCGTCGAGCACCACGGAGAAGACGACGGTCCCGTCGCCGATGGACTTCGGAGGGGTCGGACCTGTGTAGGCGACCAGCGTCGCCGCGTCGATCAGCGCGTAGCTGACGGGCGCGCCGCCGGACTTGAGGCTGGTCGGGTCGACCGGCGCGCCGTTCGAATTCCTGATCGAGATGTTGTCGATGGCGTCGATGAGATGTTCGAAGGTCAGCGGGCCGTCGACGACCGCGCCGCCGCCGGTGGTGAGGGCGAGGTCGTCTGCGACGATGAAGCCGCTATACCCGTCCCCCATTGCCGCCGAGATCGTCAGGGAGACGAGCTGCACGCCCGCGAGCAAGGTGCCCGACAGATCGTAGGACGTCAGCGCGCCGTAGGTATCCGCGTAAGGAACGCCCGGGATGACGACCTCGATCTCGCCTCCGCCGGCGACGACGCCCTTCAGGAGGACGTCATAGGCCAGGCTCGGATGCTGGTTGGCGCCGAGGCTCAGGCTGTCGAGGGAGAACGGGACGCCGTCCGGCCGGGTCAGCGTGATGGTCTTGCCGAAGATCTGCCCGTCGGAGCCGCCCCATTTGTCCATGCCTCCGCCGTCGGTCGCGAAGAGGAAGCCCTCGGTCAGGAAGGGACCGCTCGCGCCGTGCGAAAAGCCGTCGAAATTGACCGGGGTCGGGGTGCCGGGAGACGTCACCACCGCGGCGCGGCCGTCGGCGCCGTAGCTGATGCCGAGCGAGCCGCCGGCCGTGGCCGAGGCCGGCAGACCGTCCTCGTCGGCCATCGGGGCCACGGCGGGCGCGCCGGCGACGTCCGGCGTATCGTCGTCGACGTTGACGACGATGGTGCCTGTCGCGGTGTCGCCGTCGCCGTCGGCGATGGCGAAGTCGAAGCTCAACCTCAGATTGTCTTCCCAGCCGCTCTCCGGGCTGTTGCCGGCGTCGCTGCCATGGAACGGGTGCTCCAGCGGCGCCTTCAGGGTGAAGACGTACTTGCCGTCGTTGTCGATCGACAGGGTGAAGACCTCGATCTCGACGCCGTCCACGTCGATCACGCCGGTCAGCGTGCCGCCCTTGTCGCTGGCGCCGGTCCCCGCCGCCCACGGCTTGAGCGTCACCGCATAGGACGTGCCGACGCCGGTCGCAGGATCGACATGGATCGCCCGCAGCGCCACTTCGGCTCCGTCGCCGCCGGTCGCGGTTACCCCCGTCGCCTCGATCGAGCCCAGGCCGTCCGCACCGGCCTTGAAGCCGATCATGCCGCCGGCCACGAGGCCCGCGCCGTCGTCGCCCGGCCCGCCGGCGTTGCCGCCGAGGTCGTCGTCGTCGACGCCCGCCGTCCCCGCCTTCACGCTTACAAGCGCCAGATAGGTGCCGATATTGCCGCCCGAGCCGGTCTCCATGAAGGTCAGCCGGTTCGTGCCGTCGCCGGCCCCGCCGATCAGCTCGAGGCTGTATTTGGTCAGCGGACCCGTCCCGCTCGGGACGAACTCGGTGACCTCGATCCCGCCGAACAGGATCCGCAGCTTACCGTTCTCGTTCGTGTTGGCGCCGGCATAGAATTCGAGCACGTAGCTCTGGCCGTCCGCCAGACCGTCCAGCGCCTGGGTGATCTGGATGTTGCCGCCGTCGGCCGCCAGGTCGAGCATCCGCACGCCCGGATAGCCTGGGAGCGTCATGCCGAAGAAGCCCTGATCGACGAGCTGGAACACCGGCTTGAGGGTTCCGTTGACGGGGGAGGATGCGATCTCCCAGCGGTCCACGGTCTGCGCCACGATCCACGGGGGCGGGGCGCCGACAGGCGGAATCACGCCGCCGTAATTGCCGAAGTCGCCGTTGGCGAGGCGGCTCGCGTCCGACGTGTCCGCATCCGGCGTAACCGAAACGATTACCGGCATGTCGTCGTCGATGGTGACGCCGAAGCTGGTGGTGCCCTCGCTGCCGTCGCCGTCGGTGACCAGCACGTCGACCGTGAACGACACGTCGTCCTCGAATGCCGTCTCGGTCTCGGGCGTCGAGGGATCGTTCTGTGCCGGGTGCCTCACGGGTTGCAGCAGCGTCACCGTATAGGCCGCCGTGTTGGCTGCGCTGGGGGTATTGCCGATGTCGCTCAGGACGATGGTGAACACGCGATTGGCCGCGTTCCCTTCGGCGTGGCCGGTCAGCGTCCGCGTCGCCGCGTTCCACGTCGTCTCGATCGGCGTGCCGTCGAGCATGGACAGCATCGACAGGTCGGCCACCGACAGCACGATCGCGCCGAGCCCGTCCGAGCCGAGCGTGTAGCTGATCGTCCCGGTCGCGACCTGCGCATCGTCGCCCGGCGCGGCGTCGGCATTGCCGACCACGGCGATGTTGTCCTCGTCCACGAGGGCTTGCGTCGCCCCGACGTCCGTCACGCCCGTGTCGTTTACCGTGAACGACACCTGTCGCGTCACCGTGTCGCCGTCGCCGTCCGTGACCGTGTAGGTGAACCTCTCCGTCACCGACGCGCCGTTCGGAACGTTGAGCGCCGGCGTGTAGATCAGGTCGCCGTCGGCATTGATTTCCAGCGTGCCGCCGTCGGTCGTGTTCTGGTTGGCGAAGACGATCTCTTGCAGCGTGCCCCTGAGCCCGTCCGCGCCGGGCTGGATGCCCAGCAGCGCAACCGCGTCGCCGAGATTCTGGGCGCCGCTGCTCTCGTCGTAGCTGCCGCCCGTGTGGTTGACCGCGCGCGGCGCGTCGTCCAGCACGCGCACCTCGAAATCGTTGCTGTCGGTGTCGCCGTCGGCGTCCTCCGCGGTGAAGCGGAAGGTGAAGCGAAGCTGGTCCTCGCCGGCGCCGGGATGGTCGAGCGTGCCCTGGAGGTCGAACGCATAGCTGCCGACGCCGTCGTCGTTCAGCATCACGGTGAACACCGGACGCGCCGGGTCGCCGGCCGTGGCGACCAGCATGGTGCCGTTGTCGCTGAGCGCGAAGACCACGCGATCGCCGCCCGAGGTCAGATTCGCCAGATCGATCTGGACGCCCGCCGCGGTCACCCGGATATAGCTCGCCGGGTCGGCATCCGCTTCCTTGGCGAAGTAGACCGAGCGCCCGATGCCGTCGTCGCGGCCCGGCGCGTCGCGCGAATCCGCGCCCCAGGCGATGTTCAGCAAGCCGAAGGCGGCCGTGGTGGTCACGTTGACGAAGGTGCCGAAGAACGGAATCGTGGTGTCGAGATCGCCGGGGCCGGACGTGTCCTCGTTGCCGCCGGACAGCTCCTCTTCCTCCACTACGCGCGGCAGGATGGTGCCGATCGCCAGCGGCACGTCGTCGTCCACGTCGATGAGGAGGGTTCCGGTCGCCACGTCGCGGTCGCCGTCCATCACCTCATAGTTGATCGTGAAGGCGACGTTGTTCTCGTTGTCGCCTGCCGGATGGTCGATGGCGCTCTCCTGCGTCACCGTATAGGCGCCGGTGACGGCGTCCACGGTCACCGTCAGGACGGGAACCGGCGTACCGTCCTGCTCCTGCGTGATCGTCAGCGTCAGCCCGTCGGGCGACAGATCGAAGCCGAACCCGCCATCCTCCGGCAGCGTCGGAGCGACGAGCCTGAACTGCCCGCCGTCCGCGCCGGCCGAGCCCGACAGCGTGCCGGACTGGTTCCGCGACGGGTCGTCGCCGGCTCCCGGCAGCGGGATGAACTGAAGGTCGTCGTCGTCGAGACGCACGACCTGAGAACGGCGGTGAGAAAGTCGACCACGGTAGCGGCGGGATAGTCCTGCTGC
>CAZVTK010000004.1:0-96174 GCA_964629765.1 uncultured Mesorhizobium sp.
ATGGCCGCGAGGAGGCGAGCGACGGCGAGGTGCGCGCCGCCGCAGATGCCGCCGCGGCGTCCGAATTCATCGCCAAGCTGCCCGAAGGCTTCGACACGCTGGTGGGCGAGCGCGGCATCACCTTGTCGGGCGGCCAGCGCCAGCGCCTGGCGATTGCCCGCGCCATCCTGCGCGATGCGCCGCTGCTGTTGCTGGACGAGGCCACCAGCGCGCTGGATGCGGAGAATGAGCGGCTGGTTCAGACCGCGCTGGCGAACCTGATGGTGGGCCGCACCACGCTGGTGATCGCGCATCGTTTCTCCACCATCCAGCGTCTCAAGCGCATTGTGGTGATGGAGGAGGGGCGCGTGGTGGCCGAAGGCAGCCACGGCGAACTGATGGCGGGCGGCGGCCTCTATGCGCGCCTGGCAAAGCTGCAATTTTCGGACAGCCCCATCGCGGGGAGTGGGCAATGAGAAGTTTCCGGCGCGCCTGGCGGATGACGGCTGTCATGCTGGTCCTGGCGCTGGTGTTTTTCGTCGGCCGCATGCTGTGGGCCAATGGGCTGTTTTCGAGCGCGCAAACCGGCTTTTCCGGCAGTTGCCGGGTGCTGTCCAATATTCCGGGCGTTACCGATATCGAAGTCGCCAGCGGCCTTGCCTATGTCGCGGTGGCCAATGCGCGCAGGCCCAGCGACGACGATGGCATCTATGTCCTGCCCCTGGACGGTACCGGCAGGCTGACCAAGCTTGCCGGCACGCCCAAGGACTTCCATCCGCGCGGGCTGGGCCTTTATCGCTCGCCCGACGGCAGCGGGATTTTCCTGCTGGCGGTCAATCGCAGATCAACGGGCCGGTCCAGCATCGATTCCTTTGAAGTCACCAATCCGGCCACCGCTCCGGCGCTGGTGGCGCAAGGCACCATCGGCAGCGGCCTGCTGACCGACCCGCAGGATGTCGCCGCCTCGGGCGCCGGCAGCTTCTATGTCACCAACGGCATCGCCATGCCGGCTTTCCTGCGGCCACTGGCCGATTGGGGCGCGGTGCCGGGCTCGAGCATCCTGTTTTTCAACGGCATGATGTTTCGCACCGTGGCCGAGGATGTCTATGGCGGGCGGGGCTTGCTGCTGACGCCGGACGGCAATCACCTGCTGGTGGCGAGCCTCACCACCCGCTCCCTCCAGTCTTTCGGGCGCGAGATGATGACGGGCAATCTCACCGAAGGCGGGTCGCTCACCCTAGATATCGCGCCCGAGAAGATCACCCTGGACAGCCGGGGCGAGGTCTGGGTGGCGGGCCATGCCAACCTGATCCAGTGGCGCGATTTTCTGACCGATCCCGACCACCGCCCGTCATCGCAGGTCTTCCGGGTCAGCCTGGCGAGCGGCGTTCCGCAACTGGCGCAGCATGTCTATGGCAATGGCGGCGGCGATATCGCGGGCGCCGGGGTGGCCGCTTCGGCGGGCAAGCGGCTGCTAGTCGGATCAGCGCTGGACGGCAAGCTGCTGGATTGCAGCCTTTAGCAGCGACCAATAAAAAGGCGCCCGGTTGGGGCGCCTTTTTGATTCCAGGCAGATCGCTTAAGCGACCTGGACGATCTCTTCGCCATTGGGATCGCGCAGCACATAGCCGCGGCCCCAGACGGTTTCGATGTAATTGGCGCCTTCGGTGGCAGCGGCCAGCTTCTTGCGCAGCTTGCAGATGAAGACGTCGATGATCTTCAGCTCCGGCTCGTCCATGCCGCCATAGAGGTGGTTGAGGAACATTTCCTTGGTCAGCGTGGTGCCCTTGCGCAGCGAGAGCAGCTCCAGCATCTGGTATTCCTTGCCGGTCAGGTGCACCCGCTGCCCGCCGACCTCGACCGTCTTGGCGTCGAGATTGACGATCAGGTCGCCGGTGGAGATCACCGACTGCGCATGCCCCTTCGAGCGGCGCACGATGGCGTGGATGCGCGCCACCAGCTCGTCCTTGTGGAATGGCTTGGTCATGTAGTCGTCGGCGCCGAAGCCGAGGCCGCGCACCTTGTCCTCGATGCCGGCCATGCCCGACAGGATCAGGATCGGCGTCTTCACCTTCGACAGGCGCAGCGTGCGCAGCACCTCGTAGCCGCTCATGTCCGGCAGGTTCAGGTCCAGCAGGATGATGTCGTAGTCGTAGAGCTTGCCGAGATCGACGCCCTCCTCGCCCAGATCCGTCGTGTAGACGTTGAAACTCTCCGACTTGAGCATCAACTCGATGCTCTGGGCGGTGGCACTGTCGTCTTCGATCAAGAGAACGCGCATTTCATCCCCTTCCTGCCGCCGATCCGAATCCCCAGGGCTCGGCGTCCCGCAGCAGCGATTGCCTGAATCGGAGGCTGCCACCGAATGGTTAACAAATTCTGATTCCGCTTCGCAAGCGTAATCAACAAATGATTAACCAATTCCCGGATGCCTCTGAATCTGAACCTCTTTCCGTGCCGCTTCCAGTTAATGCTTAGCATGAGGAAACCCCGCCAAGCGATTCTCCGGACTCGACTTGTTTCGATCCTCTTCAAGGTGGCCGGGTTTTTTACCGGGCCTTAAAGTCTCGTCCCTATGATTAACGACGCGCGTAAACGAATGGTTACCGGCGCAAGCGGCTCTTAGGATTTTCTTTGCCGTGATCGCGTAGCCTGGACGGGCCGAAGGGGGACTGCCGCCCAAGGGGATGCCTGCTGGGGATGCCCATGGGAATGACGGCGGCGCTGCCGGGTGGGGTGACCGGTTTTCGATGGCCGGGTGTGTACGAGTATGAGTGGAGTTTCGAGTCATGAAATCACGCCAGAACCTCGTTCGGCTCAGGCTGTTCCAGGTGAACGACAAGCGCCGCCAGCTCGGCCAGCTCGACCTGATGGTCGCCGAGTTCGAGCGCATGGCCGCCGAGCTCGACATGCAGATCGCTTCCGAGGAGCGCAAGTCGGGCATCACGGACGTCGCCCATTTCGCCTATCCGACCTTCGCCAAGGCCGCGCGCCAGCGCCGCGACAACCTGCGCGACTCCCAGCTCGACCTGCTGGAGCAGAAGAAGGCGGCGGCGGCGGCGCTGGCCGAGGCCGAGGCCGAGCTCGCCAAGGCCGAGGCGCTGGAAAGCCGCGACCCGCGCGGCCGCGACGGCGAGGCGGCCCGCCAGATCACCGCCTGACGGCGGGCGCCGATCCTGCACGGGCGCCCGTCGCCCTTTCCTTGCCGCACTCCGCTCGTCTATGAGCGGCCATGCGTCCGTTTCTTGCCGTGCTGTCGCTGGCGGCGACATTCTGCTTCGCGCTCGGCGTGACCTTGCCGCTGGTCGAGGTCAAGCGGCTCTATTTCCTCACCGACCGCCCTTCGCTGCTCGACGTGGCGACCGGCCTGTGGAATCAGGGCGAGGCCCTGCTCGCGGCGGTGGTCGTCCTCTTTTCGCTGCTGTTTCCGGCCGCCAAGCTTCTGGCGATGCAGCTTGCCGCGCTGGGCGCCGACCTGCCGCGCGGCGCGGCATGGCTCAAGCTCGTCTCGCGCTGGTCTATGCTCGACGTACTGCTGGTGGCGCTGGTGATCTTCGCCGCCAAGACGAGCGGCATCGCCACGGCGCTGGGCCTGCCCGGCCTGTGGTTCTTCGCGGCCTCGGTCGTGCTGACGGCGGCGGCCTCGGCCGTGGCGGAGCGGCTTTCCGTCGAGGCGCGGAAAATCGGCTGAGATTCAGATCAAAGCCAGCCGAAAATGGTGGATTTCGAGAACCGGAGCGGAGCGTACATTAGGTACGTGAGCACCAGAAGCGCAGAAAGCCGCCATTTGCAGGCGGCTTTCATCTGAATATCGGTCTATCCTAATGTCTATATTGCTGGATCCGCGTGGTCCTCAGCCCGGCGAGCCCGTGATCGTCGATCGATGCCTGCCAGGACAGGAATTCCTCGACGGTGAGGCGATAGCGGTTGCAGGCTTCCTCGAGGCTCAGCAGCCCGCCGCGCACGGCCGCGACGACCTCCGCCTTGCGCCGGATCACCCACCGCCTCGTATTGGTCGGCGGCAGATCGGCAATCGTCAGCGGACTGCCGTCCGGCCCGATGACGTACTTGACGCGCGGTCTAATCAGATCGGTCATCGTACTCTCAACTCAAAACGCAAAGACCCAATCACGGCCACATTACCGCCGCAGCTTTAAAAAATGCCTAAGTCGTTTGATCGGGCTCAAGGACGGCGTGCGTGTCGATGCGGGACGCTGGCATCTGCCCCGGAGCCGCATATGGGCGCTGCCCATGGCGTCACGCCTGCCCATCGCCTATATCGGCCATGAAGAAGCGACCGATGCCATGACCGCCACCACGCTCAACAGCCTCGACCTGCCCGGCCGGCCCGCGGACACCCGCGTCGTCGTCGCCATGTCGGGCGGCGTGGATTCCTCGGTTGTCGCCGGCCTGCTCGCCGCCGAGGGCTACGATGTCGTCGGGGTGACGCTGCAGCTCTACGACCACGGCGCCGCCGTCCACCGCGCCGGCTCCTGCTGCGCCGGCCAGGACATCGACGACGCCCGCCGCGTCGCCGAGACGCTGGGCATCCCGCATTACGTGCTCAACTACGAGCAGCGTTTTCGCGAGGCAGTGATCGACCCGTTTGCAGCAAGCTACGCGGCGGGCGAGACGCCCGTGCCGTGCATCGCCTGCAACCGCACGGTCAAGTTCGCCGACCTCCTGGCGACCGCGCGCGAGCTCGGCGCCGACGCGCTCGCCACCGGCCACTACATCGCCAGCCGGCCGCTGCCCAACGGCCCCCTGCCTTCGGGTCGGCGCGGCCTGTTCCGCCCTGCCGACGCCGACCGCGACCAGAGCTGGTTCCTCTTCGCCACCACGCAGGAGCAGGTCGACTATCTGCGCTTTCCGCTGGGGGCGATGACGAAGGCCGAGGTGCGCGCCCGCGCCGCGCACATGGGCCTCGTCGTCGCCGACAAGCGCGACAGCCAGGACATCTGCTTCGTGCCGCAGGGCCGCTATGCCGACATCATCGGCAAGCTGAAGCCCGAGGCCGCCCGCCCCGGCGACATCGTCCATGTCGACGGCCGCGTGCTCGGCCGCCACGAGGGCGTGCTCAACTTCACCGTCGGCCAGCGGCGCGGCATCGGCGTCGCCGCGAGCGAGCCGCTCTACGTGCTGCGCGTCGACGCACCGGCGGCGCGCGTCGTCGTCGGCCCGCGCGCGGCGCTGGAAACCCGCCGCGTTGTCCTGCGCGACGTCAACTGGCTGGGCGACCGGCCGGTTTCCGCCCTGCCCGCCTCCGGCCTCGAGCTTCTGGCGCGCGTGCGCTCGACCCGCCCGCCCGCGCCGGCGCGACTGCTGTCGACCTCCGGCGAGATCGCCGTGGAGCTGGTCGCGGGCGAGACCGGCGTCGCGCCGGGACAGGCTTGCGTGCTCTATGACGGCGAGGGCGAAGGCGCCCGCGTGCTGGGCGGCGGCTTCATCGCCCGCACCGAGCGCGCGCCGGAGACGGAGGCCATGCTGAAGCGCCTCGACGCGGTCCACGCGGCCGCTTGAGGCGAACGCGGGCGGATACCTGCCTCGAAATGCATCGCGGCGTGGGCCGGTTGCAGGCGCAACGGCGCGGCCGGCGTCACCTCCCCCTTGCGGGGAGGTCGGCGAGAGCTTGCGAGCGCAGCGAGCGGGCTTGAGCCGGGTGGGGTAACCTCGGCCGGCCTCCACGCTTTTTGTCCGCCATGGCCGCGCGGCCCCCGCAAGGGGGAGGTGGCGCCGGCCGCTATCCCCCGTTCCTGTCCCACGGCTTTGCCGCCTCTGTCCCCCTGCCGCGGCTCGCCTCTATCCTGCGCCGGCTTCCTCCCGCGGGAGCGCCGGTCATGACGGTGAGCGTGCGGGGAGGAGCGGCGTCGGGCGGCGGCCGCTAACGTGGCGGCTTCCGTCCGGCCGGGAGCATCCCCGCGAAGGGGTCCGTCCGAGCCCGTGGCGAGCGGCAACGCAGACTGCGGGCGAGACACGCCGCGACAGCGGCAACGCGGACCCCGGTGCCGGAGCGGCGACGCTCCTGCATCAGGAAGCCGGCCACATGCCTGCGGGGCCTGGTCGAAGCGCCGGCGGGCGGCCGCAGGGTCGCACGAAAGACAAAAGATGAGCGACGCTTCGGCCGCCCGTCCTCCCATCCCGCTCGTGCCGGGATGCGTTCCTTCTCAATGGCCAGACCGCAAACGGGGCGTGGCGAGGATGAAACATGCGGAGCTAGAGCAATTCCGGTGAAATCCGGGTCACTCTGTTTCTCCGATGGCGAGGCGACCCGGCAGGAGAGACGCGAGAGGCGATGGGGTTCCATCGTCCGAGCGGCTCGACGAACCGGGCGCCCGCCCCGATTCCACCCAATTGGGGGAAACCCTTCGGGCCGGGTGCATTTGGCCCAAATCCTTCGGGTTCCGGCTCGGCCGTGGCACCACCACGACCTTCGCCGGAACCCTCAACCTTGGGCCAAATGCCCTCCGGCAGAGTGACCCGGATTTCACCGGAATTGCTCTAATCGTGCCCCACAGTTCCGGCGGTCAGGATGCGCAGCACGGCAACGCCCTCGTCGCCGCCGGTGCGCGGTTCCTCGCGGGTCTGGATGCACTGGATGAAATGCTCCAGCTCGCGCGTCAGCGGCATGCCCTCCGCCACCGGCACATAGGTCGGCTCGTTGGCGGTGAAGGCCCAGTGCCCGCTGTCCTGCCAGACGGCGTGGCGGTAGACGGCGAGCTTGCGGTTCCACGGCTCCACGTCGTCGAACACCGCCATCGCCCGCGTGCCGACCACGGCAAGGCGCCGCTCCCGGTACGGGTTGAGCCGCGAGGTGAACAGGTGGCTGCGCAAGCCTCCTGGAAACACCATGTGCAGATGGGCGAAATCGCTGAGATGGTCGAGCACCGCCGCGCCCTCGCCGCGCACCTCGGTCGGCGCCGCGCCGGTGATGGCGAGGATCATCGACAAATCGTGCGGGGCCAGATCCCACAGCGCGTCGTTCTCGGTGTGGAACTTGCCGAGCCCCAGCCGGTGCGAATGGATATAGCGCACGTCGCCCAGCTCGCCCTCGTCGATCAGCCGCTTGAGCTGCTCGAAGGCGGGGTGGAAGCGCAGCACATGGCCGACCATGAAGATGCGCCCCGCTGCCTGCGCGGCCGCGACGGCGCGCTCCGCATCCGCCACGCTGAGCGCGATGGGCTTTTCGACCAGCACGTCCTTGCCCGCCTCGACGGCGCGTATGGCGGCTTCAGCATGGAACTGCGGCGGCAGCGCCATCACGATCGCGTCGACGTCGTCGCGCCCGAACAGCGCGTCCGGCGCGATCGCCAGGCAGTCGTGCTCGACGGAAAAGCCCTCGGCGCGCGCGGCATTGACGTCCGAGACCGCATGCAGCGCGCCCAGCGACTTGAGGGTGCGGATATGGTTGGAACCCCAATATCCGCAGCCGAGCACCGCTATGCGTGGTTTCATCCGGTCTCGCCCGTCTCGCTTGCCCGATTTTTCGCGCCCTCATACTGCGGCGCACGGTTTATTGGCAACTGCGCCATCGCCTGTGGGAATCATATCGGCGGCGGTTCGCGCGCCGGCACGGCGGATGCTAAGAGATCGTTTGGAAAGGCGTCAGGGCGTGGCAAAAATGGTGGTTTGCGAGCACCGGAGCGGAGCGTACATCGGGTACGTGAGCACC
This sequence comes from uncultured Mesorhizobium sp., assembly GCA_964629765.1. Classification (GTDB taxonomy): domain Bacteria; phylum Pseudomonadota; class Alphaproteobacteria; order Rhizobiales; family Rhizobiaceae; genus RCIO01. The sequence goes on from CAZVTK010000004.1 coordinate 7,649, forward strand.
GGAGCGCAGCAAAACGCCATTTGCAGGCCGCCCTCACGCAATTTCCAAACAGTCTCCAAGCACCGTGCCAAAGCAGGCGCCCGATGAAGGTCAACATCGACATGGGCGCGGCGGCGGGCGGCGCCGCGGCGCAACTGGATCTGGAAGAGCTTCTGGCGACCCGCCTGCTGGTTCAGGGCAATTCCGGGTCCGGCAAGTCGCATCTGCTGCGCCGCCTGCTGGAGCAGAGCGCGCCCTGGGTCCAGCAGTGCATCGTCGACCCCGAAGGCGATTTCGTCACGCTGGCCGAGCGATTCGGCCATCAGGTGGTCGATGCGGCGCGCTCGGAGGCGGAGCTGACGCGCATCGCCGGCCGCGCGCGCCAGCACCGCGTCTCGGTGGTGCTCAACCTCGAAGGGCTCGACGTCGAGCAGCAGATGCGCGCCGCCGCCGCCTTCCTCGGCGGCATGTTCGACGCCGAGCGCGACCACTGGTATCCGGTGCTCGTCGTGGTCGACGAGGCGCAGCTTTTCGCGCCGGCGATCGCGGGAGAGGTTTCCGACGAGGCGCGGAAGCTGTCGCTGGGCGCCATGACCAACCTGATGTGCCGGGGCCGCAAGCGCGGCCTGGCCGGCGTCATCGCCACGCAGCGCCTCGCCAAGCTCGCCAAGAACGTGGCGGCGGAAGCCTCCAACTTCCTGATGGGCCGCACCTTCCTCGACATCGACATGGCGCGCGCCGCAGACCTGCTCGGCATGGACCGCCGCCAGGCCGAGATGTTCCGCGACCTTTCGCGCGGAAGCTTCGTCGCCCTCGGCCCGGCTCTGTCGCGCCGTCCTTTGCCGGTGACCATCGGCGCGGTCGAGACCTCCGCCCGCTCGACGAGCCCGAAGCTCATGCCGCTGCCCGACGCGGCGCAGGATGCCGGCGGCCTGATCTTCACGCCCGGTCCCGACGAGGCGAGCGCGCCGGTGCGCAAGGCCCCGCCCAAGCCGATCCCTACCGCCGACCTCCTGGCGCAGCTCTCGCGGCCGAGGCCGGCGCCCGAGCCGCCGGCCGACCCGGTCTTTGCGATCATCGACGAGGCCGAGCGCGACGCCGGCATCGACAGGGTGCTGCGCGAGATCCTCGACGACCCGGACGCCGCGTTCCGCTCCGACGCCGTCCTCTATCAGGATTTTCTCGTGCGCAGCCGCATCCGCCGCGTGCCGGGCGAGCCGCTGCCCCTGTCCGGCTTTCGACGGCGGCTGGCGGTCGCCCGCGCGGGCGTCGACGGGCGCAACGGCGAAGGCGAGGCATGGACGACGGCGCTGTCGCTCTCGGAAACGCTGCCGGACGACCTTCAGGGCCTGTTCCTGATGGTGGCGCGCGCGGCGACCGGCAATGCCCCCTGCCCTTCGGACGCCGCGCTGGCGCGCGCCTATGGCAGCCATTCGCCGCGACGGGCGCGGCGCCTGCTCGCCTATTTCGAGGAGCGCGGCCTGCTCGTTGTGCGCACCGATTTTCACGGGCGGCGCGTGCTCGCCTTCCCGGACCTCGGCTGCGAGACCGCCCCCGGCGATCCCGACGCGCCGGAGGCGACCCGCCGCGACGCGGCGGAGTAGGGTTGAATGGTCCCCGGCATCACCCGGCAGACATCGGCCCGCCAACATCCCGATTGGGTTTCGAGCCTGGATCGACCGGAGCGCGGCGAATTCGTCGGGCCGCCCGACGCGGCGCGCCGGAATGGTCCTGCCGGCCTGCTCGAGATCGAGCTTGGCCTCGGCCAGCCGCAGCGCGATCTTGCTTTTCGGCCCCGGATCCATCGGCTTACCTCCTGGTCGAACGTCTCAAGCGCCGCTGACCTCGACGCTGCCGATGCCGGCGACATCGAAGCGATAGGTGAAGGCCGCGTCGGGGAAGCAGGTTCGCACCAGGCTGCCCGTCATCACCAGATCGCCCTTCTTCATGCCGCGCCCCTCGGCGGCAAGATGGTTGGACAACCACACCAGCGGCTCATAGGGATGCCCCAGCGCATCGGCGCCGACGCCGCGGCCTATCTCGACTCCGTCGAGATAGGCGACCGCCTCCACCGTCTCCAGATCGGCCGGGGGCGTCACCATCTCGCCGAGCACGATGCCTCCGTTCCACGAATTGTCCGCAACCAGCGACGCGACATCGAGCGCCGCGTAGTCGGCGTTGCGGTCGTCCACCAGTTCCACCGCCGCGCACACGCCATCGACCGCCGCGGCGATCTGGTCGCGCGTGTAGGGCGCAGCGCGCGGGGGGAGATCGCGGCCAAGCCGCGCGCAAATCTCGAATTCCACGCCAAGACGGCCGAAGTCGCCGAGGCTGAGCCGCGCGCCACTGTGCCTGACGCGGCGCCCGAACACCGCACCGGCGATCGGATGGTCAATGCCGCACATGCTTTGCATCTTCTTCGATGTCAGGCCGATCTTGTAGCCGACGATCCGGTCATCGCCGATGATCTCGGCGACGTAGGCATCCTGTACCCGATAGGCCGTGGCCAGATCCGTCAGGCCGGCGATCCGCTCGAAACGCATATTCTCCCGATGGGCTCGCACCAACGCCCGGGCCGCGCCTTCAATGTCGAAAGTCATGTCTCAGTCTTTCTCTTGGTCTGACGGCTATTTGGCTGCCAAGCGACGCCACGACCGACGAAGCCGCCACGCCGTTCCACCATGATCGCATCCACCGACCGATCCGGGATTGTCTTGTTGCCGGAAACGGCGCCACCTCCGATGCATCGATCCCGAGATGGCAGGAAAGGTAAGGACGACGTTGCGCCGGCCCCGGACGAAGACCGGCTGCCATTCAGGGAGCATCTGCCGCCGGGAGAAAAGTCTCGCCGTGATCAAGCCACCACCGCGCAATGTCACGCCGCGCGCAGATCCAGACACCGTGGTGTGCCTTGGCATATTCGAGGAACCTGTCCACGGCCCCGGCGCGAGCCGGCTGCCCGGACCATCTGAGATGGAGCCCCACCGACATCATCTTGGGAGTGGCTTCGCCCTCCGCATAGAGGCAGTCGAATGCCGACTTCATCTGCAAATAGAAATCCTCCGGCTCGCAGTAGCCGGGCGCCATTGCATATTTCGCGTCGTTCACGTCGATGCTGTACGGAACGACCAGCCACTTTTTTCCCGCGACCGTCGTGAAATAGGGAAGGTCGTCCGCGAAGGAGTTGCTGTCGTAGAGGAAGCCCCCTTCTTCACCGAGCAGCTCGCGCGTGTTGACGCTCGGTCCGCGCGCGTACCAGCCGACCGGCCGCTCGCCGGTATGGCGCTCTATCAGGGCCACGGTCCTGGCGATGTGAAGCTGCTCCTCCTCGCGGGACAGGGCCGCGGCCGGCCCCCAGCGATAGCCGTGGCCGGCAGGCTCGTGTCCGCGACGCGTGATTTCGGCCCCGAGATCCGGCCTCGCCTCGAGAGCCTTGCCGCAGATATAGAATGTCGTCCTTACGTCGTGCTTTTCGAAGATCGCCAGCAACCTGTCGAAGCCGACGCGCGGGCCATATCCGAAATGGGATTCGTTGCGCAGATCCCGTTCGCCATGCGGCACGACGAAGCCGTCTCCCATGGGCTCGCCATAGCTGTCGCCTCGCGCCGGCGAGGCTTCCGCACCCTCCTCGAAATTCACGACGATCGACAACGCGATCCGCGCGCCGCCGGGCCAGCGCACGCGCAGGCTGGCGTCGCCATATCCACGGAAGTCTCTTTGAGTCGGCGCAGCCATGAAACTCACCTTTCCCAAGCCGGCTTTTCAGGGTTGAGGCGATAGCTCCACCAGCGCGCGATCTCCGCGCGCGTGGCGAACCAGACCCCGCCAAAGCTGCGGGCATATGTGAGGAACCGGTCCACCTGCCATGCGCGGCAGGGCCGCCCGCTGATCCTCGGGCGCAGCGAGATCGACATCATCCTGCCGCTTGCAGCGGAGTCCCGGTACAGCCTGTCGAAATTTCCTTTCAGAACGCGAAAGAACACCTCCGGATTCGCGTAACCGGGATTCGGCGGCGGCAGCCAGAATCTGCTGTCCGTGCTGTCAAGCGTATAGGGGATGGTCAGAAACCGGGACTCCCCCTCGCCGACGAAATACGGCACCTCGTCGTCATACGCATCCGAATCGTAGAGAAAACCGCCCTCCTTGAGCAGAAGAGCTCGGGTCTTTTCACCTGGAACCCTGCTGTTCCAGCCGACCGGACGTTGGCCGGTCGTTTCGCGGATTGCCTCGACGGCCTTGAGCACATCCGCTTCCTGCTCCGCCTCGGTCATGTCGTAGTGTGCCAGCCAGCGGTAGCCATGCGCAGCCGCCTCATGACCGGCAGCCGTGATCGCACTGCCGACCCCGGGGTTTCGCAGCAGCGCCTGGCCGCAGCAGAAAAATGTCGCCCGCACGTCATGCGTGCTCAGAATGCGCAGGATGCGCCAGATACCGGCGCGCGCACCGTATTCGTAGAGGCTCTCGCCATGGAGGTCGCGCGTGCCTCTCGGCAGGGCAAATCCTTCCGATTCCTCCTCCTGACGATCGTCGCCATCGGCGACGCTCCGCTCCGCTCCTTCCTCGTAGTGAACGCAGACCGAGACCGCGAGCCGGCAACCGTTCGGCCAGCCGACATCCTGCCGGTGCCTTGCGTCGATATCTGCCGCGGGTTGCATAGCGTCTCCTCTTCCGCGAGAGCCGTGAAAAGCGGGTCTGCCGCAGCAGACCGGAAACCGCTTCGCGCCTTCCGGTTCCCCGCTCTAGAGAATGCAGACATAGCCCGCACGGCGCGGATCGGCAGCAGCTTCGACCGCGCCGTCCTGCGATCTGAATGCGGCGCAGACGGATGTTCCGTAATTGGCCCATTCCGGCCACCACTCCACGCGATGGCCCAACGCCGCAAGCGGCGCCGACACGGAGTCCGGGATCGGATGCTCCAGCTTCAACAGGCCCGGCTCCGGCTCATGCGGCATGAAGGAGGACGGAAAGCTGAACGATATGAAGCGCGGCGCGTCCGTGGCCTGCTGGAGGGTCATGCCGAACACGCGGCTGTTGAGATAGGTCTGGAGCATGCTTTGGATCTGCGTGTCGCCGCCGGGGGTGCCGAAGGGCATGACGGATTTTCCCTCCCTGACGGCGATCGCGGGATTCGGCGTCAGCCGTGGGCGCTTGCCCGGCGCCACGGAGGAGGGATGCTCCGGCTCGGTCCACGACTGGTATCCGCGCCCCGATACGATCATGCCGATACCCGGCACCACCGGCGAGCTCAGCGAACCGTCGCTCGGCGTTGCCGAAAACCCGTTGCCGTGCCGGTCGACCACGCAGACATAGCAGGTGTCGCCGCGGCTTTCCTGATGGCCGGTTTCGCGGCCCGACGGACTGGAAAGGAGTTCCAGGAAAGCGGGATCGTCCTTGCCGGAGGGGGGCGTCGACGGCCACGCCCGGTCCCGGCGGATCAGTTGCCTGCGCAACTGCGAATAATCGGCCGACAGGAGCCGATCCATCGGCACGTCCACGAAACGCGGATCGCCATAAAATGCCTCCCGGTCGGCCGCCGCGAGCTTGATCGCCTCGACCACCTGATGAATGTATTCGGCGCTGTTGTGGCCGGCGGCGCGCAGCTCACCCGGATCGAGCAGGTTCAGGGCCTGCAACAGCATCGGGCCCTGGCACCAGGGGCCGCAGGAATAGACGTCTTCGTCAAGGAACCGGGTGCGCACCGGCTTTTCGACCTCGACGCGGAATTCGGCCAGATCCTCTGCCGTGAGCAGGCCGCCCTCGGCCTTGTAGAACTTGGCGATCGTCTGGGCGATGTCGCCCTTGTAGAATGCGTTTCGCGCCGCTTCGAGCCCCGCCGCCCGGCCGCCCTTCGTGCTCGCCGCGCGTTCCTCGTCGCACATATATTGCAGCGCCCCGGCCGCGTCGGTCTGGCGGAACATCCGGCCGACTTCGATCGGCTCGTTGTCCTGAAGGTATATGGCGCTGCTCGACGGCCACATCCGATAGGTGCCGAGATGCTCCACGATCATCTCGTGCAGATAGTCATACATGCGGAAGCCGTCCCTGGCGAAGCCGATCGCCGCCTGCGCGACATCGCCGAAGGACATGGTTCCGTAGCGCTCCAGCGCCGTGATCCAGGCATCGGGCGCCGCCGGCACGATGCTGCGGTGAACGCCCTTGGGGATGGCGCCGCCATATCTTTCCTGAAAGAACGCGCAGCTTGCCGCCTTCGGCCAGACCCCCAGGCCGACGATCGAGACGACGGACGCGCTTTCGGCATGGTAGAGAATGATCGGCGCCACCCCGGCGACGCTCGACATGTGCGGCTCCAGCACTTCGACGGCCAGTCCGGCACAAACGCCGGCGTCGATCGCGTTGCCGCCCGCCTCAAGTATCTGGAAGGCTGCCTGTGACGCCAGATAGTGCGAGGTCGAGACGGCATGCCTTGTGCCCATGGTCGACGCGCGCGAGGCTTTCGACGGGCGCTCGGTCACGTGGTGCTGGATGAAATCCGGAACATTCTCGGTGCTTGCCACGACCTTCTCCTGACGCAACGTCGGCTTGCCAATCCATGCATGCTGGCCGAGGCAGCCGGCCCGGTTCGGCATCGATGCCTTTCCGTTCCGGCTGCCCGCTTCGTCGTGCCTCGCCCCAAGGCAAGCGACGCGGCACAGGCGAGAGCCTAGCGGCCGGCCCTCTCGTAATACTCGCTGAACTTCCCCAGGTTTTTATCGTGTTCCTGCGCCGCCCTGATGTAGTCGTAGTCGTGATTGATCTTCAGGGACGACATGGGCGGCAGGCCCTTGGGAGCAACGGCATCCGTTCTCGGAACGCGCCGGTTCAACACTGTTGCCTGGATGTTCTGCCCTTCGACGGAGTTGAAGAATTCCGCAAGAAGGATGGCGTTTTCCGGGTTCGGGCCGCCCTTGACGAGAGCGATGCCGAACGGCACGGGAACCACGCCTTCCACCGGATAAACGACGGAGACATGGTAACCCTCGCCCGTCATCATGTCGGCGCGGGCTTCCTCCAGCAACGCGATCGGATATTCGCCGCGGCCGAGATTGTTGATGACTAGACCGGTCTTTGAGACGAAGCTGGCGTTCTCGATGTATTTCTGGACGCCTTCCCAGCCGAACATATCGAGGATTTGGCCAAAGGTGTCATAGCCCGCGCCCGACTGGGCCGGATGTCCAACCAGGATCTTGCCCTTGTATTTGGGATCGAGCAGGTCGGCCCAGCTTTTCGGCGCCTCGTCCAAAGGCATCATATCGGTATTCACGGCAATCGTCTGTATCGAGTAATTGTAGCCGTAATACATGATGTCGTCGCCGAGCTTTACATAGCCCATTTCGGGAAAGGCATCGATATGCTTGGATACATAGGGCCGGAACAGCGAAGCGTTGGCGACGATCTCGCCCGCTCCCAGGAAGACGACATCGGCCCTCGGCTGGCCGCTTTCGGCCTTGATGCGGCCCATGATCTCGCCGGCGTCGCCCGTGACCGCCTTGACCGTCACGTTCGGATATTGCGCGTTGAATCCTTTGATGACCGGTTCGAGGAAGGCTCCCGCGAAACCGTAGTAGACAACCTCGCCGGACTGGGCCGAACTGGGCGTGGCCGACATCGCATGCGCCCCGACAAAAGCTATCGCACCGCACAGAAGGCGCCCTAAACCAGAATACATCGTATTCATCTTATTCTCCTCTCTGTTTTCATAGTCTACATTTTGCCAGAAAGCTCAGTTCATATCGCATCACTTGAACATTCCCGCCATGGATCGGCCGGACAAGCTGCTGCCGATAAAAATCAGCAGGAAAGTTGCAACGACTATTACTGCGCCGATGGTGGCGGCAGGCAGAAGGTTGTTGTCGTTGATCTCGGTGAATATCTTGATTGAAACCGTATCCCAGCCGGCGGAATAGAGCAGGATCGTAACGGTCAGTTCACAGGTCAAAGTAGCGAAGATAATGATGGCGCCGGCGATGATGTTGGGAGTCACCAGAGGAACGATGATCCTGCGCATGGTATAGAGCCAGGTCGCACCGCAAATGGTGGAGGCCTCTTCCATCTTGACGTCGATCTGCGACGTGCCGGCAACCACGGCTCGATAGAGAAAGGCGAGCCGCCGGACGAAATAGGCAAGAATTATGATGAAGGGCGTCCCCGACAGGACCAGCATTCCGGTGTTGAAGGCGCCGAGATAGGCAACGCCGATCACGCTGCCGGGCAGGATGAACGGCAGCATGATGGTGAGATCGAGCACCCATTTGCCGAAGAATTTCTTGCGCGCCGCGACATAGCCGGCAAGCGTGCCGAACACGACGCACAGCACCGTCGCCGCGCCCGAAAGCATGATGCTGTTCCACAGCGGCTTCTGAAGCATGTCATAGAGGTGGAAGTAATTGTCGAACCCATAGCTGACCGGAAGAATGGTTGACGTCCACCTCGTCGCAAAGGACGTATAGATAACCATGATTTGCGGCGTCAGCGAGAGCAGCAAAAGCACCCAGATATACAGGTTGCCGATTATGGTCAGGGCAATGTTGTTCGACTTGCGTGCGGCCCTGGTGGTGCTCGTCAGCGTCGTGAAACGCCTCGAATTGCTGAACCTCACAAGCACCGCAATGGCGACTATCGTTACCAGCACGTTCACGATCGCAATGGCGGCCGCGGCGTTGAGGTCGAAGAAGCCGCTGATCTGATAGTATATCAGCGTGGGAAGCACATAATATTCCCCGCCGAGGATCGACGCGACGCCGAAATTGCCGAGAGCTTCCAGAAAGACCACGATGGCGCCGGCTCCGATCGCCGGGATGACCATTGGAAATGTCACGGTTCGCAGGATGCGGAGGCGTTTTGCCCCCATGACGGTGGCGGCTTCTTCCAGATAGGGATCGGCTGCCGACAGCGCGGCTTGCACGAACAGGAAGATGAAGGGGTAGAAGGACAACGTCAGGGCAAAAACAATGCCGTAGGGCCCTGCGATGCGCGGCAGGTCGATGCCCAGCCACTCCTGCGCGTAGTAGGTCGCGACCCCGCGGTTTCCAAGCAGCATGATCCAGGAATAGGCGGCGATGAACGGCGGCGCGATCAGCGGCACGACCGACAGCGACAGGATGAGGTTCCGGAACGGCACGCGGACGCGCGCCATGATGAAGGCCGCCGGCAGGGCGACGATGGTTGCCGCAACCGTGGTCGCGACGCCGACGAAGATGGAGTTCCAGAACGCATCCCGATAGATTCTGGATTTCCAGAATTGCTCGAAATTGGCGAATGTCAGATTGGCCCAGGTCAGGTCGGCGTCACGCGGCACGAAGGCGAGCACCATGGTCCTGACGATCGGATAGATCAGGAAGACGACGAGGATCACCGCGCTGGCGATCGCCACGATCCACGGCAGCAGGTCGATCCGTCTGAGGCGGACCATCCATTGCGACGGAGTTGTGGCTTTGAGCGTCGGATTCAGTTCGACCATGGGTTCGCCGTGGGCCGGAAATCAGTTGCGATGAAAGAAATGCGTGTCGGCGGGGTCGATCGTCAGGCCGGCCTGGCTCCCTTCCTCGAGCCCGGCGAACGGCCTGGGAGAATCGACGATCATCTCTCTCCTCGAATTCGGGCCGGTCGCCGTATAGCGAACGAACGAGCCCAGAAACTGAATGCGCTGGATGACGCATGCATTGCTCGACGAGGCGGGCCTGAGCCTGACATGCTCCGGCCGCACCATGATCACTCCGTCGAAGCCTGCGGGAATCTCGTCCAATTCCGTCGATGCCACCTGCTGGCACCGCCCGACCACCATCTCGGTCCCGTCCTGAAGCCTGACGCGGGCGCCGTCCTTGCCGCGCTCCAGGAACCGCGCGGCGAAGAAATTCGCCTTTCCGATGAAGTCCGAAGCAAATATCGAGGCCGGCTTTTCATACACTTCCGCCGGCTTTCCCGCCTGTATCAGCTTGCCCCTGTCGAACACGGCGATCCTGTCGGACACCGACATGGCCTCCTCCTGATCATGCGTCACGTAGATCGTCATGATGCCGAGTTCGCGCTGGACGCGCCGGATCTCCTCACGCATCTCGACACGCAGCTTCGCGTCGAGGTTCGCCAGAGGCTCGTCCAGCAGAAGCATGCGAGGATTGTAGACCAGGGCTCGCGCGATCGAGACCCGCTGCTGCTGCCCGCCCGAAAGATCCGCCGGATGCCTTCCTGAAAGCCCGCTCAAGCCGATCATATCAAGTATATCTTTGACTTTTCTTTTAATATCGTCGATATTATTCCCGCGTATCTTCAACCCGTAACTGACATTATCAAACACCGTCATATGGGGAAACAAGGCATAGCTCTGGAAAACCATTCCTATATTTCGCGCATAAGCAGGTGTCTTCGCGAAATCCTCGCCGTCAAAGGCGATCCGGCCCGACGTAGGTGTGTCCAGCCCGGCAATCATCCTCAAGGTGGTGGTCTTGCCGCAACCTGAGGGGCCAAGCATCGTGTAAAATTCGGCTCCGTAAATATCAAAATTCACATGATCGACTGCTTTAACGGCTCCTTGCTCCGTTTGAAAAATTTTGGACAGATCGGAAATTCCAAGTACGTGCTGCCGATTCATTTTAGAAATTCCCTGAAGTCTCTACTCCCATATTTCCCACAGAACGGGCTTTGCCAAAGCCCCTGCTTCCGTCATGCGATGGCCATCGGCGATTGCGCCTGCGGGAACCGGACTGGAAAGAGTGTGCGCCATGGAGACGGCATGGCCTCAATCCGGTTCGCCAAGGGGGAGGAATCGATAGGAATCGCCCTCTTTCTCGACGGCGCCGAGGCCGGGCCAGCGCGCATGATACCCGACGACCCTGATGTTCTCCGCCGCGATGCGCGCAAGCAGTTCGAGGCGCGTCTCCACGCCGCGTTCCGGCTCTATGTCATAGCGGGTCCATGCGCGGGGAAAGCGGTACGAAAATATGTCGTGAAAGGCAGCATCGGCGACAAAGCACCAGGTCTCGGCTCCGAAGCTGCAAAAATAGGAGGTGTGGCCGGGCGTATGCCCGGGCGTGTGCAGCGGCCTTATGCCGGGCAGGAACTCCTTGCCCTCCTCGACGAATCTGATCCGGTCCCGCAACGGCAGCAGATGCTTCCTAACGCCCTCGATACTCCTGACGGATACGGCGCGGTCGCTCTGCCAATAGTCGAGCTCCGTACGGCTCATGTAGATCGCGGCGTTCGGAAATGCAGGCGTGCCATCATCCTTCATCGTGCCCCAGCAATGGTCGGCATGGGCATGTGACAGCACGAGCGCATCGATCGAGGCCGGTTCGATGCCGGCTTCCGCCAGGCTTTCGGGAAGGCGTCCGCTTTCGTCGCCGTAGATACGGGCCGCTCCGCAGCCATTGTCGAACAGGACGCGGATACCCTCCACTTCCAGAAACAGGATGTTCTGCATCACCCGCACATATTCGAGCGGCCGATCTTCTTCCCGAAGCACCCTGATTATCGTATCATCGGGGATACCCTGAAACATATCAGGCGCAGGCGGAAGTGTGAGAGGTCCGTCCGACAATATCTTCGCCTTCACCGTATTGATACTGAAATCGTGATACATACTTCGCCGTCTTCCCAGCGCCGCCCCATACGGTCGGCGGAATGTCAGTTGCGCTGCGTATGACGCCAACGTGCTGTCCAACCGCCTTCATCTCTCATCAACGGCGAAGTATGACTTGGGGTCGGCCGACATAGAGGGCGAGACGCACCTCGAACCATCGATGTCAAGCAGCCTCAAACCGCTTCAGCATGTTCTGCGCCGTCAAACGCATCGGCGCCGGGACTATCGGCTCGGGAGGCCATCCGGCCGGAATCCGGCCGTCTGCCGAGCCATGCCGGCAGCCCGATTGCCAGCAAGACGATCGACGCTTCCACTATCGGACAGGCTTCGAGCCCATCCGCTTCCCATCACTGCATATTCGCAGCTTAAGACAGCAGTGTTTTTCCTTCATGGCAAGAGATTTCTTATATCGAGATGGAGATATCTTTTTGATCATACCATAAGGTTATTAAGTTATTCCATTTTTTTATTTGACATATAAAGGTAGCGCACTTCAAGCTTGGCGTCAGAAAAGCCGAGGATTGACCATTGCAGCACATCCGTCGAACCCGGCGGAGGGGAACCGGCTGGCCGGTGAACTGCAAGGTTCCGCCAATGCTTTTGATCCCCATCCGCCGCTCGATACGGACGGCGCCAGCCGTTGTTTTGGAATAATTGCGTGAAGCGCGACTACGACATTGTCGTTATTGGCGGGGGCCTGGTCGGCTCCGCTATTGCGTTTGGTCTGGCGCGGGAGGGGGTGCGCGTTCTCGTCCTTGACGAAGGCGACATTGCGCGCCGCGCTTCCCGCGCCAACTTCGCGCTGGTGTGGGTCCAGTCGAAAGGCTTGGGCATGCCGCAATATTCGGCGTGGTCGAAATCCTCGGCCGACCACTGGCCGGGATTTGCCGCAATGGTCGAGGAAATCGCGGCCTTCGACATCGCTTACGAACGCCCCGGCGGCTTCATGATGTGCCTGTCGGAAGCGGAACTCGAGCAGCGCGTGCGCGTCATGCAGATTCTCCAGGCTCAGCCGGGCGCTCCGCAATATGCGTATGAGGTTCTGGACCACGCCGGGACGAAGAAGCTGCTGCCGGAGATCGGGCCTGATGTCGTCGGCTCGGTGTATTGCGACCTCGACGGCCATGTGAATTCGTTGCGTCTCTTCTATGGACTTCACGTCGCGATGACGCGGCTGGGGGTCGAATACCGACCCGAGCACGAGGTCGATGAAATCGTGCCGGAACGGGGCGGGTTTCTTGTTCGCGGACGTTGGGGCACGGTGGCGGCCGGACAGGTCGTGCTTGCCGCGGGGCTGGGAAATGCGCGGCTGGCCCCGATGGTCGGGCTTCACGCGCCGGTCATCCCCAGCAAGGGGCAGGTCATCGTCACCGAAAAGGCGGCGCCCTTTCTGAAATATCCGATCGCCACCGTGCGGCAGACCGACGAAGGCGGCGTGATGGTCGGGGACAGCCAGGAGGATCTCGGCTTCGACACGCAGGTGACCTACCCGGTGATCGCACTGATGGCGCAGCGTGCCGTGCGTATGTTCCCTGCGCTTGCCGGCCTCAACGTCGTGCGCACATGGGCGGCATCGCGAGTGATGAGCGAGGATGGCTTTCCAATCTACGAGCAGTCGCAAAAATGGCCCGGCGCCTTCGTCGCAGTTTGCCACTCCGGCGTCACGCTCGCGGCCAGCCACGCCCTGACCCTCGCCCCTTGCATCAAGCAGGGCCGGTTGCCCGACAGCCTGGCCTGTTTTTCCTCGAGGAGACTAAATGTTCCGGCGGCTGCCTGAGGTCGAGGGAGACATGCTCCACTTTACCGTCGACGGGCGTGCCGCGGTCGGCCGGCGCGGCGACACCGTCGCGGCCGCGCTGCTGGCAGCCGGCATGGCGGCCACCCGCACCACTGCGGCCGGCGGAAGGGCGCGCGGGCCTTATTGCCTGATGGGCGTGTGCTTCGACTGTCTGGTGGTGATCGACGGGATCGGCAACTGCCAGGCATGCCTCATTCCTCTGGACGAGGGCATGAGCATCGAGACGCAGCGTCGCGGCCGCGCGATCGGCGAAGAGGCGGCCAGGAAGGCGATGCGGTGAAACAGCTTGCAGCGGCAGGGCAGCTTGAGCCGGTCTATGATCTTGTCGTCGTCGGCGCCGGGCCCGCCGGCATGTCCGCGGCGTCATTGGCCGCGGAGGCCGGGCTCTCCGTCCTGGCGGTCGATGAGAACCCGGCCCCCGGCGGCCAGATCTATCGCGGCATCACCGGCACGCCGATCAAGCGGCGCAGCATATTGGGCGCGGACTACTGGCGCGGCGAAGAGATCGTTTCCCGCTTCGCAAGCTCACCCGCAAACTTTGCGCCGCGCGCCACCATGTGGAGCCTCTCGCCGCTTCCGGAACGAAGGGGGGCAGCCGCGGGATTCGAGGTCGGCTTGTCGATCGGCGGCACAGCCCGGCATATCCACGCCCGCGAGGTGATTGCCGCGACGGGCGCGCTGGAGCGGCCCTTTCCCATTCCCGGCTGGACCTTGCCGGGCGTTCTGACGGCCGGTGCCGCCCAGATCGCGCTCAAGGCAAGCGGCATGGTGCCCGACGGCCGCGTGGTCGTCGCGGGATGCGGGCCGCTGCTGTTTCTGGTCGCCACGCAGCTCCTCGCTGCCGGAGCCAATGTTGTCGCCGTGCTGGATACCGCCGAGCGCGGCAATTGGGGTAAGGCGCTCCGGCATATTCCGGGTCTCGTGCGCTCCTCCTATCTCCTCAAGGGGGTCGGGCTTCTGCTCAAGGCGCGACGCGCGCGCCTCGTGCCGGGCGTTACTGACCTCAGAGCCGAAGCCGGCAAGGAGGATCGCCTCGCCCGCGTCGTTTACCGGCGGGGCGGCGATGAAATCGCGCTGGATTGCGACATCCTGCTGCTGCATCAGGGGGTCGTTCCCAACATCAACCTTTCCAGCGCGGTCGGCTGCTTGCAGGACTGGGACGACAGGCAGCTCGCTTTCGTGCCGCGAATCGATCCCTGGATGCAGACAAGCCTGCCGGGCCTGTCCATCCCCGGCGATGGCAGCGGCATTCGCGGGGCGGAGGCGGCCGCGGCGGGCGGCATGCTGGCGGCTCTCGGCTTGCTCGCGCGGCTCGGCCGTATCGCGTCGGCCGAGCGGGACAGAAGGGCTGTACCGCTTCGTGCAGCATTCGACCGGCTTTCAGCCGGCCGTGCCTTTCTCGATACGCTCTACCGGCCCCCCAAGGCGTTTCGCGTACCAAAGAGGAACGACACGATCGTTTGCCGCTGCGAGGAAGTGAGCGCGGCGCGGATACGCGACGCCGTAGCCGCCGGGGCCACCGGCCCCAACCAGATGAAGGTATTTCTACGTTGCGGCATGGGACCCTGCCAGGGTCGGGAATGCGGGCTGACCGTGACGGAATTGATGGCGGAGGAACGTGGCTCGACCCCGTCCCAGATCGGCTCCTACCACCTCCGCTCTCCGTTCAAGCCGGTCACGCTTGGAGAATTGGCGGCGTTGCCGACCGATGAGGCGGCCGTCAAGGCGGTGGTGCGTTAGAGCAATTCCGTCGTAACGGACCCGTATCGGCGGCCCGCCGCCTCATGACGAAAATTGCGAAACGGACAGCAAGGACGGTTCCATCAAGCTGCCCGTTTTGGAGAATCGTCTGGCAAGACTTGCCGACAACGCCACGAATTCTCTTTCGAGATAAGCAATGAACTCGTCGCGTAATGAAGACGGCGGACGGGCCGAAGGGATCAGCAACATTATTTCATACATGGCCGGATGATCGAAAGGTTTGAATACGAGGTCGGCATTGATCGCCGCGGACGCCGTGAGCTGGTCGACCAGGGTGACCCCCGCACCGACACGCACGAATTCGCAGGCGGCCAGAGAGAGTTGCGTGCTGCTGCGCAGAACCCGGCTTATGCCGGCATCCGCGAAAATGCCGTCGATCCGATGCCGCGCACGGTCCTCGTCGCCGAGCGAAATGAACGGCTCTCCGGATAGATGCTTCGGCGTGATCACCGCCTCGTCCGCAAGTCTGTGGCCCTGCGGCAGCACGCAGACCCACGGTGCCCGAAACAGGGTCCTGCATTCGACCGTCGGGTCGTCGAGGGGCAACGCCGAAACGGCGGCATCGATCTGCTGGGTGACGGCAAGCTCCAGAAGCTTCAATGAGCTCTGCACCTGCAATGCGACGGAGATATGTGGCCGATTGAGCTGAAATCGCGTGATGATGCCGGGCATGATGCACAAGCCCGCGGCTGGCGCACTTCCGATGACCAGGTGGCCGAAAGCCGACAGCCTGAGATTTGCGGCAAGCTGATCGAGCCGGTCGAGCTGGCCGAAAGCAGTTTGCGTGGCTTCATGGAAAATACGCGCCTCGGCAGTAGGCACCAGGCGCTGGTGTTCGCGCTTGAACAGGACAAAGCCCAGCCGGGCCTCCAACGCGGTGATCAGCTTGCTCACGGCCGGCTGCGACAGGTTCATGCTGGCGGCCGCGCGCGAGATTCCGCCGAATTCCATGACGCGCCGGAAAGCGTCGAGCTGGCGTGTGTTCAACAAGCTTGCATCCTCGCTTCCGGCCGGAGCCCGCCGTTCTGCCGCCGTGAAATCAAGAGGTATAGTTCAAGGACGGGCATTCTCCGGCATCGTTTGCCCATTTGCGGCCATCCGCTGGGCTATTGCCGCCGAGACGAACAACTGAAACTGATGGTAGAGCATCAGCGGCAGGATGATAAGGCTGGTCGAATGCCCTGCGAACAGGACGTTGGCTATAGGGACACCGCTGGCAAGGCTCTTCTGGGCGCCACAGAAGAGATAGCTGACACGATCAGCTTCCGGTAAGCCAAGTGCCTTTGCCGACAGGTTTATAATAAGCATTATCAGGAACAATAGCCCGAGCTCTACGGCAACGAGGAGCGTCAGGGTCGTGTAATCGAGCTGTGTCCAGATTCCTGCGACCACCCCGGCACTGAAAGCGCTATAGACTATCAGCAGGATCGCACCGCGGTCCACGAACAGGGTCAATCCCTTGTTTCGTTCGATCCAGCCGCCGACCCAGGGACGGAGAATTTGACCCGACACGAAAGGCAGCAGGAGCTGCACGCAGATCCAGATCGCAGCGCTCGACTTGAGCTCGACGCCGCTGGCCGATAGCAGCCACGCCGCAAGCAGCGGCGTCACGACGACTCCTGCCATGTTCGACAACGAAGCCGCACAGATGGCTGCGGGTACGTTCCCCCGGGCCAGCCCCGTAAGGGCGATGGACGATTGTACCGTTGACGGAAGTATCGCGAGAAAGAGTATCCCCGCCAGCAGATCGTCGGGGAGCCAGCCGCTCAGTCCGCGTACCAGCGCCCAACCAAGAATCGGGAAAAGCAGGTAAGTCGTCACGAAGATCAAGGACTGAAGGCGCCAGTTCGATATGCCTTCCCATACTGCCTGTGTTTTGAGCTTGGCGCCGTATAAGAAAAACACCAGTGCTACGGCTGCGTAGCTGATCTTCGAGACAACCGCAGCTAGCTGGCCGGAAACCGGTAGCACTGTTGCCAGGACGACCATGGCAATCAGGAGCAGCATATAGGTGTCGACGGGCAGGCTTCTGCGCATGGCACGGATCCATGAGATGGCCGCAGCCTTGTATTGATGCGGGCTGTCATTGCATAGTCGAATGACGGCAATATCAGTAAGTTCGATTCATGATCACCAAAGACGCCTTGAATGTTTCGCCGGCGGTATTGCGAAGCTTCGTGGCTGTCGCGGATACGCAAAGCTTCACAATGGCCGGCAGGCACGTCGGCTTCCAGCAATCCACGATAAGCCAGCACGTTCGCCGCCTTGAGCGCGCGGTGGGACGCCAACTGGTTGCGCGCGATACCCACAACGTGGCACTGACCGCCGATGGGGAAGCTGTAGCCGACTTCGCCCGCCAGATTCTGGAGGCGAATAATCGGATGGTCCGGTTCTTCTCGGCGGGCACCGAGCGGCGGCGGTTGCGGCTGGGCATATCGGAAGATTTCGCAATGTCGGGCCTGGCAGAAGTCCTGACGAATTTTCGGGATCAGAACCCGAACGTCGATCTCGAGCTCGAGATCGGTCTCAGCGGAGCTCTATATCAACGGTACGATGCCGGCCAGTTGGACTTAATTTTTGCGAAGCGAAAACCGAAAGACAGGAGAGGAAGCATCGCCTGGCGTGAACGGCTGGCTTGGATCGGAAGACCTGGCATGATTTTACGATCCGATGAGCCTGTCCCGCTCGTGGCGTACGCCGCCCCGAGCATCACACGCTCGTTGGCGATCGAGACATTGGAAAGCGCAAACCGGGCGTGGATGATCTCTTGCAGCAGCGGAAGCCTGAATGGTCTCCGCGCGGCGCTCCTCGCGGGCCTCGGCGTCGCGGCCCATTCCAGGCGCCTCATGCCGGCAGGTCTGGAATCGTTGAAAATACCCGAGCTTCCGACACTCCCGGAGGTTGAATTCGTGGCGCTCGGACCCAGCAGGGGCAATGAGCCAGCAAGAAAAATGCTGGATATGCTCGTCAATCCCCTGTGAACGCGTCAGCGGCCGGTCCGGTCGTCCGCTTCCGGCATCAGGCCGCCCGGGCAGACATCGCGCGGGTCGCTTCGGCAAGCCGCCGCACCCCTTCGTCGAGCTTCTCGGGCGCATTCAATGTGAAATTGATGCGGATCGCCCGGCGATTGCGGCCTTGCGGGTCGAACACGCTCGACGGGGTGACGCAGACCCCGCGCGCGAGCGCTTCGCGCAGCAGCAGGTCCGTGTCGAGCGCCGGATCGCGCGCCCTCGCCCAAACGAACATGCCGCCCGTCGGCACGTCCCAGTCGAACAGCCCGCCGAGATGACGCGCCATCGCCGCGCAAAGCGCATCGCGGCGCGCCCGATAGAGCGCGAGGATGTCCGGCAGGATGCGTTCCGGCAGGCCCGTCGCAAAGGCATCATGGGCGATCCGCTGGCTGAGGCCCGAGGTGCACATATCGGAGCCCTGCTTGGCGCGGACCAGCGCCCCGATCATGTCGGGCGCGGCGACGACCCAGCCGATGCGGAAACCGGGGGCCAGTTCCTTCGACAGCGTCCCGAGATAGACGACCGGCCCGTCATAGGCCGTGTCGCCCCTACCCGACAGGGTCAGCATCCGCGGCAGGGGAGCGCCGTCGTAGTAGAGCGCGCCATAGGGATCGTCCTCGACCAGCCAGGTGCCGGTGGCTTCGGCCGCGGCGACGAGCGCGCGGCGATCCTCGACCCCGACGAGCCGGCCGGTGGGATTCGAGAAGTTGGGCACGGTATAGCCGAACTGCGCGCCGTCGAGTGCCGCGAGGGGATCGAAACCGTCGGCTTCCAGCAGCATCGGGCGATAGGCGGGATAATGAGGTCTCCAGGCATCCAGCGCCCCCAGATAGGCCGGGCTTTGCGCCGCGATCAGCCCGCCCTTTTCCAGCAGAACCTTGCCGATCAGGTCGAGCGCCTGCATCCCGCTGGTGGTGATCAGGACATTTTCGCGCGTGAGGCCGAGGCCCGGCGCGCTGAAGCGCGCTGCGATCAGGTCGCGCAGCCCCGGCAGGCCCTCGATCGGCGCATAGGCCAGCGCCTCGCCGGGATGGTCCGCAACGGCCCTGGCGGCCAGGGCCGACAGATCGGAAACCGGCCATGTCGACGGGTCGGGCAGCCCGCCCGCCATGTTGATCAGGTCGGGAATCTGGCCCGCAGACATGAATATCCGCGTGACGTCGTTGGTTTCGGCCAGCCAGTCGGCAAATTTCGGGCGCCGGGCGGTACGCGTCATGGTCGCTCCTCAAATCGAACGCAACAGCCCGACACGCACCGCAATGGCCTTGGCGCCTTCGCGCGCTGGCTCAGCGGCGATCACGGCCAAGCCCACAAGAGCCGCCGAACACGAGGCCAGCTTTTCCAGCCGGAAGGCCCATGGGGTCACACATTCGGTTCGGGATCTTGAGTGTTGTCGCGGCCCGCCTGCAAGAGGATGCGTGCCGTGGAGGCTTGCCGCCGGAAAACCGCGGCGCTCTGGTAATCGGCGTCATTGTACCACGCCAGCGCCTTTTCCCGGTCCGGGAACTCCAGAAGCACCATTCGCTCGGCAAAAACCGGGCCTCCTTCGACCGTCTCCACGGGGTCGCCACGGGTGAGGAACTTGCCGCCGTAGCGCGCCAGCGTAGCGGGCGTGAGCGCGGTGTATTTGCGATAGGTCTCCGGATCGCGGATCGTCATGGTGCAGACGAAATAGGCAGGCACGGTCGTTGCTCCCTCTCACGGATGCTCGACAGACAGTATCTCGAACATCTTGGCGAATGTCAGCGATCTTAGGCGTTCACCGCACGTACTGCGCGTGATATCGCTACGATCAAACAAAATCTGAGAAATTTTCACTCATGTCCGTTCTCGACGCGATCGATCATCGCATTCTAGACGTGCTGCGCCGGGACGGGCGGATTTCCATTCTGGACCTTGCCGAGCGCGTCGGCCTTTCTCCCACGCCATGCGGGCGCCGCGTGAAGCGGATGGAAGAGGAAGGGATCATCAAAGGATATGCCGCCCGCATCGATCCGGTGGCGCTCGGGCTGACGGTCAGCGTCCTGTGCTCGGTAAGGCTGGTCCGCCACGGAACCGACAGGACAGAGCAGTTCCTCTCGGCCATCGCCAAGCGTCCCGAGATCACGGAATGCCCGCTGGTGGCCGGCAATGTCGATTATGTCCTGCGCATCTGGGTGCGCGACCTCGACGCGCTTGGGACGTTCATCCGTGATGTGCTGCAATCCATTCCAGCGGTTGCCGAAACCACGACCATGGTGATCCTGAAGCACGACAACCCGTACAAGAATTCGGAGTCATGACAACAGGCCCCCTCGCTGGGGGATTCACAGCAGCGGCATCGCAAATAATGCGCCATCGCCCGAATACCATCGGAAGGGCGCGCAGCGTGTCGAAGCTGGGCTCTGGCCGGACCTTACTCGACATCGGCATGGCGTGTGCCCGCCCTCCCGGACCTCGGCTGCGAGACCGCTCCCGGCGATCCCGACGCGGCGGAGTAGAACGGCTCAGGACGGGCGCTTCGGCTTCTTCCCTATAAACTTGCCGGCCGCCTCCTTGCCGCGATGCGGCTTGCGGAACGGTTTTTGCCCGGCCTTGCCGCCATCCTTGAAGCGGGTGTTTTCCCGTCGCGGCGCCCAATGTGCCTCGCCGGCCGGCGCGATCACGATGCCCCGCTCGATGCTGCCGGGCTGCCTGATGCGCTCGGCGAAATCCGCGGCCTTGTCGGCGGAAATCTCGAAGCGCGTCTCGGTCTCGTCGATCCTGATCGAGCCGACGTCGCGTTTCGACACGCCGCCCGCCTTGCAGATCATCGGCAGCAGCCATTTGGGATCGGCCCGCTGCTTCCTGCCGAGCGACAGGGTGAACCAGACGCCGCCCTCCATGTCCGGGCCGCGCGGCGCCCGCGCCGGGGTTGGGGCCGGGCCGCGATCCTCCTCGAACGGCCTCTCGCGCCTCGGCTTGCGTCCCTGCATTTCATGGACGGGCAACGGCCACAGGTCTTCCGGAACCGGGCGGGCGGCGAGCTGCTGGCGGACGAAGGCGGCGGCGATGCGCCCGGGGCTCGCCTGCGCCAGAAGTTCGGCGACGAAGCCGGCTTCCGCCTCGCCGGGCTCTGCGGCGGACAGCGCGGCGTCGAGGATCTGCCGGCGGTAGCGCGCCTCGATCGCGGCGATCGCGGGCGCGGCGCGAAGGGTCGCCGTCAGCTTCGCCAGCGCCAGCACGCGCTGGGCCGCGCCGCGCCTGTTTTCCGGGACGATGAGCACGCACACGCCCTTGCGTCCGGCGCGGCCCGTCCGGCCCGAGCGGTGAAGCAGCGTCTCCGGATTGCCCGGCACGTCGGCATGGATCACCAGGTCGAGGTTAGGCAGGTCGATGCCGCGCGCGGCGACATCGGTGGCCACGCACACATGGGCGCGGCCGTCTCGCATCGCCTGCAAGGCGCTGGACCGCTCCGACTGCGCCATCTCGCCCGACAGCGACACGACCGAAAAGCCGCGATTGGCGAGCCGCGCGGTCAAATGGCGCACCGCCTCGCGCGTGTGGCAGAACACCAGCGCGCCGGTGCTGTCGGAATCGAGCAGCGTGTTGATGACGGCGTGCTCGCGCTCGTCGCGCCGCACCAGCATGAGCTGATATTCGATGTCGGCATGCTGCTCGGCGGCGGCCGTCGCGGCGATGCGCACCGCATCCTTCTGGAAGGTCCTGGCGAGCTCCGCGATGCCGCGCGGCACCGTGGCGGAGAACAACAACGTGCGCCTCCCGGCCGGCGCCGCGCCGAGGATGAATTCGAGATCGTCGCGAAAGCCGAGGTCCAGCATCTCGTCGGCCTCGTCCAGCACGACGGCGCGCAAGACCCCGAGGTCGAGCGCGCCCTTCGTGATATGGTCGCGCAGGCGGCCGGGCGTGCCGACGACGAGATGGGCGCCGCGCTCCAGCGCGCGGCGCTCCCCGCGCATGTCCATGCCGCCGACGCAGGTCGCGGTGCGGATGCCTGTGTCCGCGTAGAGCCAGTCGAGCTCGCGCTGCACCTGCATGGCGAGCTCGCGCGTCGGCGCGATGACCAGCCCGAGCGGCCGGTCCGCCGCCTCGAATTGCCCGGCCTCGCCGAGCAGGGTCGGGGCGATGGCGATGCCGAAGGCGACGGTCTTGCCCGAGCCGGTCTGCGCCGAGACGAGGAGGTCGGCCTCGCCATGGCCGCCGCCGGCCATCTCCTGCTGCACGGGCGTGAGCTGGCTGTAGCCTCTGGCGGCAAGGGCCGAAGCAAGCGCGGGGTGGATGGCGTCCGCGCGGAATGTCGCGGCCGGGTCGTCGTTCGGCGTCATGGCGTTCTCTCTGTGACGCCGCCGCATATCACAGCCGCAGTGCCGCCGCCTATCGATCCTGCACTATCCGACACCTTGCGCGGCCGGGTGCAGCGGCAGCGTGACCCTGAAGCAGGCGCCCTCGCCTTCGCCGGACGCGAGTTCCAGCATGCCATGCATGCGCGCGACGATCTCGCGGCTGATCGGCAGGCCGAGGCCCGCCCCGGCAAAGGACACCACCTCGCCGAGCCGCCCCCTGTAGAACTTGTCGAAGATGCGCGAGCGCTCCTCCTCCGGCACGCCGGGGCCGTTGTCGGCGATGTCGACCACGTAGCGGTCGCCCTCGATGCGCGAGCGCACCATCACCTGCGGCTGCGGCGCATCGTTGTACTTGATGGCGTTGGAGATGAGGTTGATGAACACCTGGCTCAGCCGGTCGGGATCGGCCGAGATCACCGCCTTGCCGACGCGCGGGCCGGACGCCACCGCCGTGCCGTTCTGGCGCGCCAGCGCGCCGCAGACGCGCAGCGCCTGGTCGAGCGATTCTTCGGCGTCGATGGGCTTGTTGTCCCACACGCGCTCGCCGCGCTCCAACGCCGACAGGTCGAGGATTTCGTCCAGCAGCGAGGTGAGCCGCAGGCTCTCCTTGTGGATGGTGGACATGAATTTCCGGCTGGCGTCGTGGTCGAGGTCGTCTTCCGTCAGCAGGATTTCGGAGAAGGCGCGGATCGCCGTCATCGGCGTGCGCACCTCGTGGCTGACCTGGCTCAAAAACTCGTCCTTCTGCTGGTCGACCTTGCGCAACTGGCGGTTGGCGATCTCCAGCTTCTCGGCGGTGGCGCGCAACTGGGCCGAGGCGCGCTCCAGCGCCTGCGAATGCTCGATCGCCTGCTGCGTCTCGTCGGCCATCTGCATGACCTCCTCCAGCGACACCGCGTCGCCCGACACCACCTTGGACAGCATGACATGGGCGGAGGCCGAGCCGATGGAGCCGGAAAGCTCGCGCTCCAGCCGGTGGATGAAGGCCGGCGTCGGCTCGACGCTGTTCCACGCCCTGCCGGTCTGGCGGGCCTCCTCGGAGAACAGGTCGAACGCCCGCTGGTGCCCGAGCACGCGGCGCGCTACGAGGAACAGGTCGTCCGCGGCGGCCGAGCCGCGCAGCGCCGCCGCGTCCCCGGCCGGCTTGCGGAACACGTTGAGGAATATGGCCGCCTGCATGTGCTCCAGCGGCGACTGGCTGGTGAGCAGCGAGCCGACGACGAGCACCGCGCTGTTGAACAGCAGGCTCCAGAAGACGGCATGCGCCAGCGGGTCGAGCCGGTCGAGGCCGAACAGCGCCTGCGGCCTGAGCCATGACAGGCCGAGCGGCCCTTCCGCCATGATCGCCGCGACGGCCGGCGAGGACGAGGCGAAGGACGGCATGAAGCTGCACCACAGCCAGACGACGTAGCCGACGGAGATGGCCGCGATCGCCGCCTTGGCGGAGGCGTCGCGCCAGAACAGCGCGGCGAGGATCGCCGGCAGGAACTGCGCGACGCCGGTGAACGAGATGAGGCCGATGGGCGCCAGCGCGTTGGAGGCGCGCGTCAGCGAGAAATAGCCGAAGCCGAGGAACAGGATCAGCACGATCGAAAGCCGCCGCGCATTGAGGATCAGCCGGCGCACGCCCTGCCCGTCGCCGGTGCGGTCGTCCGGTGACAGCCGCAGCATGATCGGCACGACGATGTGGTTGGACACCATGATCGACAGCGCGATGGATTCGAGGATGATCATCGAAGTCGCCGACGAGAACCCGCCGATGAAGGCGAACAGCGCCAGCCCGTCCTGCCCGCCGGCCAGCGGCAGGGTAAGGGTGAACATGTCCGGGTTCGAGCCCGGCTTCATGGTGGTGAGGCCGTGCAGCGCGATGGGCACGATGAACAGGCTCATCGCCAGCATGTAGGCCGGGAAGGCCCAGCTCGCGGTGCGCAGGTGCCGCTCGTCGGAATTCTCCACCACCGTGACCTGGAACTGGCGCGGCAGGCAGATGATCGCCGCCGCCGCCAGCAGCAGCGTCGCCACCCAGCGGTCGCCGAAGGTCTCGGTCGCGTGGATGCGAAGCCCCGCCTCGGCGGCGCGGGTGAAGATGGGATCCAGCCCGCCCGCCGAATAGAGCACGAACAGGCCGACGGCGATCAGCGCGGTGAGCTTGACCACCGCTTCCAGCGCAATGGCCGCGACGACGCCGTGGTGCTGCTCCTTGGCGTCGACGTTGCGGGTGCCGAACAGGATGGTGAAGACCGCCATGCCGGCCGCCACGCCGAGCGCCAGCCCGACCTCGTCCCAGCCTTCGAGGCTGCCGCGGCCGAACTCCGACGAGCCGGCGATGGCCTCGATGGACGAGGTGACCGCCTTGAGCTGCAAGGCGATGTAGGGCGCAATGGCGATGACCGCCATGACGGTGACGAGCACGCCGAGCCGGCTCGACTTGCCGAAGCGCGACGACAAAAGGTCGGCCAGCGAGGTGATGCGCTGGTCGTGGCTGATGCGCACCAGCCGCCGCAGGATGAACCACCAGCCGATGAAGACCAGCGTCGGCCCGAGATAGATGGTGACGAATTCGAGTCCGTTGCGCGCCGCCGAGCCGACCGCGCCGTAGAAGGTCCAGCTCGTGCAGTAGACGGAGATGGACAGGGTGTAGACGAAGGGCGAGCGCAGGAAGCCGCCGGCGCGGCTGCGCGTGTGGCGGTCGCCGAGATAGGCGACGAGGAAGAGCAGGCCGACATAGCCGACCGCCGTGGCGATCACCAGGTCGGCGGTCAGCGTCATGGCCGCCTGCCCGTCTCGCGGCCCTTTTCGCGGCCCGGCGGCGGGGGCGTGTCGTCCGGCAGCAAGCGGCTGAACCTCCACGCCACCGCCACCAGCACCATCCACAGCGCGAAGACGTAGACCGTCTCGACCGGCACACCGAAGGGCCGCGCGTCGAAGCGGAACAGCAGCACGACCGGCGGCAGGACGGCGAGCGCCCCGAACAGGGTGAAGACGAAGGAGGCGGCGACGAGCTTGCGGCGGGTCATGTCAGGCGCGACCGCCCGGTGACGGCCGCTCCTCCGCCGGTGCCCGGTCGAGCAGCGCCCGCACGGCGCTGACGACGTCGGCGTTGGCATAGGGCTTGGTGACGAAGCTGTCGGCGCCGAGCTGCTCGGCGATCCGCCGGTCCTGGTGCTGGCCCTTGGCCGTCAGCACGAGCACCGGCAGCGCGGCGGTCGCCGGATCGCCCCTGATCTGCTTCAGCACCTCGAAGCCCGACCGTTTCGGCAGCATGATGTCGAGCACCAGCACGCGCGGGCGCTCCTGCCGCACCGCGCCCATCACCGCCTCGCCGTCGGTGACCGACCTGATGCTCCAGCCGGCGCGCTGGAGGACGAAGCTCAGCGCCTCCAGAATGCTCGGCTCGTCCTCGGCAATGAGGATGTCTGTCGCCACACTCGCTCCTCCCGCCCCTTCCCCCGAAGGAGCCCCTTCTTTTGTGAGCAGATAACCCCAACTTCGAGGATTGGCCAAGCCCGTTGAGGCAGGTCCACCGAGGTCAGGCCGACAGCAGCGGCGGCGGCTCCTCCCCGCCCGGCGCCCAAGGCGCCTCCTGTCGGCTGGCGCAGTCCGGGCGCGTGCACAGCCGGCAGGTCGGCCCCACGGGCACGTCGAGGCGCGCGTCGGTCAGGTCCAGCCCGTTGGCGTAGACGGTGGCGTCGGCATGGAGGATGTCGGTGATGAGCAGCACCGAATGCGGCGGCGCGATATCGGCGAAGCCGCTCGCGCGCCGCGCCACCGCCTTGGCGACGAACAGGAAGCGCGAGCCGTCGGCGAAGCGGGCGACCTGCCGCACCGGCTGGCCGGGCGACCTGAATGCGGCGTAGATGGCCCAGAGCGGGCAGGCATGGCCGCTGCTGGGCAAAAGCAGGCCCGGCAGCGGGAAATGCTTGGAGAGGCGGCCGGCCGGATCTGCCCGCAGGAAGCCGAACGGTATGCCCTCCGCCTCCGGCCGCCGCAGCGTCACCAGCCGGTGGGCGATCTGCTCGAAGCTGGCATTGTAGCGCTCGCTCAGCGCGTCGACGTCGTAGCGCAGCGCCTTCGCGTCGGCGGCGAAGCGCTCGTACGGTAGCAGGATCGCGCCGGCTATGTAGGAGGCGAGATAGCGGGCGGCGCCCCGCCGCGCCGTGTCGGAGGTCAGCCGCGCCGCCGCCGCCTCGGCGGCCAGCACGTCGCGGCTCGACAGCTCGGCCAGCAGCCGCGCCATCTGGAACTGCCGCGTCGACTGCGGCACCGTGTTGCGGAACCACAGCGTGCGCGAGGCGGGATCGTAGCCGAAGGCGCTGCCGGCGCGCGCCGCCGCCGAGCGCTGGACGGCGACGCCGAATCCGTCGGCCAGCAGCGCGCCGAGCGTCGCCTCGCTGAACGGCTCGCCTTCCCCTATACGGGCGCGCAGCGCCGCCGCGCGCTCCTCCAGCGCCGGGAAATAGTTCTGCGCGGCGAAGATCATGTCGTCCACCTCGCGCCGCGCCGAGGCGAAGCCGCGCGCGCTCGACGTCTGGTCGAACTGGCCGATGAGGTTGCGCGCCACGGCGCTGAGGGTGCGCGTCTCGCGGCCGATGGAGCCGAGGAACCGCTTCTGCTCCTCGGCGCTGAGGTCCGGCGTGCCTTCGAGGATCTCGGCGCCCGAGCGGATGGCCGTGATGCCCGACACCACCTGATGGAGAAGCTGCGACAGCAGCGGGTCGGCGCGCAGCCGGTCGGCATAGGCTTCCGCGTCGGCCACCGCCGCCGCGTAGGAGCGGTACAGCCGGGCGAACAGCCGGGCGATGTCGGGCGCCGTCGCGACGAGGTGGCGCGCCTCGTCCAGCCCCATGCGGCTGTCGGCGAGCACGGGATCGGCCAGCGCCTCCACCAGCTCGTTGATGAGCCGGTGCTCGGCCTGCCCCGTCAGCTCGTCCATGTCCATGGCGAGCTCGGCCGCGATGCGCCGCAGCAGCGAGCCGCCGACCTGGCGCTTGTTGGCCTCGATCAGGTTGAGATAGCTCGGCGACACGCCGACGCTGCGCGCCAGCGCCGCCTGCGAGACGCCGATCGCCTTGCGGCGCGTTGATATCCTGAGCCCGATGGGCGCCCGCACGGTCCCGCCTTGTCAATCCATTGACTGGTTTCTTATCCCGACAGTCGAAGAATTTACAAGAATTTCCTTGAAGAACAATAGCATATTGTATGGCTGTCAACGCACGACGATAGTGCCGTCGCGGGGAGCCTGCTGCTCAGGTTCTGGCTTCCGCGATCAAGGAGGAGAACAATGAGCGAACTCAAGCGCGGGATCTCCCGCCGCAACGTATTGCGTACCGGCCTTGCCGGCATCGTCGCCACCGGCACCGCGCCGCTGGTATTCTCGCGCGGCGCATGGGCGCAGGAATTCTGCAACAATCCGACCGGCAGCACGGTGACCTTCGGCCTCAACCTGCCGCTGACCGGCACCTATGCCGAAGAGGGCGCGGACGAGCAGAAAGCCTACGAGCTGGCGATCAAGCATCTCAACGGCGAGGGCGACGGCGGCCTGCTGAGCGTCCTGAAGCCGTCGGCGCTGAAGGGCAACGGCATCCTCGGCAAGAAGGTCCAGTATGTCAGCTCGGACAGCCAGACCAAGTCCGACGTGGCCCGCGCCGGCGCCACCCGCATGATCGAGCGCGACGGCGCCATCATGGTCACCGGCGGCTCGTCCTCGGGCGAGGCGATCGCGGTGCAGAGCCTGTGCCAGGAGCTCGGCGTCATCTTCATGGCCGGCCTCACCCACTCCAACGACACCACCGGCAAGGACAAGCGGCGCTACGGCTTCCGCCACTTCTTCAACGCCTACCAGTCGGGCATCGCCATCGCGCCGGTGCTGAGCAAGGCATACGGCAACGATCGCCGCGCCTACCACCTGACGGCGGACTACACCTGGGGCTGGACGCAGGAAGAGTCGATCAAGGCCGCCACCGAGGCGCTCGGCTGGCAGACGGTTCAGCTCGTGCGCACCCCGCTCGGCGCAGCCGACTACTCGCAGTACCTCACGCCGGTGCTGAATTCGGGCGCCGACGTGCTGATCCTGAACCACTACGGCAACGACATGGTCAACTCGCTGACCCAGGCCGTGCAGTTCGGCATGCGCGACCGCCAGGCCAACGGCAAGCAGTTCGAGATCGTCGTGCCGCTGTTCTCCGAACTGATGGCCAAGGGCGCCGGCGAGAACATCAAGGGCATCTTCGGCACCTCGAACTGGCACTGGAACCTTCAGGACGAGGGCTCGCAGGCGTTCACCAAGTCGTTCGGCGCCGCTTACGGCCAGCCGCCTTCGCAGGCCGCCCACACGGCCTATGTGCAGGCGCTGCTTTATGCCGACGCGGTCGAGCGGGCCGGCACCTTCTATCCGCCGGAGGTGATCAAGGCGCTGGAAGGCTTCGAGTTCGACGGCATGGGCAACGGCAAGACGCTCTATCGCGCCGAGGACCATCAGTGCATGAAGTCGGTGCTGGTGGTGCAGGGCAACGACAAGCCGACCAGCCAGTTCGACGTGCTGAACGTGATCGAGGAAGTCGGTCGCGACGTCACCACCTACGATCCGGCCATCTTCGGAGGCGAACTCGGCGCCGCGGAGCCGGTCCCGCAATGCCGCTGATCTGAGGCGTTTTCCGCCCCGCCGTCTCGGCGGGGCGGATTTTGCTCGACCGGGAGACGGGCCGGGGAGGCCGTGATGTTCGAAGTCATCTTTCTTCAGTTCCTGAACGGGCTGGACAAGGGCAGCGCCTACGCGCTCATCGCCCTCGGTCTCACCCTGGTGTTCGGAACGCTGGGCGTGGTCAATTTCGCGCATGGCGCCCTGTTCATGCTGGGCGCGTTCTGCGCGGTGGCCTTCCGGCGACTGCTGACGCTTGAGACCGTTACGGTCGATCCGACGAAGCTTTCCCCCTGGGGCGCGCCCATCGAAATCCGCGAGCCGCTGGTGCAGGCGTGGTTCGGCGATCTCGGTGCGGTTCTGGTCAATTATTCCGTCCCCATCTCGCTGCTTCTGGCGGTGCCCGTGATGCTCGCCATCGGCATCGGCATGGAGCGCGGGCTCATCAAGTATTTCTACAAGCGGCCCCACGCCGAGCAGATTCTCGTCACCTTCGGCCTCGCCATCGTGATCGGCGAGATCGTCAAGGCGATGTTCGGACCGAACCCGCATCCGCAGCCCATGCCGACCGACCTGCGCGGCGCGGCCGACATCGGCGCCTGGCTCGGCATGCAGGCCGGCGTCATCACCTACCCGCTGTGGCGGCTGGTCTACTTCCTGTTCGCCATGGCGGTGATCGGCGCGGTCTTCGCCTTCCTCCAGTTCACCACCTTCGGCATGGTGGTGCGCGCCGGCATGGCCGACCGCGAGACGGTGGGGCTGCTGGGCATCAACATCGACAGGCGCTTCACCATCATGTTCGGCATCGCCGCGGTCGTCGCCGGCATGGCGGGCGTGATGTACACGCCGCTGCTGCCGCCGAACTACACGATCGGCATGGACTTCCTGGTGATCTCCTTCGTCGTCGTCGTGGTGGGCGGCATGGGCTCGCTGCCCGGCGCGGTGACCTCCGGCTTCCTGCTCGGCATCCTGCAATCCTTCGCCTCGATGCATCAGGTGAAAGCCTTCGTCCCCGGCATCGACCAGATCATCATCTACCTCGTCGCCGTCATCATCCTGCTCGTGCGTCCTCGCGGACTGATGGGCCGTCGCGGCGTGATGGAGGCGTAAATGGCGGACTTCATGTCACGCAGGGACCTCACGCTCCTCGTCGGCTTCGCCGCCGTCGTGCTGCTGCTGCCGATCCTGGCCACCCCGTTCGGGGCGGCCTATCCGGACCTGCTCCAGCGCTTCATGATCTTCGGCATCTTCGCCATCGGCTTCAACATCCTGTTCGGACTGACCGGCTACCTCTCCTTCGGCCACGCAGCCTTCTTCGGCGTGGGATCCTACGCCGCGATGTGGTCGTTCAAGCTGCTCAGCCTGAACGCCGTGCCCGCGATCCTCTTCGCGGTGCTGCTTTCCGGCCTGTTCGCGCTTGCCGTCGGCTACGTGTCGCTGCGTCGCTCGGGCATCTACTTCTCGATCCTGACGCTGGCCTTCGCGCAGATGAGCTACAACCTCGCCTATTCTGTGCTGACCCCGATCACCAACGGCGAAACGGGGCTGCGCATGGCGCTCAACGATCCGCGCGTGCTGGACCGGCTGTTCTTCGACGCGCCGGCCGGCATGCCGGTGCCCAGCCTGTTCGGCCTGTCGCTGTCGGGCTGGAGCGGCTTCTACTTCTCCGCCGCGTTCCTGCTGGCGACGTTCTTCCTTGCCATGCGCATCACGAATTCGCCCTTCGGCATGATGCTCAAGGGCATCAAGTCGAACCAGAACCGCATGAGCTACACCGGCTTCAACACGCGACCCTACACGCTGACCGCCTTCGTCATCTCCGGCATGCTGGCGGGCCTCGCCGGCTCGCTGCTGGTCGTCACCGACCCGCTGGCCGGCGCGGAGCGCATGCAGTGGACGGCCTCGGGCGAGGTGGTGCTGATGACCATCCTCGGCGGCGTCGGCACGCTCGTCGGCCCGGTGATCGGCGCCTGGCTGATCAAATATTTCGAGAACATCTTCTCGTCCTTCAACGACAACGTGCTCAACGGTTTCTACGCCTTCCTGCCGGACGGGCTGCGCGAGGTGATGGTGGCCATCAGCGGCAAGTTCGTCGGCGAAGGCTGGCACCTGTCGCTCGGCCTGCTGTTCGTGCTGATCGTCGTGTTCCTGCCCGGCGGCATCATGGAAGGCGCAAGGCGCATCGGCGCCTGGATGAAGCGCCCGCGCAACGGCGCGCGGGCCGAACGTCAGCGCCAGCTCAGCCCGACGGCTGCGGAATAGGAGGCTCGCGCCATGCCGACCACCCCCCGCGACAACATCGTCCTGCACGTCGCCGACGTGCACAAGCGCTTCGGCGGCCTCCACGCCCTGTCCGACATCGACCTCCAGGTCGAGGAGGGCAAGACGCACGCCATCATCGGCCCGAACGGCGCCGGCAAGTCGACGCTGCTCAACGTCATCATCGGCAGGCTGCCGCCGTCCAGCGGCGCCGTCGTGTTCGACGGCATCGTGCTGACCGGCAAGAAGCCGCACGAGATCAACCAGCTCGGCGTCGCCCGCGTCTTCCAGACGCCGGAAATCTTCGCCGACCTGTCGATCCTCCAGAACGTGATGACGCCCGCCTTCGCCAAGCGCGACGGCGCCTTCAGGATCAACATGTTCCGCTCGGTCGACAACGAGCGCGGCATCCGCGAGGAGGCCGAGGCCATCCTCGAGGACGTCGGCCTCATCAGCCAGCGCGACAATCATGCCGGCGCCCTGTCGCGCGGCGACAAGCGCCGGCTGGAGCTGGCCATGTGCCTGATCCAGAAGCCGCGCCTGCTGCTGCTCGACGAGCCGACGGCGGGCATGAGCCGCCACGACACCAACACCACCATCGAGCTCCTGAAGAAGATCAAGGCGCGCGGCATGACCAAGGTCATCATCGAGCACGACATGCATGTCGTGTTCTCGCTGGCCGACAAGATCACGGTGCTGGCCGGCGGGCGCATCATCTCGGAGGGGCTGCCCGACCAGGTGCGCCGCGACCCGCGCGTGCAGGAAGCCTATCTCGGAGGAGCACACTGATGGCCGCCACGATCGAGGTCCTGCGCCCGCTCCACACGCCGTCGCCGGCCACGGGCGAGCAGCCCTTCCTGTCGGTGAAGGACATCCACTCCTATTACGGCGAGAGCTACATCGTTCAGGGCGTGTCGCTGGAGATGCGCCACGGCGAGATCCTCGCGCTTCTGGGCCGCAACGGCGCCGGCAAGACGTCGACGCTGCGCACCATCGCCCGGCTGGACGACCCGGCGCTGCATCGCGGCGAGATCTGGCTCGACGGCCGGCCGGTGCACAAGATGAAGTCGTTCGAGGCGGCGCGGGCCGGCATCCAGCTCGTACCGGAGGACCGCCGCATCATCCAGGGCCTCACCGTCGAGGAGAACCTGACGCTGGCGCAGGTCGCCCCCGGAGCCGGCTGGGAGCTGGAGCGCATCTACGGCCATTTCCCGCGCCTGGCCGAGCGCCGCAAGCAGGAGGGAACGACGCTGTCGGGCGGCGAGCAGCAGATGCTGGCGATCGCAAGGGCGCTGGCCCGCGACCTGAAGCTGCTGCTGCTGGACGAGCCCTATGAGGGCCTCGCCCCCGTCATCGTGCACGAGATCGAGCGCATCCTTCAGGAGATCAAGGGGCTCGGCATCACCACGATCATCGTCGAGCAGAACGCCATCGCCGCGCTCAAGCTCGCCGACCGGGCGGTGATCCTCGACACCGGCGAGGTCGCCTTCACCGGCACCGCGCAGGAGGTGCTCGACAACGCCGAGCTGCGCCAGACATATCTCGCCATCTGAGCGGGGCCATCTGAGCGGGACGGGCGCGCCTTACGCCACGCGGTTGGCGCTCTTGGCCACCAGCTCGCGCGCATAGGGATGCGTCATGGTGTTCGACTTGAGCGCCGCGACGGGCGCCACCTCGACCACCTTGCCCTGCCGCATCACCGCCAGCCTGTCGCACAGGAAGGAGACGACCGGCAGATCGTGCGTCACGAGGATGTAGGTGAGCTTCTGCTCGCGCCGCAGCCGCTTGAGCAGGTTCAGGATCTCCGCCTGCACCGAAACGTCGAGCGCAGACGTGGGCTCGTCCAGGAGGAGGATGCGCGGCTTCAGCATCAGCGCCCGCGCGATGGCGACGCGCTGGCGCTGGCCGCCCGAAAGCTGGTGCGGCAGGCGGAAGCGGAAGCGCGCGTCGAGCCCGCAGGCCGCCATCATCTCCGGCACGCGGCCGTCGGCATCGCCGATGCCGTGGATCGCCAGCGGTTCGGACAGGGCCGCGTCGACCGTCTGGCGCGGGTGCAGCGAGCCGTAGGGGTCCTGGAACACCATCTGGCACAGCGCGGCGAAGCGGCGATCGATCGTCTTGCCGCGCGGCTGGCCGAACAGGGAGATCGCGCCGGTCCAGTCGGGCGCGAGGCCCGTGACGGCGCGCAGCACCGTCGACTTGCCCGACCCGCTCTCGCCGACGAGGCCGAAGCACTCGCCCTCGGCGATGTCGAGCGTCAGCCCTTCGACGACCCGCGTGTCGCCATAGGAGATGTCGACGTCGCGCAGGCTGATGGCGGCGCTCATGCGGCCTCCCACGACGAGCGGTCGAGCACCGGCAGCTCGGCGCGCGTCTCGTCCATGCGCGGCACCGAGGCGATGAGCCCGCGCGTATAGGGGTGCGTCGCCCGGTCGAGCGCGCCCGCCGCGCATTCCTCGACGATGCGGCCGCGATACATCACGAGGATGCGGTCGCAGAACTGCGAGACGAGCTCGAGGTCGTGGCTGATGAAGATCAGCCCCATGCCCTTGCGGGTGATGAGGTCGTTCATCAGCCGCAGCACCTCGCCCTGCACCGACACGTCGAGCGCCGAGGTCGGCTCGTCGGCGATCAGGATCGCCGGCTCGGGGATCAGCATCATGGCGATCATCACGCGCTGGCCCATGCCGCCCGACACCTCGTGCGGGTAGAGGCCGAACACCCGCTCCGGGTCGCGGATCTGCACGGCGTCGAGCATCTCCAGCACGCGCCGGCGGATCTGCCGGCGCGGCAGGTGCTCGTGCACGGCCAGCGCCTCGCCGATCTGCTCGCCGACGGTCATCACCGGGTTGAGCGAGAATTTCGGATCCTGCATCACCATGGAGATGCGCGCGCCGCGGATGCGCCGCATCTGCGCCTCGCTCGCCGACAGAAGGTCGATGCCGTCGAAGCGCAGCTGGTCGGCGCTCACCTCGCCCGGCTTGCGGATGAGCCTCAGGATGGAGCGCCCGGTCAGCGACTTGCCCGACCCGCTCTCGCCGACGATGCCCAGCCGCTCGCGGCCGAGCGCGAAGGAGACGCCGCGCACCACCTCCACCGGCCCGGTCGGCGTCGGAAAGCGCACGCGCAAATTCTCGACCTCCAGCAGCGGCGCGCTCCCCTTCTCGATCATTGCCGGTTCCCGCTCTTGGGGTCGAGCACGTCGCGCAGCCCGTCGCCGAGGAAGCAGAAGCCGAGGCTGACGATGACGATGGCAAAGCCCGGCATGGTCGCCACCCACCACTGGTCGAGGATGAAGGCGCGGCCTCTGCTGATCATCGCGCCCCATTCGGGCAGCGGCGGCTGCGCGCCGAGCCCGAGGAAGCCGAGGCCGGCGGCGGTGAGGATGATGCCCGCCATGTCGAGCGTCACGCGCACGATGACCGAGGAGGTGCACAGCGGCAGGATGTGGCGGACGATGACGCGCGGGGCCGACGCGCCCTGGAGCCGCACCGCCGAGATGAACTCGGAATTGCGCATCGTCAGCGTCTCGGCGCGCGTGAGGCGCGCATAGGCCGGCCAGGAGGTGATGGCGATGGCGATGACGGCGTTCTCGATGCCCGGCCCGAGCGCGGCGACGAAGGCGAGCGCGAGGATCAGCTTCGGCATCGACAGGAAGATGTCGGTGATGCCCATCAGGACGCGGTCGGCCCAGCCGCCGAGATAGCCCGACACGGCGCCGACGACCATGCCCACCGGCGCGGCGATGGCCGCGACCAGCAGGACGATGGTCAGCGTGATGCGCGCGCCGTAGACGATGCGCGACCAGATGTCCCGGCCGAGCTCGTCGCTGCCCAGCCAGAACTCGGCCGAGGGCGGCTTCAGCCGGTCGGTCAGCGCGCCGACATAGGGCGAGTGGGTGGCGAAGAAAGGCGCGAAGACGGCGAGCACCACGAGGACGAGCACGATCAGCGCGCCGAGCACCGCCAGCGGGTTGCGCAGCAGCGCCAAGAGCACGCGGTAGCCGCGCCCCAGCCGCGCCTGCATGCGCGAGGCCGGCGATTCGGTCAGCAGCCAGTCTCGGGTGGTGGTGGTCGTCATGGGACAGGCACCGCGTATGAGGAACCGCGTCTCTCCGCA
This sequence comes from uncultured Mesorhizobium sp., assembly GCA_964629765.1. Taxonomy (GTDB): domain Bacteria; phylum Pseudomonadota; class Alphaproteobacteria; order Rhizobiales; family Rhizobiaceae; genus RCIO01. The sequence goes on from CAZVTK010000004.1 coordinate 43,107, forward strand.
CACCCCTCTGTCCTGCCGGACATCTCCCTCTCAAGGGGGGAGATCACGCCGGCATCTATCGTTTCGCCAACCGCCGACGATTGGCTAAAGCAGAATTGACAGCCAATCTCCCCCCTTGAGGGGGAGATGTCCGGCAGGACAGAGGAGGGTAACGTAGAGAGATGAAACAACAACAACACCTCGTCACCTCGCCCGCGGATCGAGCACGCGGTAGAGCACGTCCGACACCTTGTTGATGACGATGAACACCGCGCCGATCACCAGCGTCGCGCCGAGCACGGCATTCATGTCGGCGTTGAACAGCGCGGCGGTGAGGTAGTTGCCGATGCCGGGCCACGAGAACACCGTCTCCACCATGACCGAGCCTTCCAGCAGGCCGGCATAGGAGAGGCCGATCACCGTGATCAGCGGCACGCGGATGGGCCGGAAGGCGTGGCGCCACAACACCGCGCGCTCCGGCACGCCCTTCACCCGCGCCGTCGTCACATATTCCTGCCCGAGCTGGTCGAGCATGAAGGAGCGCGTCATGCGCGCGATATAGGCGAGGCTGAAGAAGCCGAGGATCGAGGCCGGCAGCACGATGTGGCCGACCGCGTTGCGAAACACGTCGAGATCGCCGGCGAGCAGGCTGTCGACGAGGATGAGGCCGGTCACCGGGGGCACCAGCCCGTCGTAGAAGATGTCGACGCGGCCCGGCCCGCCGACCCAGCGCAGCTTCGCGTAGAAGACCAGCAGGCCGAGCAGGCCCAGCCAGAATGCCGGCACCGAATAGCCGAGCAGGCCGATCACCCGGATGATCTGGTCGGTGATGCTGCCCTGCCGCGACGCCGCCCACACGCCCATCGGCACGCCGAGCGCGACGCCGATGATGATGCCGAGCGTCGCCATCTCCAGCGTCGCCGGGAAGACGTGGCTCAGATCCTCCAGCACCGGCCGCTGGGTCGACACCGACATGCCGAAATTGCCGGTCAGCACGTCGCCCACATAGGAGAAGAATTGCACGACCAGCGGCCGGTCGAGCCCCATCTCGGAGCGCACGCGCAGATAGACCTCCTGCGGCGCGCGGTCGCCGACCACCGCCAGCACCGGGTCGATGGGGATCACGCGGCCGATGAAGAAGGTGATCGCCAGAAGGCCGAGGAAAGTCAGCGCCGTGGTCAGCCCGAAGGCGCCGAGCGAGAGCGCGAAGCGCTGCCCCGCGCGCGAACGGGCGCGGCGCGGGCCGCGCGATGCTGCTGGCTCGATTGCGGGCTCGATGGTCAATGCGGTCGGCCGCCCCCTCATCGCATTCACCGCAGCCTATCCCCGGCGGCCGCCAGTGGATAGCCAATCAGTGTGGACCGATATTTTTTCACTTGGATAGCATAAAAGATTTTGCTTACATCAAAAAAATTTCGATGGAGCCCGCGTCGCTTGAACGCGCCCCAGACCATGCCGCAGATGGCGCCCGCGCAGCCGCGCATCGGCGCGCTCATCCGCGCGCGCCGGCGCCAGTTGCACATGACGTTGCAGGCGCTGGGCGAGGCGGCGGGCCTGTCGGTCGGCTTCCTCAGCCAGGTCGAGCGCGACCAGGCGACACCCTCGCTGGGCGCGCTGGCCGGCATCGCGCGCGGGCTCGGCGTCGACGTCGACTATTTCATCGCGACCCCGTCGATCGGCAGCGGCGTGACGCGCGCGGGGGCGCGGCTGTCCTTCTCGCTGCCGGGTTCCTCGATGCTCTACGAGCGGCTGCACACCGAGTTTCCCGGCCGCGGCCTGTCGTCCTTCATCATGAGCGTGCCGCCCGGCCACCGCTCCGAGATGGTCCATCACGAGGGCGACGAGCTGATCTACGTGCTCGACGGCGAGATCACGCAGACGGTCGACGGCGAGGCGATCAGGCTGGCGGCCGGCGACAGCCTGCATTTCCGGGGCTCCAGCGACCATAGCTGGGCCAACGAGAGCGACCGGCCGGCGCGCATCCTCTGGACGGGGACGATGTCGATCCTGCGTCCGCGGCAGGAGGGCGACAACAAGCCCGCCGCCGCCCCGCCGTAGACAATGCATCCCCCGCGGCGAAGGGCGCCGCGGGGCCGAAGAAATCCACCTCGGAAGGGAGCAAGTCATGAAAATCCTGAAACACGCCCTCTTGGCCGCGATGCTGACGACAGCGGTGCCGCTTGCCGGCGCGTGGGCGGCCACGCCCGCCGACGTGCTGGTGGTGGCGCAGAACATCGACGACATCGTCGCCATCGACCCGGCGCAGGCCTACGAGTTCTCGTCGGGCGAATATGTCAGCAACACCTACGACCGGCTGGTGCAGTACGATGCCGCCGACACCGAGACGCTGGCCGCCGGCCTCGCCTCCGAATGGACGGTGGACGCCGCCGCCAAGTCGATCACCTTCAAGCTGCGCGACGGCGTGAAGTTCACCTCCGGCAACCCGGTCCGCCCGCAGGACGTGCTGTTCTCGTGGAAGCGCGTGCTGGTGCTGAACAAGGCTCCGGCCTTCATCCTCGCCGGCCTCGGCTGGAACGCCGACAACATCGACCAGATGGTCACGCTCGGCGACGGCACCGTCACCATCACCTATGCCGGCGACTTCTCGCCCGCCTATGTGCTGAACGTACTCGCCGCCCGCCCCGCCTCCGTGGTGGACGAGGTGACGGTGATGCAGAACGAGAAGGACGGCGACCTCGGCAACGGCTGGCTCAACGCCAATTCGGCCGGCACCGGCCCGTTCAAGCTGCGCACCTTCCGTCCCGGCGAGATGCTGGCGATCGACGCCAACGCCGACTATTTCGGCGGCGCGCCGGCCATCAAGTCGGTGATCGTGCGCCACGTCGCCGAGGCGGCGACCCAGCAGCTCCTGCTGGAATCGGGCGACGTCGACATGGCCAAGAACCTGACCCCGGATCAGGTCAAGGGGCTGGAGACCAAGGGCTCGATCAAGATAGAGACCTACCCGCAGGCGGCCGTGCACTGGTTCTCGTTCAACCAGAAGACCGCGTCGCTGACCAACGAGGCCGTGTGGGAGGCCGCGCGCTATCTCGTCGACTACAAGGGCATGACCGACACCTTCCTGAAGGGCCAGATGCAGGTCCATCAGGCGTTCTGGCCGGCCGGCTTCCCGGGCGCCCTGACCGACACGCCCTACAGCCTCGACGTGGAGAAGGCGAAGAAGATCCTTGCCGACGCCGGCGTCCAGACGCCGATCAACGTCACGCTCGACGTGATCAACTCGGCGCCCTTCACCGACATCGCCCAGTCGCTCCAGTCGACCTTCTCGCAGGCGGGCATCAATTTCGACATCCTGCCCGGCACCGGCGCGCAGGTGATCACCAAGTACCGCGCCCGCACGCATGAGGCGATGCTGCTCTACTGGGGCCCGGACTTCATGGACCCGCACTCCAACGCCAAGGCGTTCGCCTACAATGCCGACAATGCGGACGACAAATATGCGTCGACCACGACGTGGCGCAACGCATGGGCGGTGCCGGAGGAGCTGAACAAGGAGACGATGGCAGCGCTCGCCGAGCCCGACGCGGACAAGCGCGACGCCATGTATCTGGACCTCCAGAAGAAGATCCAGGCGAAGGCGCCCTTCGTGATCATGTTCCAGGCGGTCAAGCAGGTCGGCATGGCCCCGGCCGTGTCCGGCTTCGTCAACGGCGCGACGTCCGACTTCGTCTACTACCGTCTGGTGGAGAAGAAGTAGGCGAGACGGCTGAAGGGGCGATCGACCCCCGCTCCGGTCCTTCGGACCACCTCTCCCCCGCTCGACGGGGGAGAGGAAATGCCGGCCGCTATGAAGGGCTCCCTTCCTCTCCCCCCGGCGGGGGGGAGAGGTGGCGAGCGTAGCGAGCCGGAGTGGGGGGCTTGCTCCGGCTTTGTTTCCTCCGCGGCTCCCTTCACTCCTTGGAGCAACATCATGACCGACATCGTCGCCCGCCGCATGGCCGCGCTGCGCGGCAAGATGCGCGAGACCGGCACCGGCCTCGTCGCGCTCGGACCCGGCTCGCACATGCAATGGCTCGCCGGCTTCTACCCGCACCCGGACGAGCGGCCGGCGCTGCTGCTGGTCGGGCGGGACAAGGCCGGGCTGCTGATGCCCGCGCTCAATGCCGAGGCGGCGAAGCTCTCCACCGACCTGCCGATGTTCACCTGGGCCGACGCCGAGGGGCCGCACGCCGCCCTCGCCGCCGCGCTCGACGCCGTGTTCGCGGAAAAATCCGGCCGCGTGGTGCTGGACGAGACCATGCGCGCGGACTTCGCGCTGCTGGTGCTCGACGCGCTGCCGCCGCTGGCACGCGGCTTCACCGGCGACACGGTCGGCACGCTGCGCGCCAGCAAGGACGATGCCGAATATCGCAGGCTGAAGGCGTCCGCCCTGCTGGACGATGGCGCCATGCGCGCCGCCTGGGCGGCGATCCGGCCCGGCATGACCGAAACGGATGTCGCCGACGTGGTGAAGCAGCACTTCGCCTCCAACGGCGCGCGCATCGAGTTCGCCATCGTCGGCGCGAGCGAGAACGGCGCCCATCCCCATCATGCGACGGGAAGCAGGGTGCTGAAGCGCGGCGACGCCGTGGTGATCGACATCGGCGGCCGGCTGGACGGCTATCCGAGCGACATGACGCGCATGGCCATAATCGGCGAGGCACCGCAGGGTTATTCCGAGGTGCATGCCATTGTGGAGAAGGCCGTGCAGGCCGCGCTCGCGGCGGCAAAACCCGGCGTCAAGGCGAAGGACGTCGACAAGGCGGCACGCGACGTGATCGCCGCCGCCGGCTACGGCGACTATTTCGTCCACCGCACCGGCCACGGGCTGGGCATCGACGTGCACGAGCCGCCCTACATCACCGCCACCTCCGGGACGGTGCTGGCCGAAGGCATGGTGTTCTCCATCGAGCCGGGCATCTATCTGCCCGGCCGCTTCGGCGTCAGGCTGGAGGACATCGTGATCCTGCGCGCGGACGGCCCGGAGATCCTGTCCGGCCTGCCGCGCGACGCCTTCGTGGCGAAGGGTTGAGCAAAGCGGGCCAGACGCGGCCGAATCGGTCATAGAGGAGCGCCCCACCAGCCGGTTGCGATTCATCCATGACAGACCCGAAACAGCCAAGCGCGACATTGCTCACGCCGTTCGGCGAGATCCACGTCCGCGTCGACCTTGAAGCAGCGCCGGTCACCGCCGCCAATTTTCTGGCCTATGTCGACGGCGGCCATCTGGACGGCACGTCCTTCTACCGTCTGGTGCGCAACGACAACCAGCCGTCCGGCGCGGCACCCAAAATCGAGGTGATCCAGTTCGGGCTGCCGATGGTCGACGGTATCTATTCAGGCCCGCTGCCCTGCATCGCGCACGAGCCGACCAACGTCACCGGGCTGACCCACCGCGACGGCACCATTTCCATGGCGCGCATGGAGCCGGGCACGGCCGGCTCCGGCTTCTTCATCTGCGTGGGCGACCAGCCCGAGCTCGATTTCGGCGGCCGCCGCCAGCCGGACGGGCTGGGTTTCGCGGCCTTCGGGCAGGTCGAGGCGGGCATGGGCGTGGTGCGCGCGATCCTTGCGCGCGCCGAGCCGAACCAGATGGTGGCGAAGCCGATCCCGCTGTTGCGCGCCACCCGCGCGCAATAGAGTATGCTGGAGAGTATGCGGGGACGCCGGCTTGCATACCCTTCGACGACGAGGACGCAGATGACCGACTTTTCAGCGACGCGGACATTGTTCCACCTGCCGGAGGGGCTGCTCTATCTCGACGGCAATTCGCTCGGGCCGCTGCCGAAGGGCGCGGCGGAGCGGGTGCGCGCGATGATGACGGACGAATGGGGCGAACAACTCATCCGCGGCTGGAACGCGTCCGGATGGGTACACCTGCCGCGCCGGCTGGGCGACCGCATCGGCCGGCTGATCGGCGCGCCGCAAGGCACCGTCGTCGTCGGCGACACGCTGTCGATCAAGGTCTACCAGGCGCTGGCCTCGGCGCTGGAGCTCAATCCGGGCCGCCGCACGGTGCTGTCCGACAGCGGCAATTTCCCGTCCGACCTCTATATGGCGCAGGGCCTGCTCGCCTCGCTGGGCGGCGGCCATGAATTGAAGGTCGTGGAGCCCGAGGCGGTCGAGGCGGCGATAGACGACAGCGTCGCCGTGCTGATGGTCACCGAGGTCGACTACCGCACCGGCCGCCTGCACGACATGAAGGCGTTGACCGCCAAGGCCCATGCGGCGGGCGTGATCACCGTCTGGGATCTGGCCCATTCGGCCGGCGCTCTCGACGTCGACCTGACCGGCGCAAACGCCGATTTCGCGGTCGGCTGCACCTACAAATATTTGAATGGCGGCCCCGGCGCGCCGGCCTTCATCTATGTCGCGCCTCGCCTCGCCGACCGGGCGCGCCCGGCGCTTTCGGGCTGGTTCGGCCATGAGGCGCCCTTCGCCTTCGAGCTGGGCTACCGTCCGGCGCCCGGCATCGAGCGCATGCGCGTCGGCACGCCGCCCGTCATCGCCATGGTGGCGCTCGACGCCGCGCTCGACGCATGGGAAAGCGTGTCGATGGTCGATCTGCGCCGCCGCTCGCAGGAGCTGACCGGCCTGTTCATCCGCGAGGTGGAGGCGCGCTGCCCGGATCTTGCGCTGGCCTCGCCGCGCGATGCCGCCCGCCGCGGCAGCCAGGTCTCCTTCCGCCACGCGGAAGGCTATGCCATCATGCAGGCGCTGATCGCGCGGGGCGTCATCGGCGATTTCCGCGCGCCCGACATCGTCCGCTTCGGCTTCACCCCGCTCTATCTCGGCGAGGAGGAGGTGGTCGCCGCGGTCGCCATACTGGAGGAGATCATGGCGAGGCGACTCTGGGACGACCCGCAATACCGGGTCCGGGCGGCGGTGACATGAGCGAAGCCTACGATCCCGCCCGCGAGGGCGCGCAGATGTCGTTCAAGGGGCGCATGTCCTATGGCGACTATCTGCATCTGGAGCGCGTCCTCGACGCGCAGTCGCCTTTGTCGGCCTCGCCGGACGAGTTGCTGTTCATCATCCAGCACCAGACGTCGGAGCTGTGGATGAAGCTCGCCATCCACGAGATCGCCGGCGCCATCGAGGCGATGCGCGAAGGCCAGTTGCAGCCGGCCTTCAAGATGCTGACGCGCGTGGCGCGCATCTTCGAGCAGCTCAACGGGGCGTGGGACGTGCTGCGCACCATGACGCCGTCGGAATACACCAGCTTCCGCGGCGCGCTCGGCCAGTCCTCCGGCTTCCAGTCCTGGCAGTACCGCGCCATCGAGTTCCTTGCCGGCAACCGCAACCTCGCCATGCTGAAGCCGCACGAGCATGTGCCCGATGTGCTGGCGCGGCTCGAGGACATCCTCGCAAGGCCCAGCCTCTACGACGAGGCGCTGGCCCTGCTCGCCCGCAACGGGTTCGATATAGGCCCCGACGCGGCGCGCACGGACTGGCGCGGCATGCGCGAGCCGAACGACGCGGTTCTGGCCGCATGGCAGGCGGTCTACCGCGATCCGCAGGCGCACTGGCCGCTCTACGAGCTGGCCGAGAAGCTGGTCGATTTCGAGGATTATTTCCGCCGCTGGCGCTTCAACCACGTCACCACGGTCGAGCGCATCATCGGCCTGAAGCGCGGCACGGGCGGCACCGGCGGCGTCTCCTACCTGCGCCGCATGCTCGACGTCGTGCTCTTCCCGGAACTCTGGACCGTGCGCACGCAGCTCTGACCCGGCGGGGCGTCAGCCCTTGCGCCGCCGCCCGATCCCGGCCTTGATCTCGGCCCTGATCTGCGCCCCGTGCTCGTCCAGCACCGGCGACGGCAGGACGTCGCGATCGGCCTCGCCGTCGAAATTGTAGGGCGGTCGCACCGTGCGGAACCGGCCCATCTGCGGATGCTGCGCCTCGACCGCGATGCCGAGATGGCGCGCCTGCGGATCCTCCAGCGCCTCGTCGGAATCGTAGGCCGGCGAGACCGGCACCTCGTTGGCGAGCAGCGCCTCGAACCAGTCGTCCCGGCCGCGGGTCGCGAACGCCGGCGCCAGCACGCCGACCAGCGCGTCGTGATTCTCGATCCGCTTCTGCCGCTCGGCGAAGCGCGGGTCGGCCAGCAGCTCGGGCATGCCCACCGCCGCGACCAGGCCCTCCCAGAATTTCGGCGGCGACGACAGATGGATGGCGATCCATTTTCCGTCGGCGCAGCGGAACGTGTAGGATTGCGACACGCTCGGCCGGCTCAGCGGCCCCATCACCTCGCCCACGCTGAAGAAATGCGTGAAGGAATCGAGGTTGAAATGGCACATCGCCTCCAGCATCGAGATGTCGAGGCGCCTGCCCTTGCCGGTGCTGCCGCGCTCGACCAGCGCCGCCGCGACCCCCAGCGCCGCATACTGGCCGGTGATGGCGTCGGCCAGCGCCGGGCCGATCACGCGCGGATTCTGCGGCGGGGTGACGAGGCGCAGGAAGCCGCTCGCCGCCTGCGCCACCGTGTCGTAGGCGGGCCGGTCGCGCGCCGGGCCGGACAGGCCGAAGCCGGAGATGGCGCAATAGACGAGGCGCGGGTTGAGCGCGCGCAATTCGTCCCAGCCGGCGCCCAGCTTCTCCGCCACGCCCGGCCGGAAATTCTGGATGAACACGTCCGCGTCGCCGATCAGCTCGTGGAACACGGCGCGGTCGCCGGTCTTCGCCGTGTCGAGCGCGATGGAGCGCTTGTTGCGGTTGTAGGTCTGGTAGTGCGGCGAATAGAGCCCGCCCTTGAAGGCGCGGAACGGATCGCCGCTGCCCGGCTTCTCCACCTTGACCACGTCGGCGCCGAGGTCGGCGAGCTGCATCGCCGCCGCGGGGCCGGTGATGTAGGTGCCCATCTCCACGACGCGGATGCCGGCGAGGATCTTCATGGGCGGCCTCCCGCTTCGGCCGCCGCGCCCGCGGCGGGCGGCCCGTCATAGCCGATGGCAAGGCCGGCGTGGTTCGACATGATGAAGCCGATCGGCCGCCGCATCTCCTCGTAGAGATGGGCGACGAGGCTGGCCGTGCGCGCCAGCACCGGCAGGCCCATCATTGCCTCCAGCGGATAGCCGACATCGAGGATCACTGCGGGAATCGCGCCCGACACGTTGATCGGCAGCGCGCGGCCCATCGCCTCCGGCGCGACGGCGGCCATCGCGCGCAGCATGGCGACATGGTCGCCCGAGACGCCCTTCTCGTCGGCCAGCGCCAGCAGGCGGTCGGCGCGCGGGTCGCCGCCCGCATGCTGCGGATGGCCGATGCCGGGCGCCTTCCGCCGCTGCGCCTTCAGCGCGGCGAGCCCCTCATGCGCCACGTCCTCGAAGCTGCGGCCGCTCTCCTTCGCCCGCGCGATCAGCCCGGCGATGTAGCGCCCCGCCGCCTCCGAGCTGCCGGCGACGACGCTGCCCATGCCGAGGATGCCCGCCGCGATGGCGCCGTGCACGGCCTCCGGCGCGGCCGCCAGCGTCATGCGCGCCGCCTGCACCGAAGGCACCAGCCCGTGCTCGGCGATGGCCACCATCACCGCGTCGGTGAAGAAGCGCTGCGTCTCGGTCGGCATCCTGCCGGTGACGAGGAAGAAGAAATAGTCGGTGAAGCCGATTTTGCCGATCAGGTCGTCGCAAAGGTCCAAACCGCGCACGGTGATGCTGTCGGCATCCGAGGTGGCGATCGCGGTGAAATTGTCGTCCTGCTTTCCGATCCGCATGGTTCCTCCGTCTTCCGCATGCCGGCGCGCCGGCAGGTCAGAACACCGTTCCGTCGAACAGCTTGCGCGCCGTGCGCAGGATCGCGGTCGAGACGATCTCGCCGCCGCGCATCTCGACCACGACGGAGGTCTCGCCTTCCGGGTGGCCGACGGCGATGGTCTTGCGCGTCCCCGCCGGCAGCGACGCCACCGCGTTGGCGGGCGAGCCTTCCAGCATCGCCGCCGTCGCCACGCTGACCGCGCCGAACACGCCGATGGTCTTGTGCACGCGGTGCGGGATGAAGGTGCGCGTGTTGAGCGAGAAGCCGTCGCGCGAGGCGGCCACCAGCGTCATCTTCGGCACCGGCTTGTCGGTCACGTCGCCGAGATTCATCAGCGGCCCGGCCTTGAGGCGGATCGCCTCCACCTTCGCCCGCACCGCGGCACTGGCCTCCAGCGCCTCCGGGCTCTCGTCGCCGGTCGCGCCGACATCGGCCGCCGCCAGCACGACGACCGGCATGCCGTTGTCGATCATGGTCACCGCCACCCCGTCGATCGTGTCGACCACATTGCCGGTGGGCAGCAGCGCGCCGCAGGTCGAGCCGGCGACATTGGCGAAGGCGAGCGGCACCGGCGCCGCCGTGCCCGGCACGCCGCTGATCGCCGCCTCGCCCTCGTAGACCGGTACGCCGCCGGGCGTGCGCACGCTGGCGGTGGCAACCTCCTTCGTGTTCTCCATGTAGATGGTCACCGGCGTCTCGCCGTCGCGGCCGGCCACCAGCCCGCGCTCGATGGCGAACGGGCCGACGCCGGCGAGGATGTTGCCGCAGGGCTGGGCGTCGGAGACGATGGCGCGGTCGACGAAGACCTGAAGGAACAGGTAGTCGACGTCGACGCCCGGCCGCTGCGAGCGGCGCACCACGGCGACCTTGGAGGTGAGCGGGTCGGCCCCGCCCATGCCGTCGATCTGGCGCGGGTCGGGCGAGCCCATGACGCGCAGCAGCAGCCTGTCGCGCTCCGCCGGGTCGGGCGGCAGGTCGCCGGCAACGAAATAGCCGCCCTTCGACGTTCCCCCGCGCATCCACATGCAGCGCACGCCCTGCGACATCGCCCTCTCCCGGATCGTGAACGGCAAGTTGTGGCACGGCGCGGGGGGCTGTCCAAGCCCTGCTCCCATATTTGCAGGGTGCGGCCCAAGAGCTTGTTCGGAAAGGCGTCAGGGCGTGACGAAAATGGTGATTTTCGAGCACCGGAGCGGAGCGTACATCAGGTACGTGAGCACCGGAGCGCAGCAAAACGCCATTTGCAGGCCGCCCTCACGCAGTTTCCGGGCGGGCTCTCAGAACTTCCCGACGAGGTTGAGGAATACCCCCCGGTCGTCATAGGTCAGGTCGGTGAGGTCGTCGGAGAAGGTGGCGAAATTGTACCCGGCGCCGACCTTCATGTTGGCGCCGATATGGTGGTAGAGGCCGACAAGCGAGCCGTAGCGCACGGTCTTCGTCTCCTCAGTGCGCATCATGCGCAGGTCGAGCAGCGCGTCCCATTTCTTCATGACGTTGATGTCGGCGCGCACGATGGCGAGCTGCGCGCCGGAGCGGACGAAATCGGCGGCAACGCGCGTCGCCGACACCTCGCCGACGCGCAGGCCGTATTTGCCGCCGAGGGTCAGGCGGCGGTTGACCGAAAAGCTCACATCGGCGCTGAACACATGGCTGCGCTGGGCCGGGCCCAGCACCGTGCCGTTGGCGGTCACCTGCTGCGCGCCGGGCATGTCGTAGAGGAACTGGTATTTCGCCAGCCCCGTCAGCCGGTCGTTGGCGACGGGGCGGTAGGCGAAGCCGAGATCGGCCGCGACATAGTCGCCGTCGAGCAGCGCCGACTGGTCGGAGCGCGAGACGAGCGCATCGGCGCCCGCGATCAGCCGCCAGTCCTCGGAGAGCTTCGCGCTCGCATGGCCCGCGACCAGCGTGCTGCTGCGGTTGCGCGTGCCGTCGGCGCTGCTTTCCAGCCGCAACTCGCCCTTGAGGGTCGCGGCCAGCCGCTCGCCGTCGCGGAATCCCGTCGAGACCGACACGGCACGGCGCTGGAAGTCGCCCGCGTCGGGGTCGCGCACGTCGCCGGCCTCCAGCGCCCCGCCCAGGGTCCAGCGCGTGTCGGGCGTGTAGGTCACGCCATAGGCCGAGGTCAGCGCCCGGCGGCGGCCGAACATGTCGTAATTGTTCTCGGCGAAGCCCGACAGCCGGTCGTCGTAGCGCCGCCGCGCGCCGAGCGTGATGCCGCCGAGATCGGTGCCCGCCAGCGAATAGCCGGCGCGCAGGGCGTCGGGATCGAGGCGGTAGCCCATATAATAATGGTCGTCGGCGGTGCGGTCATAGGTCAGCGCCGCGAGCGCACCGAGCCCGCTGGTGCCGGTCGAGACCTCGCCTTCGACGCCGAGCTTGTCGGTGAGCTTGCGGCTGCCGCCGACGCCGACGCGGTCGTTGCGGTCGATGCCGCGCCAGCGCGCCGCCGTCGCCTGCCCGAAAACGTAGAGCTTCGTGTCGTCGTCGGGGCGATAGGTCAGGCGCGCGCCGGCATCGAGCCGGGCCCCGCTCCTGCCGGCCGGCTCGCCCGGCCTGTCGCGGTCGCCATAGGTCAGTCCCGCCGCCAGCGACCAGTTTTCGGCGATGTCGCGCTCGTATTCGATGCTGGCCTTGTCCTCGCGCCGCCCGGCCGCGTCCGACAGATGCTCCATGCCGGCGCGCAGCTCGCCGCCGCCGACGGAAACGGACGCCTCCAGCCCGGCATTGCGCTGGTCGGCCGTCACCGTGCGCTCGAAGCTGGAGAAGCCGGCCTTGCGGTCCTCGTACCACGCGCCGACCCGGCCCTTCAGTGCGGGATTGATATCGGCAAGGTCGAGCTCGCCGCGCAGCCGCCAGGACTGGCCGGCGACGTTTGCCGGCCGCGCCAGCTCCTCGACGCTGGTCAGGCCGCCGTCGGTCGAGCGCGTGCGGCCGAAGCCGGGGCCGGAGGTGGTGGCGAAATCGCCTTCCAGAAAGGTGCCGTCGCCGGCGCGCAGCCTGACGCTCACCCCGCCCATCAGATGGTCGCCGGTGCCGGCGTTCTCCTTCATCGCGGTGGCGCCGAGGCGCAGATGCTCGCCCAGCCAGCCGCCGGCCTCCGCGCCGAACGAATAATCGCCCGCCGTCCCGGCTGCGGGCGTATATTCGTAGCTGACCACGAGGTCGGTCCGCCGCCCGCCGAGCGAGCCCTCGCGCACCAGCGCGCCGTCCCCGGCCACCGACGACAGCGGCGATGTCAGCACCACGATGCCCTGAAGCTCGTTGAGGTCGTAGTCCTCGCCGGGCACCAGCGTCCGGCGCGTCACGATGCGGCCCGAGGCGGCGTCGGACACCACCACCGTCACCGTCTCGCTGCCGCGCGTGATGTCCTGCCGCGACAGGAAATAGGCCGAGCCGCCGGTGCCCGCGAGCACGTCGCGCTGCGGCAGCGTGCCGGGCAGCGCCGCATGGACGGTCGCCTCGAAGCGGCGCTCGCCGAAGCGCGTCGACTGCTCGCTGCGCCAGACGCCCTGCGCGCCGTAGAGCCCGCGATCGTTGCGCAGCAGCGCGTTGCCTCCGATGCCGGCTTTATAGCGGCCCCACATGACGCTGCTGTCGCCGCGCTCGACGCGAACATAGAACTTGCCCGCCGTCGGCGCGCCGTCCACGGCGGTCGAATCGTCGCCATAGACCGGATAGAAGGAGTCCGGGTCGATGCGCGCCAGCACGCCGCGCGGATCTTTGCCGTCGAGCCCGCCGAACAGCTCGTGCAGCTTGCCCTCGCCGGTGTCGGCGGCGGCCGTGAGCAGCGTCTCGCCCTTGATCTTGCCCTTGAGATAGAAGGCGAGCCGGCCCTTGGCGTAGACGGCATCATATTCGCCGGGATCGGCGGCGACGAGCCGCGCGGAGCCGGATTTGTGGCCCAGCGTCAGGTCGGCCAGCGCCACGTAGAACCACTCATTGTCGGGAATGTCGATGCTGCGGCTGAAATCGAGCCCGTGCTTGGAGCCGTCGGAGACCTGCACGTCGACGCGGTGGTCACCGGGCGGCAGGATGCGCTGGACGACGAAGCGGCCCTCCGTATCGACGGGCACCGGCTCGCCGAAGGCGTAGACGCTCTCGCCCGGCTGCACGCGGCTGCCATGGACGGTGACCGCGCCGCCCCGCACCGGGATGTTGCGCACCGCCGTGCGGTCCTCGCCCATGCCGGCCGCGACCACGGCCGCGTTGCCGCGATGGTCGGGCAGGCGGCTGGCGCTGCGCGCAAGGCTCGCCGGCACCGTCTCGTCGAACCGACCTTGCGCGTCGGCGACGCGCAGCACATAGGCGAACTCGCCCGGCCCCTCCGCCGGCATCACCCATTGCGCATGGCCCGCGCCGTCGACCGGCAGCACGGCAAGCGGCCGGACCGGGGCACGCGGCCCCGCCGCGAAGACCAGCACTTCCTGCCGCGCCACCCAGGCCGGATAGTTGAGCGAGGCGAGGAAGGCCACCGGCTCGCCCGCCCGGTAGGTGCGGCGCGCATCGACGGTGGAGACGTTGAGGATGGGGCGCACCTCCAGCCCGTCGAACTTGACCTGGATGTCGGCGGCGCCGGCCGTGCCTATCACCGGGCCGCTGCCGGCGATGCGCTCGCCGTCGACGCTGATGGAAAAGCCGCTGCCGCAGGCGTCCTCGCACGCCGAAGCCGGGAGCGCGAAGGCAAGCGGCGCCGCGCAGGCGAAAAGCAGCACGAGCCGCCCGCGCCCTGTCCGGCCGCCCGTCGTCGGGTTCGATGCCGGCCGCGCCGTCATTTTGCCCCGACCACGCGGATCTCGAAGGGCAGCGCCTTGCGCCCGTCGCGCCACACCTGCGCCAGCAGCGCGCGCACCGCCTCGACGCGCGCCTGCGTCAGCGCCGGCGCTTCGCCGCCGCGCCTGTAGGTGATGCTGAGCGTCGCCGCGCGCTTGCCCTCGATGCCCGCCAGCCGGCCGAGCCCGGCCTGAAGCTCGCCGCCCGGCCGCGCCGAGCCGCGATGGAAGGCGTGGCCGCTGATCTCGACGTCGACGAAGCGGCCGGCGGTCGCGCCGAAATTCATCACCGTCGCCTTGCCGGCGGTGAGCCGTGCCACGCGCGGGTTTTCGGTCGTCACCGCATAGCCCTGCGGCAGGGTGCGGGTGTCGAGTTTGAGGATGATGTTGGAGCCGATCGACGGGTCGGGCAGCGCCGCGCAGGGCACCGAAAAACGCCCATGCCGGTCGGTGGTGACCAGCATGCCCTGCACCGTGACGATGCGCACCGAAGGCAGCCCCGCCTCGCCGGGGTCCTGCCAGCCGTCGCGGTTGCGGTCGTCGAACACCTTGCCGGTCACGTCGGCGCAGTCGAACACATGCTCGGCCAGCACCCGCACCGCGGCGCGCCCGACATTGCTGACGGCTGCGCCGGTAGCGGGGTTGCGCATCCACGCCTCGTTGACCTGCTCGCCCGCCGCCACATCAGCACCAATGCGCGCGAAAAGCCTGATCTCGACGCTGCCGCGTGCCGGCAGGCGCAGGCCGGAAAAGACCAGCGAGCGGCCGGAGACCTGCGGCGTCGCGGCGGCGCCGTCGAGCCGCGCGCTGCCGGGCACGTAGGCGAAGCCGGGCGGCAGCCGGTCGACCACGTCGAGCGGCCCCGCCGCCGTGCCGTTGGCGTTCGCCGCCACGATGACGTAGCTCACCACCTCGTCGCGGCGGGCGACGGCGACGCCGGCGCGCTTGACGACGGAAAGGCCGGTGGCGGGGATGGTCGGCAGCGGGTCGAGCGGGATGTGGTTGTTGACCACATGCGGGTCGCCGGGTGCCAGCAGGAAGGCGAGATAGTAGGGCTCCGGCGCGCCGCCGGCCGGCGCGTCGTTGTCCGCCGAAAGCTGGCAGGCGCCGCCGGGCACGGCGTCCACGGGGCAGGCGGTGGCGTCGAGCGCGCCCGGCTGCGGCGGCGCGATGCGCGACACCGCATTCTCGATGCCCGCGGGCCAGCCGACTACCGCCAGCCTGTATTCGGTCTCCGCCGCCGGGCACAGCGCATGGCCGCCGGGCACGACATCGAAGCGGTAGCGCCCGTCGGCGCCCGTGGTCTGGCGCTGCTGGCCGGGGAGCAGGCAGGCGGCCGGCAGCACCGTGCCCCCGGCGGTCTGGAATTCGAGCACGACGCCGGCCAGCGGCGCGCCGGTGACGACGTTGTAGACCACGCCGCTCGGGTCGATCGGCTGGTTCTGCTCGCTCATCACCTGGTCGATGGCGAAGGTGAGGTTGGCGATGCGTCCCGCTGCCATCCCGTTATCCGGGTCGATGAACACGAGCTCGTAGCCGGCGCCGGGCGCGAAATCGAAGATATGGTAGCCGCCGTCCGCGCCGCTGGTCGTCTCCCGCACGATCTCGCCGCCGCGCCGCAATTCGACGCGATAGCCCGGCAG
Organism: uncultured Mesorhizobium sp.; assembly: GCA_964629765.1. Classification (GTDB taxonomy): domain Bacteria; phylum Pseudomonadota; class Alphaproteobacteria; order Rhizobiales; family Rhizobiaceae; genus RCIO01. Next base: position 59,251 of record CAZVTK010000004.1, read on the forward strand.
CCGCTGCTCGGCGCCGTCGAGCACGCCGTTGCCGTTGGCGTCGAAGAACACGATGCCGGAGATCGCCGGCACCGTCTTGCGCACGGCGATCGACACGGTCGCGACGGCGCAGTTGGCCGGGTTGAGGATTTCGCAGATGCGGTACTGGAAGCTGTAGTCGCCCGAATTCGTGCCCTGCGCGATGTCGACCGCGCCCTGCATCGACAGCGTGAAGCCGGCCGGCAAGGCGCCCGCGGCGGCCACGTTGACGTTGGACACGGCGGCCTGCGCGCCCCCGAGGCGGTCGTTGGCGAGCACGTTGATCACGCCCGCCAGCGCTTGCGCGCTGTCGACCGGCGCCGCAAGCAGATCGTCCACGGCGTCGATGGCCGCCGCATCCACCTCGACGGTCACCGTCGCCGTGTCGCAATTCGCGGGATTGAGGTTCTCGCAGAGGCCGTAGACGATCGAATAGCTCCCGCTCGGGGTTCCGGCCGCCACCGAGACCATGCCGGTCGCGGTATCCAGCGTGATGCCGCCATGCGCCGCCGGGGTGACGATGGTCAGCGTCACGTCGGCGAGCACCGCCGCCGCACCGCCCAGCGCGTCGTTGGCGAGCACGTCGGCGATGTTCGCGCCGCCCGCGATGCCGCTCACCATCGGCGGCGCGTCGTCCACGGCGTCGATGGCGGCCACATCCACCTCGACGGTCACCGTCGCCGTGTCGCAGTTCGCCGGATTGAGGTTCTCGCAGATGCGATAGTCGATTGTGTAAGTGCCTGCGGGCGTTGCCGCCGCCACCGAAACCATGCCGGTCGCGGTGTCCAGCGTGATGCCGCCATGCGCGGCCGGGGTGACGATGGTCAGCGTCACGTCGGCGAGCACGGCCGCCGCGCCGGCGAGCGTGTCGTTGGCGAGCACGTCGGCGATGTTCGCGCCGCCGGCGATGCCGCTCGCAACCGGCGGCGCGTCGTCCACCGCGTCGATCGCCGCCACATCCACTTCGACGGTCACCGTCGCCGTGTCGCAGTTCGCCGGATTGAGGTTTTCGCAGATGCGATAGTCGATTGTGTAAGTGCCTGCGGGCGTTGCCGCCGCCACCGAGACCATGCCGGTCGCGGTATCCAGCGTGACGCCGCCATGCGCCGCCGGGGTGACGACGGTCAGCGTCACGTCGGCGAGGGCCGCCGCCGCGCCATCCAGCGTGTCGTTGGCGAGCACGTCGACGATGTTGGCGCCGCCCGCGATGCCGCTCACCTTCGGCGGCGCATCGTCCACCGCGTCGATCGCCGCCGCCTCCACCTCGACGGTCACCGTCGCCGTGTCGCAGTTCGCCGGGCTCAGCGTCTCGCAGATGCGATAGTCGATCGTGTAGGTGCCGGCGGGCGTGGCGGCCGCGACGGAGACGATGCCGGTCCCGGCCGCCAGCGTCACCCCGGCATGGGCGGCCGGCGTCACGACGGTCAGCGTCACCACGCCCGTCGTCGCGGCGTTGCCGTCCAGCGTGTCGTTGGCGAGCACATCGACCACGTTTGCAGCGCCGCCGGCGCCGTTGACCGGCGCGGGAGTGTCGTCCGCAGCATTGATCGGGGCGGCGCTCAGGACGGACACGGTCACGTCGTCATTGTTGGCGCCGGGGCCGGCCGTGCCGACACCGTTGCCGTCCGCGGCATTGACGCTGTCGGAGAGATCCGAGAGCGCGAGCCCGCCGACGCTGGTGCCGGTGGCCGTCGCCTGGTTGCGCACGTCTCCCGTAACGAGGTCGGCGGCCACCAGCGTGTAGCTCGCCGTGTAGACCCACGTCTCGCCGGGATCGAGCCGGTTGTTGGCGTTGGCGTCGCCAGACTGGTAGGCGGGCGCGGGCGCCACCCCCGCGCCGGTGAAGCCCGTCTCGGCGACCGCGACTCCATTGATGCCGACCGCGCCCGGCGCGGTGACGTGGTAGGTGTAGCCGATCGTCTCGCCGACCTGCGCATGCCCGTCGGCGCTGACCTCGTCGTTCAGCGTCGCCGACTTGACGATGCCGATCGCCGGATAGACGACCGAGACGGCGGCCTGGTTGGAAAGGACGTTGAGCGCGTTGCGGAAGCGGTAGTGGATCGGCGTGGCGGTCCCGACGAAGCCCGGCGCGGGCGCGAAGGTCAGCTCGCCGCTCGTCTCGTCATAGGTCCACTGCCCCTCTCCGGGCATGCTGAACTGATAGAGATGCCCGTCGCCGTCGTTGAGCTGCCCGGTGGCGCCGCCCGGCGCCACCAGAACCACCGACTTCATGCCGTATTCGCCCGGCACCGGCGGCGTGTTGCTGGTGGCGATGCTGTCGTTGAGCAGGATCTCGACGGTGACCGGATTGCCGAGCTGGCCTTCGGCCTGATCGTCGACCGCGGTCGGCGCGTGATGGTCGGCGCAGGTATAGTCCAGCGTGTTGAAGGCGCCGTAGGACGGACTGTCGACGCGGATGAAAAAATTGGCGTTGGCGGTGCGCCCGAACCGGAAGCGGCTCGTGTTCGGGTAGAACACCTCCAACCCCGATACCGGCTCGCTGTTGTAGGTCTTGTCGCCGATGACGCTCAGCACCTCGTCGTAGCCGCCGACCGTGCCGAAGGTTCGCCCGAGCTGGGAGGTCTGGTCGATGCGCACCCAGCCCACCGATCCGTCGCAGACCGGGACGAACGCCTGCTCGTTCGCCGGGCCATCTATGTCGTTGAGCTGGATGTGGACATCCGCCGCCACCTCGACGCCGCCGGTGTTGTTGACGACATTGTAGGCGGACGCGGCGGAATAGAGGGTCCACTCCATCCACATATGGTCCTGCCCGGTCGAGGTGATCGCCGGCCGGCTGCCCTGCGTGGTGAAGGTGTGGCCCTGGTTGGCGTCGACGATGCGCACCGCCAGATCGACCGCGACACCGCCGACCGTGCCGGCATTGCGCCACACCGCGCGCTGCCCGACGCCCGCCGGTCCCCCGGTCTCGGGCGCACCCACGACGTTGAGGATCAGGTCGGCGCCGAGGGCCGGCGACGCGACCGCTGCGAGCGGAAGCAGCGACGCGGCGGCGCACAGGCGCCGCAAGGCGCGCGCCCACCGGTGCGGCCGCGCGGATGCGGCCCATCTTCCGTTCCCCAAGCCCACGGCCCGTTCCCCGAGACGCCCGCCGCGCGCCCCGCGCGGCGGCAATTCGTATTCCGGCACGCGAAAGAAGCGATCGGCAGGCGCCGTAAGCCGCGGAGAGGACTGAACACGCGCCGAGGACGAAGGGGGCGCCAGCCTATATCGGGAACTTGTGCTTAACGGCCGGTTAAGCTCCGGCCCGGGACGCCCCCGCGGATGCGCCGGCGGCAAGCCGGATTCTTGACCCGCGAGTCGCGCCACCTTATTTCTGGTGACACCGGCGGCGAATCAGTCCTGCCCGCCGGTCGCGGAGCGCTCCGACGCGCCGCCGCATCGGTGTCTGTACAGCGTCAAGGTATTCTGGCCGGGCCGTTCGCCCGGGCGACGGGGGATTCGCCGAAGACGATGAACAGTGTGGCCATGACACGCCGCGAACCCGGGACCATCGAGGTTCCCCGGGACCGCGCGGGCCTCATCCGCTACCTCGCCCGCCTGTGCGGGGACGTGGCGGCCGACTGCTACATGCTGCTCGACCTCGGCTGCGAGGACGGCGACGCCGCGATCCTCTCCTGCAACTGGATCTTCGACACCGTGCGCGGCACCGGACCGGCCCTGCTGCGGCGCATCGCCGAGGCGCCGTGCACCACCTTCCTGGGGCAGGAGCCGCGCCCGTGGCGCCCCGCCCGCGAGGGACGGCGCGGCGGGCTGCTGACGACGGCCGAAGCCAATTTCCTCGAATCCGCCGGCCATGTGGAGATCGCCAGCACGCGCCTGCGCGCCGGCCGCGCCTGCTTCGCGGCGATGTTCTCCGCCGCCGTGCCGGGCTCGCTCCAGGCGGAGCGCGTCGGCGCCGCGATGGTGTCTCTGTCCTACGCGCTGTCCGCGCTCTCCTCCGGCGCGACGGCCTCTTCCGCACCGGCTTCGGTGTCCGAGCGCGAGCGCGAATGCCTGCTGTGGGCCTCCGAGGGCAAGACGACCGAGGAGATCGCCACCATCGTCGGCGTCGCCGCCAACACGGTCAACAGCTACGTCAACAGCGCCGCCCGCAAGCTCGCGGCGCGCAACCGCGCCATGGCGATCGCCAATGCCATCCGCAGCGGGGTGATCTGATGGCCGCCGGCGCGGGAACGGGCGGCCCATGGTAGCGCGACGCAACAGGCTGCCCGGCAGCGCGCCCTTGCCCGGTCCAGCCGGCAGCAGTCCCGCGCCGCGGCTCGACACGCTGCCCAACGTCGCGCGGCGGCTGCGCCGCCTCGCCGCCGGCTGCGGCGCCGAGCATTTCGCCATGCTGCTGGTGGCGGACGGCGAGCCGCGCCGTTTCGCCCCGATGATCGATTCCGCCTATCCCGGCCGCGACGCCCGCATGCTGGAGATCGCGGCGGCGCTGGGCGAGCGCTTCCTGCGGCTCGCAGCCGAGACGACGCGGCCCTTCTGGTGGAGCGACGACGACCGGGCGCCGGCGGCACTCTCGCTGGCGCGCTGCCTGTGGGCCGAGAACGTGCCTCCGCCCGCCCCCGGAACGGCGATGGGCACGGCGATGGGCACGGCGGTGGCGCTGCCGCTGCTCGCCGAGCGCGGCGAGACCGGGCTGATGGTGCTGGCGGACGGGCGCATGGCCTTCACCATGGCCTCGCTCGCCGAAATCCATGCGTGGTGCCTGTCCGAATTCGCCTTCGTCGCGGGCCTGCGCCCCGCCGCGGCCGACGCGGCGCCCAGCATGTCGCGGCGCGAGGTCGAGTGCCTGCGCCTCACCGCCCACGGCCACACGAGCGAGGAGATCGCGACCCGCCTCGGCCTCTCGGTGCACACCACGACGCAGTACATCGCCAACTCGTCGCAGAAGCTCAACGCCGTCAATCGCGTCCACGCGGTGGCCAAGGCCATGCGCCTCGGCATCATCGACTGAGCCTTTCGCCGAAGGCCGCGGCGGCCTTCAGCCGGCCATCCGCATTCCGTCGCTCTTCCTGATCCGCGCGCCTTGCAGCGCGCTGCGCAGGAAGAACGTGTTCTCGTCCGGCTCCGGCGACGGATTGTCGAAGGCGACGTAGTTGACGTCGACGCAAGCGTGCTCGCTGGTCATGCCGAGCGTGAAATAGACGGTCGCGCCCGACGGCTTGAGCTCCATGTCCAGCACGACGCGCGGCGTGCCGGTCCAGTCGAGATGAACCTCGCCGCCATGGCCGAGCCGCAGCGTTCCGGGATGGAAATAGAGCTCCGCCGCCGATTCCACGATATCCGCGACGCTGGCGAAGCGCTCGAGATGAATATAGGCGACGTAATGGGCGACATCGACCATCCTGAGCTCGCTCACCACCTCGCGGATGGCGTCGGCGACGATGATCTCACGGTCGAGCGATTGCGGCTGACGATTCATCGATTGTCCCTGCGCTGCGTGCCGGGCTGGCGCGCGTAGACGACGCGGACCAGCTCTGCCACGGCCTGGTAGAACTGTGGCGGTATCATGCTATCCACCGAGACTTGCTTGAACATGGAGCGGGCAAGCGCCACGTCGTCGAACACGGGAATGCCGTTGGCCTCGGCGATCTCCCTGATGCGCAGCGCCACGAGATCCATGCCCTTGGCGACCACCACCGGCGCCGCGTCCTTCGAGCGCTCGTAGCGCAGCGCGATGGCGAAGTGCGTCGGGTTGGCGATCACCAGCGTCGCGCCCGGCACCGCGGCCATCATGCGCTTTCGGGCGCGGTCGCGTTGCAGCGAGCGGATGCGCTGGCGCACCAGCGGGTCGCCCTGCGTCTGCTTGTGCTCGTCCTTGACCTCCTGCTTGGTCATGCGCAGGTCGGCCAGCCAGTGATAGCGCGACCACACGATGTCGATGGCGGCGATCACGATCATGGCGATCGCGATCCACATGATGATGTCCTGCGCGATGCCCTCGATCACCGTGCCGAACGCCACCGGATGGGTGATCATGCCGGACATGATGCTGCCCAGCGATTCGCGCATGGCGAGCCCCAGCACGATGCCGGCGAAGATCAGCTTGCCGAGCTGCTTGGCGAACTCGACGAAGCCCTGCACGCCGAAGATGCGCGTGAAGCCCTTGCGCGGGGACACCCGCGAGAATTGCGGCCGGATGCGCTCCAGCACGAAGCGCGGCAGGTTCTGGAGCACCGAGGCGATGATCGCCCCGGATATCAGCAACAGCATCAGGACGCCGACGGCGCGGCCCAGCTCGAGGAACACCACCCACAGGATGCCGGAAACGTCCTTGGCCGATTCGAGCGGCCAGTCCTCCGGCTTCTCCAGGAAGATCGACAGGAAATGGCCCAGCCGCGAGATGCTGTCCTGCGCGAAGAACATCGTGAACAGCAGGATGGCGATGAAGGAGGCCAGCAGCGGCGCCTCCTTGGCGAAGGGCTGCTGGCCCTTGTCGAGAGTGTCCCGGATCTTCTTTTCCGAGGCCTCTTCTGTTTTGCTTTCCTTGTCCTCGCCGTCGGCCATGCGGCAAGCCTCCGCTCACGCGCTCAGGCGGCGTTCTGCATGGTGGGCAGCTCGATCACGCCCTCGCTCGACAGGCGGATGGCGGTCGAGGCGATGCGCTTGCGCGCCTTGTTCACCTCGTCGGCCGGCGGCGTGATCGTCGAATCCTTGAGCTCGGCCTCGATCATGCGGCGCGAGCGGGCGCCGAGCGCGCCGAGCACCGCCTCGGTCAGCTCGGGCGAGGCGCCGCGCAGCGACAGGGTGACGAGGTCGGTCGGCAGCGTGTCGAACAGGGAGACGCGGGCGCGCTGTTGCAGCAGCGCGATGTCCTCGAAGGAGAACAGCTTCGAGCGCAGCGTCTCGAGATCCGGCGCGCCGGCCGCCTCGACGTCCTCCATGATCTCCTCGAGCAGATCCTTGTCGAGCTCGTTCAGCACGCCGGCCACGCGCACCTGCCCCGCCGAGACGTCCTTCGACGCCGACTTGTCCTCCAGCCTGCTGCGGAGCTGGTTCTCGACGATCGCGCGCGCCCTGTCCGGCACGGTGCCGATCGAGATCATGCGCTTCACCGCCTCGCCGCGCACGGCCTTGGGCAGCAGTCCCACCGCGCCCGCCGCCGCCGCGGACGAGATGTTGGTGAGGATCATGGCGATCGTCTGCGGGTGCTCGCCGGCGATCAGCGCGGCGAGGCGCTCGGCCGGCAGCGCCTCCAGCCGCGGCCAGATCGGCGTCTGCTCGTCGCCGGCCGGCGCCGCCTTGCTTTCCTCCATCAGCGCGTTGATCTCGTCCGGGCTCATCGCCTCGCTGAGGATGCCCTTCATCTGCTCGTTGGAATCGAGCAGGCCCGCGCCCTCGGCATATTCCTCCTCGAATTCCGCGACGATCTTCTCCAGTTCATTCTGCGGGATCGTGCTGAGCGAGCGGGCAGCCTCCATCAGCGACTTCAGCTCCTCCGGCTTGAAGAAGCGCAGCAGCTTGGCGGCCGAACCCTTGCCCATGGCCACGAGGATGGCCGCGGCCTTCTGCTGGCGGGTAAGAGTGGCGGCCTTCATGGTCATGCTGCGGTGCCCGGCGCCTTCACTTCGCCGGCTTGGCCGCGACGATCTCGGTCAGCTTGACGCCGAATCGCGACGGGTCGTGTTCCAGAACGGTGATCTCCCCCTTGGCGATCTTGCGCCCGTTGACGACGATGTCCACCGGCTCGCCGACCCGGCGGTCGAGCGCGACGGTCGACCCCTTCTGGAGCCCCATCAGGTCCGACACCGGCATCTCGGTGCTGCCCAGCACGATCTGCACCTCCACGGGGATGGTCATGACGACGTTGTTGCCCCCGATCGAGGGCAGCGCGGCGTTGGCGGCGGCAGCGCCCTGCCCCGCCTCGTCGTTGAGCACCCCGCGCAGCTCGTCGATGGCCTTGTTGAGCTGGTCCTCGTCCGGCTCGGCGGCTGCGATGGCTGGTTTGCTCATCTGTCGATTCTCCTGTCGCCGGGCCGCCCGGTCAGTTGCCGAGCAGCCCGTCCATGAATTCCTGCTGCGAATCGAATGGCTGGGCGACCCGCACCGTGTAGTTTTGCCCCAACTTGCCGAATTCGCACACGAAAAGCGTGCGGTCCTTGGCATGAAGTTTGGTCTGCGTCGTCGCATCGGCCGGCATTTCGATGATCTGGCCCGGCTGGAGCGCCGCAAGCTGCCCCAGCGTCAGCTTCGCCAGCGGCATCGTCGCGTCGAGCTGCACCGCCGAGCGCATGATCTCCTCGTTGAAGCGCTCCCGCCATGCGGCGGCGCCGGCCTGTGCCGGGGCGGTGCCCTCGCTGCGATGCTGGGCGAGGATGCGCTGCGGCATCGTGACGTGCACGCGTCCGCGATTGGCGCCGAGCCTGAGCTCGAAGGCAAGGCTCACGCCCGGACCGTCGCGGATCACCTGCTTGCCGATGTCGCCGCCGGTGATCGGCCGCGGCAGCGGGAACTTCACCGCGAGCGAGCGCCCGCCCGAGCCGTTCAGCGCGCGCGCGAACATGTCGAACAGCCGCTCCGCCACGTCGACCTCGATCGGCGACAGGTCGCGGCTGATCGGCACCAGCGGCAGCGTGTCGTCGGCCCCCAGCAGCGCGCTCAGCACCAGCGACAGCGCGTCGGGCTCCATCGTCATCAGCAGCGCGTCGGGCGAGGTGTCGGCCGCGGCGATGCTCATCGCCCAGAAGGCGCCCTCCGGCGGGCGCACATCGGCAATGCGCACCAGCTCGACGCCGACGCATTCGAAGGCGACGGCCGTCGGGAATTCGCTCGCGAACGCCGTGCTGACCGAGGCGAGGCAGCGCTGGCCGAGCGCGCGGGCGGCGTCGGTCACCCGCGCCGGGTCGCCCGTCGCGCCGGTCAGGCGCTCGACGATCAGGTCGCGCATATCCGCCGGGGATGCACTGCTCATTGCCCTGGCGCCCTCGTACCCGCCTGCATGCTCAGGCCGCCTTCTTCTCGCCGCCGGCGTTCATGGTCGCCTGCTCCACCGCGTCGATCGACGGACGGTCCTTCGAGGAGATCGTCTTGCGGCCGAACTCCAGCGCCACCTGCGGCAGCGAGCCGTTCATGTAGGCGAGCAGCGTCTGCTTGACGATGACGTAGACGCGGCTCTTCTTGTCGCGCACCATCTTCACCTTGGCGGCGAGCGGTCCGACCACGCAGTACGACATGAAGATGCCGAGGAAGGTGCCGACCAGCGCCGCGCCGATCAGGCCGCCGAGGATCTCCGGCGACTGGTCGAGCGCGCCCATCGCCTTCACCACGCCGAGCACGGCCGCGCAGATGCCGATGGCCGGGAAGCCGTCGCTCATCTGCTGCAAGGCGTGCATCGACTTCAGCTTGTCGTGCTTGATGGTGTGGATCTCCTCGTCCATCAGCGCCTCGATCTCGAACGGACGGGCGTTGCCGATGATGATGATGCGGCAGTAGTCGCAGATGAAGGCAGTCAGGTCGTGGTCCTTCAGCACCTTCGGAAAGGCCTGGAAGATGGCCGATTCTTCGGGATTGTCGATATGCGCCTCGACCTCGTTGCGCGGTTTCGTGCGCAGCTCGCGCATCAGGCTGTGGAGCAGCCCCAGGACCTCCAGATAGTCCTTCTCCTTCGGCACCGCCTGCTTGAACGCCTCCATCGTCGCCTTGCCGGCGTCCTTCACCACGGACATCGGGTTGGCGACGAAGAACGTGCCCAGCGCGGCGCCGCAGATGATGACGACCTCCCAGGGTTGCCACAGCACGTCGATGTGGCCGCCCATGGCCATGAACCCGCCGAGCACGCAGCCCAGCGTGACCACGAGACCGATGATGATGCCCACGAGTCGCCCCTTTTTTGAATCGCCTCGTTAACCGCTATCGCGCGTGCCTTGCGTGGGGCTGGGCGTGGAGCCGCCAGTCGATCAGTTTCGCGCAAGGATTTGGGCGTATGAGGGAAGGGAGGCAGCCTGCCGGAGGTTCGAGTGGTCAGTACCTTTACCAATTACAGGATGATAACGCGCGACATCGACCGTTCGCTGACGAACGTGTCGAAGCAGCCCATGGTCGCGCGCGAGACGGAGTATTTCCTCGCCAATATCGGCAAGGTGAAGACGGCCGAGGAGTTCGTCGGCAACAGCCGCCTGTTCAACTACGCGATGAAGGCCATGGGCCTCTCGGAGATGTCCTACGCCAAGGCGTTCATGCTGAAGGCGCTCAAGGAGGGCGTCGCCGAGCCCGACGCCTTCGCCAACAAGCTGACGGACAAGCGCTACGCCGAATTCGTCAAGACCTTCAACTTCGCCGCCCGCGGCGCCGCGGCGGCCGACTATTCGGCCGCGCGCGACGGCACGGCGGCCCGCTACCAGATCGAGGCGTTCAACAACGGCGTCGACCCGCTGAACGAGACGCTCCAGGCGCAAGTCAAGTATTTCAAGGAGAACATCGTCAAGGTCAAAACCGTCGACGAGTTCATGGCCGCCGGCGACCTCTATTCCATCGCCATGAAAGCCTACGGGCTGGGCGACCGGATCGACGACAAGGCGTTCATGCGCCAGATCCTGACGGAAGGCGTCGCCGACCCCGACAGCCTCGCCAACCGCCAGAGCGACGGCAAATATGCCGAGTTCGCCGCCGTCTTCAACTTCGCCGAGCGCGGCGCTGCGACCACGACCTTCCGGCCGGCGATCGAAGGCATCACGCAAGGGTTCATGCGCCAGACGCTGGAGGAGAACGCCGGCCAGCAGAACGACGGCGTGCGCCTCGCGCTCTACTTCCAGCGCAAGGCCGGGCAGATCACCACGCCCTACCAGATCCTGTCCGACAAGGCGCTGGCCGAGGTGGTGCGCACGGCGCTCGGCCTGCCCGACTCCTTCGCCAGCGCCGACATCGACCGCCAGGCCGCGCTGATCAAGAACCGCATCGACTTCGCCGACTTCAAGGACCCGGCCAAGCTCGACAAGTTCCTGTCGCGCTTCACCGCCATGTACGAGATGAAGAACGGCATCTCGTCCCAGCCCAACCCCGCCCTGCTGCTCCAGCCGAGAAGCAGCTTCGGCCTCTCCACCGACCTGCTGCTGACCTTGCAGCAGTTGAGGCGTTAGCATGGAAAATGGCCTCTACGTCGCGCTGTCGTCGCAGATCGCGCTGGAAAAGCGCCTCGCGACCATCGCCGACAACATGGCGAACGCCACCACGGTCGGCTATCGCCGCACCGGCGTGAAGTTCGAGGACGTGCTGACCGGCCTCACCGCCAAATCGGTGGATTTCGTCTCCCCCGGCACGACCTACGTCCCCGAGCAAGGCGGCCCGATCCGCGAGACCGGCAACCCGTTCGACTTCGCCGTGCAGGGCGACGCCTGGTTCGCCATCGACACGCCGGCCGGCACGATCATGACGCGCGACGGCCGCTTCACCATGCTCGCCACCGGCGAGCTGGTGACGCTTCAGGGTTATCCCGTGCTCGACGCCGGCGGCGCGCCGATCCAGCTCAATCCCGAGGGCGGACCCCCGAAGGCGGGCGCCGACGGCACGCTGCGGCAGGGCAACAACCTCGTCGGCGCGCTCGGCCTCTACGAGTTCCAGGCCGGCGTCGACGTCCGGCGCTACGGCAATTCCGGCATCGTGCCGGTCGGCCGCCCAGAGCCCCTCGTCGACCGACAGAATGTCGGCGTCGCGCAGGGCTTCGTGGAGGATTCCAACGTCAATGCCGTTCAGGAGATGATGCGGCTGATCCAGGTGCAGCGCGCCTTCGACAACATCACCGCCCTGATGCGCGACGGCGAGGGCGCCATCGGCGAGGCGATCCGCAGCATGGGACCGGGCTGACGCCATGGCAGCGCCCGCCCAGTCACGGCCCGACTCGTCACGACCGGCCCGGCGCGCGATGGACAGACCGGCCGCCGAGGCGCCGGCACCCTCCGAGGCTGCGCCCGGCGCACCCGCGCCCGCACCGGCGACGCCGCTCGACCTCATCGAGGCGGCATGGCGCGACGTCCGCCGCCCCGGCGCGCTGCTGCGCCGCGGCGGCCGTGTCAGCGAGGTGATGGCGAGCCACATCGCGGTGCGCGGCCTGTCCTCGCAGGCGCGGCTCGGCGACCTTGTCGAGCTGCGCTCGGCGCGCGGCACGCGCACCGGCGAGGTCGTGCGCATCGGCGAGGACACCGTCATCGTCACCCCCTACGACCGCGGCGAGGACGCCTTCATCAATCAGGAAGTGTTCATCCGCGGGCCGCTGGTCATCGAGCCGGCCGACGGCTGGCGCGGCCGCGTGCTCAACGCCACCGGCCGGCCCATCGACGGCAAGGGCCCGATCGTCAGCGGCCACGGCGCGCCCGCCTCCGGCATTCCCTCGCCGCTGGCGCGCCAGCGCGTCGAGACGGCCTTCCGCACCGGCGTCAGGGTCATCGATATCTTCACCCCGCTCTGCTACGGCCAGCGCATGGGCGTCTTCGCCGGCTCGGGCGTCGGCAAGTCGACGCTGCTGGCGATGCTCGCCGCCGCCGACGCCTTCGACACGGTGGTCGTGGCGCTGGTGGGCGAGCGCGGACGCGAGGTGCGCGAATTCCTCGAGGACACGATCGGCGACGCGACCATGGCCAAGGTCGTCGCGGTGGTCGCCACCAGCGACGAGAGCCCGATGATGCGCCGCCGCGCGCCCGACACGGCCATGCGCGTCGCCGAGCATTTTCGCGATCAGGGCCACCGCGTCCTGCTGATTCTCGATTCCATCACCCGGCTGGCGCACGCGCTGCGCGAGGTCGCCACCGGCAGCGGCGAGCCGCCCGTGGCGCGCGGCTATCCGGCCTCCGTCTTCACCGACCTGCCGCGCCTTCTGGAGCGCGCCGGCCCGGGCGCCGGCGGCGCCGGCTCCATCACCGCGATCCTGTCCGTGCTGATCGACGGCGACGACCACAACGACCCGGTCGCCGACAGCGTGCGCGGCATCATCGACGGGCACATCGTGCTCGACCGCGCCATCGGCGAGCAGGGCCGCTTTCCGGCGGTCAACCCGCTCGCCTCGGTCTCGCGCCTCGCTGGCAAGGCGTGGCGGGAGGACGAGCGCGTCCTGGCGACGCGGCTGAAGGCCATGATCGCGCGTTTCGAGGACACCCGCGACATCCGCCTGCTCGGCGCCTACCAGCCCGGCGCCGACCCCGAGCTCGACCACGCGGTGCGGCAGGTTCCGGCCATCTACGAGGCGCTGGTCCAGTCGCCCGCCGACGGGCCGTCGGCCGACCCCTTCACCGACCTCGCCAGGCATCTGAGAAGCAGGGACAAGAATGGCGAACGACCCGCGGCATAGCTCTACGCTCGAACAGGGCCGGATGAGCCGCTTCGTCGGCCGCTGGTCGGGCAAGTCCGGCACCAGCGAGGAGCGGCGCGGCGACATCATGCTCGCCGCGCTCGGCATCACCATCGGTCTCACCGCCGCGATCTTCCCGTGGTACGTGTTCTTCAACCAGGACCAGTTCGGCGTGCGCGCCATGCGCTTCGAGAGGGAGCGCGAGGGCAGCGGCGCCGGCGGGGCGGGCAGCCGCATGCCGGGCGACCTGCCCTTCCCCACCGAGCTCGTCGAGCGCGCCATCGGCCGCGGCGCAATCCCGCTGCTCGAGCTCGACCGCCTCGCCACCGGCAACGTGCCCGACGAGGACAGGCCGACCGGCTCGGTGCCGCTCGCGGACCAGCCCTTCCCCGGCGTCGAGAAGCCGCAGGCGAAGTTCAGCATCGTCCATATCGAGAACGGCCGCGTCATGGTGGCCGACGACGGCGGCGTCTGGCTCGCCCGCACCGGCTCCACCTTGCCCGACGCCAGCAGGATCGCCTCGATCGAGCGCCGCGACGGCGAATGGGTGGTCGTCACCGACAGCCGGCAGGTTCTGCACGTCTCCAAATAGTAGCCGCGCGCAAGGCCCGCGCAAGACTGGCGTCCTAGGCTCAGGCCCTAAGCTCTCGCCAGCTTGCCGGAGGATTGCCGCACCATGCAGCCTGTCAGCCTTTACGACCTTGCCGCCCAGCAGGCGAAATGGCTCGGCGTGCGCCAGTCGGCCGTCACCGGAAACATCGCCAACGCCAACACGCCCGGCTACCGCGCCGTCGACGTCGAGCCGTTCTCGCGCATCCTCGACAACAAGGCGGTGACGCTGGTGGCGACCCAGAAGGGCCATCTCGCGGGCAGCGGCGCCGGGGAGCAGTCGTTCCAGGTCCGCGACATCGAGCCGGAGGGGCCCGAGATGCCGTCCGGCAACTCCGTCACGCTGGAGCAGGAGATGCTGAAGTCCGGCGAGGTCCGCCGCGGCTTCGAGCTCAACACCGCGATCGTGAAATCCTTCCACCGCATGATGATGATGACGACGAGGTCTTGACCATGGATCCGCTGACAACGGCGCTGAGGGTCGGCGCGTCGGGGCTGACGGCGCAGTCGGAACGGCTGCGCATCGTCTCCGAAAACCTCGCCAACGCCCAGTCGACGGGCAACGCGCCGGGGGCCGATCCCTATCGCCGCAAGACCATCACCTTCGCGGCCGCGCTCGACCGCGCGACCGGGGCGCACGCGGTGGAGGTCGACCAGATCGCGCGCGACCGCAGCGATTTCCCGGTCGAATACGATCCCGGCCACGAGGCCGCGGACGCCGCCGGCTACGTCAAGCTGCCAAACGTCAACATCCTCGTCGAGATGTCGGACATGCGCGAGGCGGTGCGCGGCTACGAAGCGAACCTCCAGTCCATCCGGCAGGCGCGCGACGTCATCTCCATGACAATCGATCTTCTGAGGTCACAATGATCATCAATCCCCTCGGCGCCATCGACGGCGCCGCCACGCTCCTCGGCGAGACCGCGACGGCTGCGGCGCGCGCCGCGGCAACGGCGACGCTCACGCCGGGTTCGTTCGCCGACATGGTCACCAACGCCGCCTCCGACGCCGTCCAGAACCTGCGCGGCGCCGAGCAGACCTCGATGGATGCGCTTCAGGGCAAGGCCGACACCCGCGAGGTGGTCGACGCCGTCATGTCGGCCGAGCGCTCGCTGCAGGCCGCCATCTCGATCCGCGACAAGATCGTCACCGCCTATCTCGAAGTGGGTCGCATGGCGATCTGATCGCCGCAGAAGTGGAGTAGAACGCCATGAGAGCGCTTGCCATCGCCGCCACGGGCATGAACGCCCAGCAGCTCAACCTCGAGGTGATCGCGAACAACATCGCGAACATCAACACCACGGGCTTCAAGCGCGCGCGCGCCGAGTTCTCCGACCTGCTCTACCAGGCCGAGCGCCTTCAGGGCGTGCCCAACCGCGCCAACGCGGCCGTGGTGCCGGAAGGCGCCATGGTCGGCCTCGGCGTCAAGACGGTGGCCGTGCGCAACCTGCACACGCAGGGCTCGCTCATCTCCACCGGCAACCGCTTCGACCTCGCCCTCACCGGCAATGGCTGGTTCATGATCGAGGGCGCCAACGGCGAGCAGATGTACTCGCGCGCCGGCTCCTTCAACACCAACGCCACCGGCCAGCTCGTCACCGTCGACGGCTTCAGCGTCATGCCCGACATCGCCGTACCGGAAAACGCGATCGAGGTGATCGTCAACAAGAGCGGCCAGGTCTTCGCCCGCCTCGGCGACACCGCGGAGCTTCAGGAGCTCGGCCAGCTCACCCTCGCCAACTTCTCCAACGAGGCCGGCCTCGAGCCGATGGGCGACAACCTCTTCATCGAGACGCCGGCGAGCGGCCCGGCCATCATCGGCGTGCCCGGCGACCCCGGCTTCGCCACGGTCCAGCAGGGCTATCTGGAAGCCTCCAACGTCGACCCGGTGAAGGAGATCACCGAGCTGATCTCGGCCCAGCGCGCCTACGAGATGAACTCCAAGGTCATCAAGACCGCCGACGAGATGTCGGCCACCGTGTCGAACGGAATGCGCTGACCATGGCGACGCGCCGAGCCCGCACCCTCCTCTGCGCCGCCGCGCTGTGCCTTTCGGGGCCGGTGCTGGCCGAGGGCATGGTGGTCGTGCCCAAGCGCGTCATCTATCCCGGCGAGACCGTCACCGGCGAGCTGGTCGCCGAGGTGGAGTTGCGCCGCAGCCGCGCCTCGGTGCCGGACGTCGCCTTCGCCCGGCAGGAGGTGGTCGGCAAGGTCACGCGCCGCACCCTTCTGCCCGGCCGGCTGATCCCGCTCGGCTATCTGCGCGACGCCTACGCGGTCGAGGCCGGCAAGCCGGTCGTCATCACCTTCATTTCGGCGGGGCTGGAGATCGTCCTCACCGGCGTCCCGCTCCAGCCCGGCACGGTCGGCGACCTGATCCGCGTGCGCAACGTCGACAGCGGCGCGACGCTGACCGGCACCGTCATGGCGGACGGCACCGTGCGGGTCGGCGAATCATGATCGCCCGCCGCGCCCTCGCCGCCCTCCTGTGCGTCCTCATGGGCGCCGCCCCGGCGCCCCACGCCGTCGCGGCCGACCTCGAAGGCGGCGGCCTGCCGGTCGAGGCGTTTCCGCGCGCCGCCAAAGGCCCGGCCTCGCGCATCAAGGACATCGCCACGCTTCAGAGCGCGCGCGACAACCAGTTGATCGGCTACGGCCTCGTCATCGGCCTCCAGGGCAGCGGCGACGGCTTGCGCAACTCGCCCTTCACCGAGCAGTCCATGCGCGCCATGCTGGAGAATCTCGGCATCGCCACCGAAGGCGGGCGAGCGCGCTCCACCAACGTCGCCGCCGTCATCGTCACCGCCAACCTGCCGCCCTTCGCCGAATCGGGCACCCGCATCGACGTGTCGGTGTCCTCGCTCGGCGACGCCTCCTCGCTGGCGGGCGGCACGCTCGTCATGACGCCGCTGCGCGCCGCCGACGGGGAGATCTACGCGGTGGCGCAGGGGCCGGTCATCGTCTCCGGCTTCAACGCGCAGGGGCAGGCCGAGACGCTGACGCAGGGCGTGCCCACCAGCGGCCGCGTGCCCAACGGCGCCATCGTCGAGCGCGAGGTCGATTCCAAGCTCAACGCGCTGGACCGCATCTCGCTCCAGATGCGCAACCCCGACTTCTCGACCGCCGTCACCGTGGTCGACGCGGTCAACGAGTTCGGCCTCGCCCGCTACGGCAAGCGCATCGCCGCCGAGCAGGACTCGCGCACCGTGGTGCTGACCAAGCCGGCCGGCATATCGACCACCCGCTTCGTCGCCGAGATCGAGAACATCGTCGTGCGCACCGACGTGCCGGCCCGCGTGGTCGTCGACGAGCGCACCGGCACCATCGTCATCGGCCAGGACGTGCGCATCGCGCGCGTGGCGATCAGCCACGGCGCGCTGACCGTGCGCGTCACCGAGATGCCGCGCGTGGTGCAGCCCGACCCGTTCTCGCGCGGCGAGACGGCGGTCGAGCCGTTCACCGCCATCGAGGCGTCGCGCCCCGACAGCAAGGTCGCCATCCTCGACGGCCCCGACCTCCAGACGCTGGTCGCCGGCCTCAACCGCCTCGGGGTCAAGCCCGACGGCATCATCGCCATCCTTCAGGGCATCAAGTCGGCGGGCGCCCTGCAGGCCGAGCTCGTGATCCAGTAGGAGACCGCGATGACCGCTGCCATCCCCAGCCTTTCCCGCCCGCTCCTCGCGGCAGCGGCCGCCTGCGGCCTCGCGCTGCTGGCCGCAGGTCCCGCCGCGACCCAGTCCGGCGCCCAGGCGACCGACAGCCTCGCCGGCCGCACCTCCGACGAGATCGAGCGCTTCTGCGGCAACATCGTCGACGTCGCCCGCGACCGCCGCTACTCGCTCCAGGCGGCCGAGCTCTCCCAGCTCCAGAAGGAGGTGGACGAGCGCATCCGCCTGCTGGAGACCAAGCGCGCCGAATACGAGGACTGGCTCAACCGGCGCGAAACCTTCATGAAGCAGGCCGAGCAGAGCGTCGTGCAGATCTATGCGCGCATGCGCCCCGACGCCGCCGCCAGCCAGCTCGGCGAGCTGCGCGCCGAGATCGCCGCCAGCATCCTGATGAAGCTCGACGCGCGCATCTCCAGCGTCATCCTCAACGAAATGGACAGGAAGGCCGCCGCCGCTCTCACCAGCATCATGGTGAGCGCCGCCCGCCCGAAGGACCCGGCATGATCCGCACCCTCGCCGCCCTCGCCCTCGCCGGCTTCGCCGCCGGCTGCACCCAGGCCGCCAAGGAGATCGGCCGCGCGCCCTACATGTCGCCGGTCGGCACGGGCATCAAGTCCGAGGTCATCAACGCCTACCCGCCGCAGCCGACGCCGGTGAAGCGCTTCTCGCTGTGGAGCGACAAGCAGAGCAAGCTCTTCACCGACGCCCGCGCCCTGTCGGTGGGCGACATCCTGACGGTGGCCATCACCATCAACGACAAGGCGTCGTTCAAGAACCAGAGCAACCGCACGCGCGACCAGAAGCGCTCGCTCGGGCTCGGCCTCACCGCCTCCTCGCCCGACCTCGGCGTCGAGGTCTCGGGCGCGCTGGACGGCAGCCTCAATTCCGGCAGCGCCAGCACCGGCGCGGGCGCGACGACCCGCTCCGAGAGCATCAATTTGATGGTCGCGGCCGTCGTGACCGACGTCCTGCCGAACGGCAACCTGGTCATCTCCGGCTCGCAGGAGGTGCGCGTCAACTACGAGATGCGCATCCTCACCATCGCCGGCATCGTGCGCCCGTCCGACATCGGCGCGGCCAACACCATCTCGGCCGAGCGCATCGCCGAGGCGCGCATCTCCTACGGCGGCCGCGGCAAGCTGAGCGAGGTGCAGCAGCCGACCTACGGCCAGCAGGCGCTCGACGCCGTGATGCCGTTCTGATCCCGAAGGCGCGTATCCGATGGCAGCGGCAGCCGCGACGGCAGACGACATGGCGGCCCCGAAGAAGGGGCCGGGCCTGATCGTGCAGGTCGCGGTGCTGCTGGTGCTGACCGCCGCCGCCGCCGGCGCCGGATGGTTCTTCGGCGGCATGCTGGGCGCCACGGTCCAGCCGGAGGTCGCCGGGGAAGCGCCGCCGGCCGACGCCGGGCACGGCAAGGCGGCGGACCACGGCCCTCCGGTCGCGCTCAGGATCCTGCCGCTGGAGCCGCTGACCACCAACCTTGCCGACCCGACGGACATCTGGATCCGCCTCGAGCTCGCGCTGGTCTTCGCCGACACGCCCGACCCCGAGGTCGGCGAGCTCATCCATCAGGACATCCTGGCCTATCTGCGCACGGTCAAGGCGCGGCAGATCGAGGGCCCGAGCGGCTTCCAGTACCTGCGCTCCGACTTCGACGAGCGCGCCCGCGTGCGCAGCGACGGCCGCGTGAAACAGGTGCTGATCCGCACCATGCTGTTTGAATGACCCGCCCTCTCGCCGCCGTCCTGCTGCTGCCCCTGCTGCTGCTCGGGGCCGCCGGCGCCGCGCAGGCGCAGCAGTTCGACCTGAACACCATCGTCGGCAACGCCGACGGCTCCACCGTCGGCACCATCATCCAGATGTTCGGCCTGCTCACCGTCCTGTCGGTGGCGCCGGGCCTGCTGATCATGGCGACGAGCTTCACCCGCTTCATCATCGCCTTCTCGATCCTGCGCTCCGGCATCGGCCTGCCGTCGACGCCGGCCAACCTGATCCTCATCAGCCTGTCGCTGTTCATGACCTTCTACGTCATGGCGCCGACCTTCGACCGCGCCTGGAACGAGGGCGTGCAGCCGCTGATGCGCAACGAGATCACCGAGGAAGCCGCGCTTCCGCGCATCTCCGATCCGTTCCGCGACTTCATGGCCGCCAATGTGCGGGCGCAGGACTACGAGCTTTTCGCCGACCTCGCGCGCGAGCGCGGCCAGCAGGTTGCCAACATCGACAATGCCGAGCTGCGCGTGCTGGTGCCGGCCTTCATGATCTCCGAGATCCGGCGCGGCTTCGAGATCGGCTTCCTGATCGTCCTGCCCTTCCTCGTCATCGACCTGATCGTGGCGACGATCACCATGTCGATGGGCATGATGATGCTGCCGCCGACCGTGGTGTCCCTGCCCTTCAAGATCCTGTTCTTCGTGCTGATCGACGGCTGGAACCTGCTCGTCGGCAGCCTTGTGCGGTCCTTCGCCTGACCCCCGGATAGCTACGGCCTGACCGAGGTTCGACCGCTCGGGCCGCCCCCGGGGCCGCCCCCGGGCGGCGACCCGTTTCGGCACACCCGCGCCTCAGCTTCGCTTAACATTAGCGGTTATCGATTTATCAGCTTTTGCCTGCCAAATATGCCATCGCGCTTGGCGACGTGATCTTTGTAAGTGGTCACTGGCATGATGCCGCTCGCCGAACCGGTAGCCCGGTATGTTCCTGTCTAGTATCTCATAAGGAACAAGGCTGATGTCCAGTCTGCTTACCAATTCGTCCGCGATGACCGCCCTGCAGACCTTGCAGCAGGTCAACAAGGATCTCACCACCACCCAGGGCCGTATCGCCACCGGCCAGAAGGTCGCCTCGGCCTCCGACAACGCCGCCTACTGGTCGATCGCGACCACGATGCGCTCGGACAACGGCGCCCTCGGCGCGGTCAAGGAGGCCCTCGGCCTCGGCGCCGCCAAGATCGACACCGCATCGGCCGGCGTCAACCAGGCGATCGAATATGTCGACGCCATCAAGAAGAAGCTGATCACCGCGCAGGAGCCTTCGGCCGACCGCGCCAAGATCCAGGGTGAAATCGCCCAGCTTCAGGAACAGCTCCGCGGCATCGCCGAATCGGCGAGCTTCGGCGGCGAGAACTGGCTCCAGGCCGACGTCACCGGCACCCCGACGCAGAACAAGTCGGTCGTCGCCTCCTTCGTCCGCGACAATTCCGGCAACGTCTCGGTCAAGAAGATCGACTACGAGCTGAACAGCACGACGGTCCTCTACGACACCGGCGGCAACGACGGCATCCTGGACGGCACGAGCACGATCTCGGGCTCGGCGGTCACGCTGAACATCAACGTCAACGGCACCGTCGGCGAACACACCGTCGCCTCGTTCACCACGGACGACGTGATCGCCGCCGGCGCGGGCTCCTCCGTGTTCAACGGCAGCCATGCCAACGACGGCGCCAACGACTACGTCAAGGTCTCCGACAACGTGTGGGTGCGCGCCGTCGACCAGTCCACGGTTCCGACCCAGGAAGGCGCCTTCGACGACGGCACCACCCTGTGGGCGATCGACACGACCGCCGCGCCCGGCACGTCGACCGCGTCGGTCGACTCCCTGTCGATCAGCGCCACCACGACCTTCGCCGAGCTCGACGGCATGCTCCAGCTCGTCGATACGGCCCTGACGGAGATGACCAGCGCCTCGGCGACGCTGGGCTCGATCTCGGCCCGCATCGAGATGCAGGAGAAGTTCATCGACAAGCTGACCGACTCGCTCGATCGCGGCATCGGCCGTCTGGTCGACGCGGATATGGAGGAGGAGTCGGCTCGCCTCTCCGCTCTCCAGGTCCAGCAGCAGCTCGGCATCCAGTCGCTGTCGATCGCCAACTCGAACTCGCAGAACATCCTCTCGCTGTTCCGCTAAACGAACCGGCACCGCCGATCCCGAGCCGGGCCGCGCATCGCGCGGCCCGGTTCTTTTTGGGGGAGCGCTGCACGCCGCCCGGATCAGCGGGCCCTCCTTTCCCGCTCGCCGCTCCTTTTTTGCCCTCCCCGGACCTCCGCGCCGCCCCACGGCCGCGAATTAACGTTTCATTTTAGCGGTTTACCGATCATTAAGGTTACCGATCTATTGATTTTGACAGCAACCGGGCCCTACCGCTGGTCTGGCCACCGATTCGCCCTCGTCCGGGGCGCGTGGTTGTCAGTTGGGGGGCAGCCGTCAGGTTGTCGAATACGGATCAGAAGGATCGAGACTGATGTCCAGTCTTCTTACCAATGCGTCTGCAATGACTGCCCTGCAGACTTTGGCGCAGATCAACAAGGATCTGGCGTCGACTCAGTCCCGTGTCGCGACCGGCATGAAGGTCTCGCAGGCTTCAGACAACGCAGCATACTGGTCCATTGCCACCACGATGCGCTCCGACAACGCCGCCCTCGGCGCCGTGCAGGAAGCCCTCGGCCTCGGCGGCGCCAAGGTCGACACGGCCTATGCCGGCATGGAGCAGGCCATCGAATATGTCGACGCCATCAAGAAGAAGCTGATCACCGCCAAGGAGCCCAGCGCCGACCGCGCCAAGCTTCAGGAGGACATCGACCAGCTCCAGGAGCAGCTTCGCGGCATCGCCGAATCCGCCACCTTCTCGGGCGAGAACTGGTTGCAGGCCGACATCACCGCGGGCGGCGGCACCGTCACCAAGAGCGTGGTCTCCTCCTTCGTCCGCGACTCCTCCGGCAGCATCACCGTCACCAAGATCGACTACACGCTCGACAGCACCACGGTCCTCTTCGACACCGGCGGCGACACCGGCCTGCTGGACTCCATTACCGCGATCGAAGGCGCCGCCGTCACCTTGCAGATCAACGTCGCCGGCACAGTGACCGCCTTCACGGTCGCGTCCTTCACCACGGACGACGTCATCGCCGCCGGCGCCGGCTCGACCGTGTTCGACGGCAGCTACGCCAATGACGGCACCAACGACTACGTCAAGGTGGCGGACGACATCTGGGTGCGCGCCATCGACCAGACCGGCGTTCCCGACCAGGAAGTCGCCTATATGGACTCCACCAGCGCTCTGTGGGCGGTGGACACCGGCAACGTCGCCGTCGCCACCAACTCGTCGGTCGACACGCTGACGATCAGCCTCGGCACCACCATGGCGCAGATCGACGGCATGCTCCAGATGATCGACGACGCGCTGTCGGCGGTCACCAGCGCCGCCGCCACGCTGGGCTCGGTGAAGTCGCGCATCGACTTGCAGAACGACTTCATCTCCAAGCTGACCGACTCGCTCGACCGCGGTATCGGCCGGCTGGTCGACGCCGACATGGAGGAGGAGTCGGCCCGCCTCTCCGCCCTTCAGGTCCAGCAGCAGCTCGGCATCCAGGCGCTGTCCATCGCCAACTCGAACGCCCAGAACATCCTCAGCCTGTTCCGTCAGTAGGAACGCGGCTGAAGCACCGGATACGGGCCGTCCCGCAAGGGGCGGCCCGTTCGTATTGAAGCCGGCCATCCTCGCACAAGCTTCACCCCCTAGGCTGGACGTCACGCCAACATCGTGAGCGGATCGTCTCGTGCCGGAACAAATCCAGCGGATACTCGACAACCTGAAGGCGCTCGGCCCGCAGAAGCTGGCGATGCTCGGCGGCGGCGTCGCGCTGGCCGTCGCGGTCCTGTCCATCGCCGCGCTCTATCTCAACCGGCCCGCCTACGAGACGCTCTATGTCGGCCTGGAGCGCGCCGACGTGAACCAGATCGGCATGGTTCTGGGCGAGGCCGGCGTGCCCTTCGACGTGGCCTCCGACGGCGCGACCGTGCTCGTCGCCGCCGGCAGGACGGCCAATGCGCGCATGCTGCTGGCCGAGAAGGGCCTGCCCACCAGCGCCAATGCCGGCTACGAGATATTCGACAATGTCGGCTCGCTCGGCCTGACGAGCTTCATGCAGCAGATCACCCGCATCCGCGCGCTCGAGGGCGAGATCGCCCGCACCATCCAGTCGCTCGAAGGCATACGCTCGGCCCGCGTCCACATCGTCCTGCCCGAGCGCGGCAATTTCCGCCGCGAGGAGCAGTCGCCGTCGGCCTCCGTGGTCATCCGCACCATCGGCTCGGAAGCGCAGCGCAAGGCCGCCGCCATCCGCCACATGGTGGCCGCCGCCGTTCCCGGCCTCGGCGCCGACAAGGTCACCGTGCTCGACGCCACCGGCACGCTGCTCGCCTCCGGCGACGACCCGTCCAACAGCACGCTGGCGCGCGCCATGGACGTGGAGCGCCAGGTCGCCGGCAACATCGAGGAGAACATCAGCCGCGCGCTGGCGCCCTATCTCGGCTTCGAGAATTTCCGCGCCAGCGTCCGCGCCACGGTCAACACCGACCAGCGCCAGACCGAGGAGACCATCTTCGACCCGGAATCGCGGGTGGAGCGCTCGGTGCAGGTGGTGAAGTCGGCCGAGAACGCCAGCCAGACCTCCAGCGCCTCGCCCACCTCGGTCGAGCAGAACCTGCCCGACCCCGCCGCCGGCGCCGGGCAGGGCCCGCAGTCGAGCGAGGCGAGCGAACGCCGCGAGGAGACCACCAACTACGAGCTGAACACCAAGCGCATCGCCACCGTCAGCAACGGCTACGCCCTGTCGCAACTGTCGATCGCCGTGGTGGTCAACCAGTCGCGGCTGGCGGCCCTTGCCGGCCCCAACGCCACCGAGCAGCAGATCGCCGCCAAGGTGGCCGAGATACAGGCGCTGGTCACCTCCGCCGCCGGCCTCTCGGTGAGCCGCGGCGACCAGATCAACGTCTCGGCGGTGCAGTTCCTCGACGATGCGGACGGCGCCTCGGCGGGCGGCGGCGTGCTGGACTCGCTGAAGTCGCAGGCCGGCACGATGATCAATGCGCTGGCCTTCGTGACGGTCGCCTTCCTGGTGATCTGGTTCGGCCTGCGTCCGCTCACCGCCGCCGTGACGCCGAAGGCGCCCGAGACCGAGGCGATCGCGGAAGGCGATTCGCCGCGCGCCCTGCCCGGTCCCGAGGGTCAGGCCGCGCTGCCCGGCGCCGGCCAGCAGGCTTTCGACCCCGTCACCGGCCAGCCCATACCGGGTCTCCAGATGGCTCCCGTGGAAGGCTTCAACCAGCGCATCAAGCCCGCCCCGCAGGACCGCCTCGCCCGCATGGTCGACCTGAATGACGAGCGCACCGCCCAGATCCTGCGCAAATGGGCGGCCAACGAGGTGGCGGCAGCCTGATGCCGGCCTACGCACTCATCGACGCTCTGCCGGATTTCGGGGCCGTGCGCCCCGTGCCGGCGCGCGCGCACGAGCCCGCCGCGCCGTCGGGAACGCCATCCGGGGCGCCGGCTCCCGCGCCCGAGCCTGAAATCGAAACCGTCCCCCGCGAGGAGATGGAGCGCGCCGTCGCCGAGGCCGAGGCCGCGCTCGGGGAGCGGCTGGCCGCCGCGCATGAGGCGGAGACCGCCGCCATGGCGGCCGCCCATGCCGACGAGATCGAGCGTTTGCGGCGCGAGCTGGGCACTGAGGCCGGCCTCGCCATCGCGGCCCGCTTCGCGGAAGCGGAAGCGAACCTCGCCGAAAGCGCCAATGCCGTCGTCGCCCGCATCCTCGGCGTGGTGCTGACGGAGGAAGTGACCCGCATGGCCGTCGGGCAGCTCGGCGCGGCGATCCGCGAGGCCCTTGCCGACCGCGAGACGGTGCGGCTGCGCATAACCGGCCCGCTCTCGCTGTTCGAGGCGCTGCGGCCGGCGCTGGGCGCCTTTGCCGAGCGCGCCGAATTCGTCGAGGCACCTGGCCTCGACATCGCCGTGGCGGTCGATTCGTCCCTGTTCGAGACCGCCGTCTCCGAATGGTCGAAGGCGCTCACCGAAGCCCTTGCCGGAGCACGCGCATGAGCAGCGGCGCCGAAGGCCACAACGAGATCATCATCGTCCGCCGCGGCGGCGGCGACGACGACGAGGGCCATCACGGCGGCGCGTGGAAGATCGCCTTCGCCGACTTCATGACGGCGATGATGTGCTTCTTCCTGGTCATGTGGCTCATCAACGCGGCCAACGAGCAGACCAAGGAATCCATTGCCAGCTACTTCAACCCGGTGAAGCTGATCGACCGCAATACCAACCGCAAGGGCATCGACGACATCGGCAAGGGCCCGCAGGCGTCCAATTCCGACGTCAGGTCCGAGACCAACACCGACAACCCGATCGGCGAGCGCCGCACGCTGAGCGGGCCGGCGGACAACGCCAATTCCCGGGATCTCGCCGACTCGGTCAAGCACTCCGACGAGCACATGTTCGCCGACCCCTACGCCGTGCTCGCCGAGATCGCGGCCGACACCGCCGACAAGCAGAACATCAGCGTGATGGGCGACGGCGGCGCCAGCGAGGCGGGACCGGCCAACGGCGCCTCGGGCGGCGAATCCTACCGCGACCCCTTCGCGCCCGATTTCTGGTCGACGCAGGTCGAGGCTCCCGCCGCCAACGAGACCACCGAGCGCAGCCTGCCCGAGGGCGAGGTGGCCGATGAGACGCCGGAGCGCCCGGTGAAGGACGGCGCGCAGGCGCCCGTCAACGCGCAGCAGCCGGCCGATCCCGACGCCGTGAACCCCTTCGACGGCCCGCCCCCGAGCGGCGTGGCCGAACCCTCACCGGCGCCCGTCGCCGAGACCCGGGTCGCCGAGGCGGCGCAGGCCGAAGAAAAGCCGGCACGGGCGGAAAGGGCGCCACCGCAGGAGGCCGCCGAGGCGCCGCCTCCCGAGCCGGCCGCTCCGCCCGGACCGTCCGAGGCCACGCGCCAGCTCGCCGAGCAGGTGCGCCGCGAACTGGCGGAAGCCTTCGGCGGCGCCCAGAACCTCGTCGGCATCACGGTTGCGGAATCGGAATCGAGCGTCACCATCTCCGTCGCCGACGACATCCGCGACGGCATGTTCGAGATCGGCTCGGCCGTACCGCGCCGCCAGCTCGTGCTGGCCATGGAAAAGATCGGCAAGACGCTGTCGCAGCACACCGGCAGCGTCACCATCAACGGCCACACGGACGGGCGGCCCTACAAGGGCGGCTACGACAACTGGCGCCTGTCGACCGCGCGCGCCCACGCCACCTACTACATGCTTGTGCGCGGCGGCCTCGCGGAAGGCCGGATCAAGTCGGTCGCCGGCTACGCCGACCGGCGGTTGAAGCTGCCCGGCGAGCCCTATGCGTCGGTCAACCGCCGCATCGAGATCCTGCTGGGGGCGAGCTGACCGTGGCCGCCCGCTCCTCGCTCGCCCTGCTGGCCGTCGCGGCATCGCTTGCCGCCGGTCCGTCGCGCGCGATGGAGAACCTTGCGCCCTACCAGCTCGTCCGCTCGCTCCAGCTCGTGCAGGACCAGATCGCCAATGGCGACCACGCCGCGCTGCCCATGCAGCAGCGCATCCTGCGCATGATCGACCAGCGGCTCAACGGCAGCGCGCCCGAGGACTTCGCCGACGGGCGCAATTTTCGCGCGCTGATGCTCTACGCCATGAGCGGCGGCAACCCGCGCACCGTCGAGCAGCTCGTGAGCCATCTCGTGCTCGACGAGAAGGACGCCAAGCTGAGCGCCGGGCTGATCCAGTATGTGCGGGGCAATCCCGGCGGCGCCATCGCCGCGCTCACCGGCCTCGAACCGCCCGACGTGTCGGCCGAGCTGAGCCCGTTCCTGGCGCTGGTCAAGGGCACCGTGCTCGCCGGCAAGGAGCCGCAGAAGAGCCTGTCGCTGCTCGACATGGCACGCCTGCTCGGCCCCGGCACGCTGGTCGAGGAAGCCTCACTGCGGCGCACCATGGTCCTCGCCACCCAGCTCAGGCAGCCGGAGCGCTTCGTGGCGGCCGCCGAGCAATACGTCCGCCGCTTCCTGCGCTCGCCCTATGCCAGCCAGTTCGCCGACGGCTTCGTGGCGGGCGTGGTGAGCCTCCATACCGCGATCGATCTTGCGGCAGTGGCCGAGGTAATGGCGGGCATGACTGCCGAGCAGTCCAAGGTGATCTACCTGCGCATCGCGCGCCAGGCCGCGATCGACCGCACGCAGGGCCTGCTCGACTTCGCCTCCAGGGGGCTCGAGGCCGGCGCTTCCGGCAGTGACGCCGATCCGCGCACGGAGCTCTACCGGGCGCTGGCGGACGTGGCTTCCGCCGAGCCCGGTGCCGTGCGCGCGCGCCTCGCCGGGATCGACCGGCGCAAGCTCTCCGCCTCCGACCGCCTGCTGCTCGACGCCGCCGCCGCCATCGTCTCCGATGTCGTCAGGCCGGTCGCCGCGGCCGTTCCCGCCGGGCCGCCTCCGCTCCCGGAACCGTTGCCGGATGCCGAAGCGGCATCGCCCCGCGCGGAAGCCGGCGACCCGGTCGACTATGCCGAGCCGCCGCTCAACGAGCCGGATGCGCCGGCCGACCTGCCGCCCGTCGCGGCGGCGCCGCGGCAGCCCGCCGGCCCGGACGATCCTGCGCTCGCCGAGGAACGGGCCTATGTCGCCCGCACGCGCGACCGCCTCGCCGACATCGATCGCATGCTTCAGGAGACGACCCAGTGAGTCCAGCGTCCCTTGCCGTCCAGTCCCAGCCGGTCGCAGCGCCGGCCCCGAACCGCCACGGCGC
The DNA here is from genome assembly GCA_964629765.1 of uncultured Mesorhizobium sp. Taxonomy (GTDB): domain Bacteria; phylum Pseudomonadota; class Alphaproteobacteria; order Rhizobiales; family Rhizobiaceae; genus RCIO01. Next base: position 87,436 of record CAZVTK010000004.1, read on the forward strand.
CGGTCCCGGCCATGGGGGCAAGGCCGGCGATGACGACGCCGCCGGGTTCGGCGCCATGGTCGACGCCGCGGACGAGCCGGCCCCCGCGCGCGGCGCGCGCCGCGCCAAGGGCGAGGACGGGGCCGGCGACTGTGCCTGCGAGGGGGCCGAAGCCGCCCTCGATTCACCCTGGACCGTCCGCCGGACCGATCCGCATATCGGCGCGACGGCCGACAATGACGACGTCCCCGAGCCCGAAAGACCCGACGCCGACGCCACGGCCCCGGCCGATGCCCTCGCCGTGCTTCTCGATGCGGTGACGGCGCCGAAGCAGGCCGAGACCGTCCCGGCCAAGGACGCCGCCGCAGGCGACGACCCCGCGCCCGCCGCCGCAATCGCGGTCGACGCCGAGGCGAAGGATATGGCCGGCGATGCTCCCGCCCGCGCCGCGACGCCCGCCGTCGCTGCCGCCGCTGCCGCCGCTTCGGCGGTCGCATTCGGCGCGGTTCCGGTCGAGCGGCCACAGCGGCAGGGCAATGTCGAGGCAAGGCCCGCCGCCGCTGCGACATCCCGGAACGCGACCGAGGCCGCGGCGCCAGCGCCCGCCCGGAACGCCGCCGCAAACGCGGCCGAGGCGCCTGCCGAAGTTGCAACGCCGCGCGCCACCGCCCCCGAGACGCGCCCCGAGGCTTCGGGCTCAGGTTCCGTCTCCGGCGCGCCGCGCCGCGACGGCCGGTCCGCCGAGGGCCGCAATTCCGGTTCGGTCACGGACGCCAAGGTTTCCGTCATCTCGGTGCAGGTCGCGCCCGCCCCGGCCGCCGCGCCCGTCGCGCCGTCGCCCACCGGAGCCGCCTTGGTGGCCTCGCTGGACGCCGACGGCACCCTTGCCCGCTATGCCAGCGACACGGCCTCCGCGCCTCTGCCCGGCGCCGAGGGCAAGCCCGTCACCAACCTCAAGCTCCAGCTCCATCCCGCCGAGCTCGGCAACGTCACCGTCACCATCGCCGGCCGCGGCGACGACCTCGCCATCGACATCAAGGTCGAGAACAACGAGGCGCGCAGCCGGCTGACCAACGACAGCGAGGCGATCGTGCGCTCGCTGCGCGCCCTCGGCTACGATGTCGACCGCCTCACCGTGCAGCAGGTGCCGCAGTCCACCGCGGCGGGCCAGCAGCAGACGGCGACCGGCGGCCGCGGCGACGGCTTCGCCGCCTTCGAGCAGCGCGGCGGCGAGCGCGGTCAGGGACAGCAGAACCAGGCGAACGGCAATGCACGCGACAACGGCCCGCACGATACGGCGCATCACCTCCAGCAGCCTCGCGGCGGCGCTGGCGGCGTCTATATCTAGCTTCCTGCCGGCGGCTGCCGTCGCAGCACCAAACGTCTGCGAGCGCCACATCGCCAGCGCGGCGCGCAAATACGACATTCCCGAAGGCATCCTCTACGCGGTCGGCCTCACCGAGACCGGCCGCAAGGGCAGCCTGCATCCGTGGGCGCTGAACGTCGAGGGCAAGACGGTGATCGCGCCGTCGCGGCAGGCGGCGGTCGAGGCGTTCGAGCGGGCGCGAGCCGGCGGCGCGACGCTGATCGACCTCGGCTGCATGCAGATCAACCACCGCTATCACGGCGGCCGTTTCCGCTCGCCCGCCGACATGCTGGACCCTGCCCGCAACGTCGACTACGCGGCCCGCTTCCTGCGCGAATTGAAGGCCACCCATGCGACCTGGTCGATGGCCGTGGCGCGCTACCACGCCGGCCCGGACAACGATCCGGCCCAGAAGCGCTACATCTGCAAGGTCGTCGCGAACCTCGTCGCGACCGGTTTCGGGGCGTGGACGGCGGCCGCGCGGGAGTTCTGCAATCCTTAACGCAAGCTCATCGGTCCATGCCGCGAGCTCATCGGCCGCCTCAATATATGGGGGCATGAAGCCCCGCTGACGCCAGTTCTGGTAAACCCTTGGCCCTGCTGCGTTAACCATTGTGGCGATGTGCCTCACAGACTCCCGAAATCCGCCACATGGGATTTGGGCTGTTGTCGGCGATTCCGGCGTCCGGCTACGTCTGTGTCTCGGGGTATTGCAACTGATTCGGAGGGCGGGCCGATGATCGTCATCGTTGATGAACGCGATCTGGTAAAGGACGGCTACCAATCGCTTTTCGGGCGTGAGGGCGTGGCCAGCGCCGGCTTCGGCTCGCACGAATTCGGCGAGTGGGTCGAGAGCGCGCCCGACGAGGATCTCAAGGCCGTGCAGGCTTTCCTCATCGGCGAATGCGAAACCGAGAAGGTCGCCCCTCGCAAGCTGCGCGACCGCACCGGCGCCCCGGTGATCGCGCTCGCCGACCAGAACTCGCTGGAGAACACGCTGCGCCTCTTCGACGCCGGCGTCGACGACGTGGTGCGCAAGCCGGTCCACATCCGCGAGATCCTCGCCCGCATCACCGCCATCCGCAGCCGCGCCAGCGAGCGCCCCTCCTATGCGCAGATCGGCGAGATGCGCATCTTCAACGACGGCCGCGACCCCGAGATCAACGGCACGCCGCTGCCGCTGCCCCGGCGCGAGCGCCGCATCCTCGAATATCTCGCCGCCAGCGGCGGCCGCCGCGTGACCAAGTCGCAGGTCTTCAGCGCCATCTACGGCCTGTTCGACGGCGAGGTCGAGGAGAACGTGGTCGAGAGCCACATCTCCAAGCTGCGCAAGAAGCTGCGCGAGAGCCTCGGCTACGACCCGATCGAGTCGAAGCGCTTCCTCGGCTATCGCCTGGTCGTCTGAGCCCGGTGTACCCCGGGGCGGGACGGGCGGATGGCCAGCTTCGCGCAAGTGAGACGGGCTATCCTCGCGCCAGTCCAGACATGCGTTTGAGGAGATCCCCCCGATGAGCGGCCTTTTCGGAATGATGCGGACCGGCGTGTCCGGAATGAACGCCCAGGCGACGCGCCTGGCGACGGTCGCGGACAACATCGCGAACTCCAGCACCACCGGCTACAAGCGCTCCAAGACCGAGTTCGCCACGCTGGTCCTGCCCAACAGCGGCACGTCCTATGCGTCAGGCGGCGTCACCACTGCGATCCAGACGATGGTGACCAAGCAGGGCGTGCTCCAGTACACGACCTCGACCACCGATCTCGCCGTCGACGGCGAAGGCTTCTTCATCGTGCAGGACGCCTCGGGCGCGCCGTTCCTCACCCGCGCGGGCTCCTTCGTGCCCAACGCCAACGGCGAGATGGTCAACGCGGCCGGTTACAAGCTGATGGGCTACAGCTACGCCAACGGCACGCCGACGGCGACGGCCAACAGCTTCGCCGGGCTCGAGCCCGTGATCATCTCCGACATCTCGCTGACCGCGACCGCGTCGACGGAGGGCCTCTACGCGGCCAACCTGCCGGTCGACGCCCCGGCGGTGGCCCCGGCCAACCTGCCCTCGGCCAACGCCGCCACGGCCGAATACTCGGCCAAGACCTCCATGGTGGTCTACGACGACGTCGGCCGCGAGGTCATGCTCGACATCTACTTCACCAAGGTCAACGCCAACGAATGGGAAGTGGCGGTCTTCAACCGCACCGACGCCACGCCGGGCACCTTCTTCCCCTACGGCACCGCCGGCGACCCGCCGCTCGCCGACACCACGATCGACTTCATCGCCACCAGCGGCCAGATCGACCCGGCGGGCAGCACGAACATCGCCATCCCCGTACCCGGCGGCCAGACCGTCACCCTCGACCTGTCGGGCATGACCGAGCTGGCCGCGGGCTTCACGCCGCTCGACGCGGAAGTGAACGGCAATCCGGCCAGCGGCATCGAGGTGGTCGAGATCGCGGCGGACGGCACCATGTACGCCCAGTACACCGACGGCTCGTTCCGCGCGCTCTACCGCATCCCGCTCGCCACCGTCCAGTCGCCCGACCGGCTCCAGATGCTGGCCGGCAACGTCTTCTCCGAGAGCTCGGATTCGGGACCGATCCGCATCGGCTTCCCGGGCGAGGGCAAGCTCGGCAGCGTCGTCTCGGGCGCGCTCGAGGCATCCAATGTCGACATCGCCGAAGAGCTCACGGCGATGATCGAATCGCAGCGCAGCTATACCGCCAACTCCAAAGTCTTCCAGACGGGTTCCGACCTGATGGACGTACTCGTCAACCTGAAGAGGTAGGCCGCGATGAACCCTGGTAGAGAATGAAATGTCCCTGTCGACTGCCCTTGCGATCGCCCAATCCACGCTTCTGAACACGTCACGCCAGACGACGATCGTCGCGCGCAACATTTCGGAAACCAGCAACCCGGACTACGCGCGCCGTACCGCGATCCTCGCCACCGCGACGAACGGGGCGCAGGTCGTCCAGACGCGGCGCACCACCAGCGAGGCGCTGTTCCGCCAGAATCTCGACGCCACCTCGGCCGCGGCGAGCCAGTCGACGCTGCTGTCCGGCCTGAACACGCTGAACTTCGACGTCAACGGCATCGAATACGCCAACTCCGCCGCCACCATGCTGGGCCAGTTCCAGCAGGCCATGCAGATTTTCTCCGCCTCGCCGTCCAACGGATCGGTGGCGCAGAACGCCATCGATTCCGCCCAGGCGCTGGTCCGCTCGCTCAACGACGGCACCACTGCGATCCAGAATTTCCGCATCGACGTCGACAGGCAGATCTCCTCGTCCGTCGGCGAGCTGAACAGCCTGCTCGCCGACTTCAAGCGCGTCAATGACGACGTGACGGCCGGCACCCGCGCCGGCCGCGACGTCAACGACGAGCTGGACCAGCGCGACGCCCTGCTCAAGAAGATTTCCGAATACGTTCCCGTCAACGCCATCACCCGGGCCGACAACGACCTGATGCTGGTGACGGCGACGGGCCAGACCCTGTTCGAGAAGGTCGCCCGCGAGGTGACGTTCTCGATCACGCCGGGCCTCCAGCCGGGCGTCAGCGGCGGCGCGATCTATGTCGACGGCGTGCCGATCATCGCCGGCACCGGCGGCAACACCAATTCGGGCGGCAAGCTCGCCGCCTTCGTGCAGTTGCGCGAGGAAGTCACCACCGGCATGCAGGCGCAACTCGACGAGATCGCGCGCGGCCTCGTCATCGCCTTCCGCGAGACCGATCCGAACGGCGTGCAGCCGGACGCGCCCGGCCTGTTCTCCTGGAGCGGCGCGCCGGGCATGCCGCCCGCGGGCACACTCGTCGACGGGCTGGCGCGCGACATCCGCGTCAACCTGGCATTCGTCTCCACGCTCGGCGGCGATCCCGACCTGCTGCGCGACGGCGGCGCCAACGGCCCGGACTACGTCCACAACACCTCGGGCGGCACCGCCTATACGGGGCTGCTGCTCGGCTATGCGGCGCGGCTGGACGAGCCGATTCCTTTCGATCCCGCGGCGGGGATTCAAGGAACCATTAGTGTTTCCGCGTACAGTACGGAAGCAATCAGCTGGTTCTCGAACATCAGGCAGGACGCCTCCCGCGCCGCCGAGTCGAAGAACGCGCTGATGGCCCGCACCACCGAGGCGCTGTCGAACCTGACCGGCGTCAACATCGACGAGGAAATGACGCTGCTGCTCGACCTCGAACACACCTACGAGGCTTCCGCCCGCCTGATGAAGGCGGTGGACGACATGCTGCTCGCCTTGCTCAACGCGGTGAACTGACGCCATGAAGACTTCTTTCATCTCCAGCTACGCCACCTCGCAGGCGGTGCGCACGCATCTGATGAAGATGCAGATCGAACTGGTGAAGATGGAAAAGGAAGTCGTGTCGGGACGTGCCGCCGACGCCGGCCTGCATCTTGGCGCGCGCACCGGCCAGTCGGTCGGGCTGGAGCGCGACATCGAGCGCATCAAGGGCGTGATGGACTCCAACCAGCTCGCTTTGTCGCGCCTGTCGGCCACGCAGGCCGGCCTCGACACGCTGACCAAGACCGCCCAGTCCTTCCAGTCCACCATGACCGCCGCCTCCTCCGGCGCGGTGGAGCCGTCCATCCTGCTCAGCGAGGCGAAGACGGCGCTGGTGAAGATGTCCGGCGTGCTGAATTCCAGCCTCAACGGCGAGAACCTCTTTGCCGGCGTCAACACCGACGTGCAGCCCTTCACCGATTTCTTCGCCGCCGGCTCGACCGCGCGCGCGGAGATGGAGAACGCCTTCGTCACCCATTTCGGCTTCGCCCATACCGACCCGGCGGCGAGCACGGTGACGCCGGCGGCGATGACGACCTTCCTCGAAACGGTGGTGGAGCCGCAATTCACCGGCCCGGACTGGAACACGCACTGGTCGAGCGCCACCGACGAGACGATCACCGCGCGCATCACGCTGACCGACACCACCCCGGCCTCCGTCAGCGCCAACGAGAGGGGCGTGCGCAAGCTGGCCGCCGCCGCCGCCTATATCGCAGTCTTCCTCGACGGGCAGCTCGGCGAGACGGCGCGCGACGCGCTGGTCGCCGCATCCACCTCGCTGACCGGGCAGGCCGTGTCCGACCTCGCGCAGACCCAGGCGCGCACCGGCATCGTCCAGCAGCGCGTGACCGCGGCCACCGAGCGGCTGTCCATGCAGGTCGACATCTTCAGCGGCAAGGTCAACGACCTCGTCGGCATCGACCCCTACGAGGCGTCGACGCGGGTGCAGTCGCTGCTTGCCCAGATCGAGACCGCCTACACCCTGACCAACCGCATGTCGCAGTTGAGCCTCGTGAGATACCTCACGTGACCGTCCATCCTCTTCCACCACCCAGCCTCGTGAGACGCCGCTGAGATGTACCAGTTCTCATACGCCGAAGTTCAGACCGATTCCGTGGCGGACGCGCGCGACCGCGAGCGGCAGTTGCTCACGCGCTCCATCGATCTGCTGATCCAGGCCAGGGATCGCGGCCCGGGCACCTTGCAGGCGGTCGAGGCGCTGCATTTCGTCAACCGGGTGTGGTCGACGCTGGTCGAGGATCTGGGCAGCGCCGACAACGCGCTGCCGGCCGAGCTCCGGGCCAATCTCATCTCCATCGGCCTGTGGCTGCTGCGCGAGGCGGAAGAGGTGCGCCAGGGCCGGTCGCAGAATTTCGAGGGGTTGATCGAGGTCTCGCAGATCATCCGCGACGGAATCCAATGAGCAACACGCTGAAGATCACGCTCAAGGCGAACGAGAAGATCTACATCAACGGCGCCGTGATCCGCGCCGACCGCAAGGTCTCGCTCGAATTCCTCAACGACGTGCAGTTCCTGCTGGAGAACCACGTCCTTCAGGCCGAGGACGCCTCGACGCCGCTGAAGCAGCTCTACTTCATCGTGCAGATCATGCTGATGAACCCGGAAGACACGATCCAGCCGCGCCGCCTCTTCCGCGACATGCTCCCGAGGCTGCTGGAAGCCTATGCGGAGCCGCAGATCCTGTCGACGCTCAAGCATGTCGACGCGCTGGTGGCGGAAGGGCGCCACTTCGAGGCGCTGAAGGCGATCCGCAGCCTGTACCGGCTGGAAGCCGTGGCGCTGAACCCCGCGGCGGCGGCGCAGCCCGCCCCCGTCGCCCTTGTCGCAGGAGAGTGACCGATGACCACCGTGCCGGCAATAGGCGGCAGCACGACGACGGGCCAGACGGCCAGCGCCAGCAAGGCCGAGGTCGACTACCAGTCCTTCCTGAAGCTGCTGGTGGCGCAGATGAAGAACCAGGACCCGAGCAACCCGATGGATTCGACGCAATACGTCGCGCAGCTTGCGCAGTTCTCCACCGTCGAGCAGTCGATCCAGGTCAACAAGAAGCTCACCGAGCTGCTCCAGATCTCGGCGGTCACGCAGGCCGACTCCATCCTCGGGCGCACCGTGACGTCGGCGGACGGGGCGACCAAGGGCGTCGTCGCGCAGGTCAAGCTCGCCACCAACGGCGTCATCGCCGTGCTGGAGAACGGCAAGGAAGTCGCCATGCAGAGCGGCGTGACGGTCCAGTGATCGGCCAGTAAGATGCCCGTGACATGAACGAGGCCGATGCGCTCGACCTGATGCAGTTCGCCATCTGGACGGTGCTGGTGGCCTCGGCCCCGGCCGTCGCGGTGGCGATGATCGTCGGCGTCGGCATCGCGCTGGTGCAGGCGCTGACGCAGATCCAGGAAATCACCCTCACCTTCGTGCCCAAGATCGTCGCCATCATGCTGGTGGTGGCGTTCACCGCGCCCTTCATCGGCGGCCAGATCAACACCTTCACCACCGTCGTCTTCCAGCGCATCGAAACGGGCTTCTGAGGCAGGCAGGCGCCCTTTCCTTCTCCCCCTGTGGGGTCCGAAGGACGGGTGCGAAGCACCCAGGGCGGTGGCCGAGCGAAGCGAGGTCGGATGAGGGGTGTTGGCCGGGCGCCAGCGCCTCATTCCTTACAGCACCCCTCATCCGTCTCGGCACTGCGTGCCGATCCACCTTCTCCCACAAGGGGAGAAGGGAAGGCGCACCACCCATCCCGTCCCACCCCCGCGCAAGCTTGAGCCGGTAGCGTGACCTTTGGGGCGCCCCATGGGGGCGTCATGCGTCCCCTCCGCATGGGCGAGGTCAGGCAATGGCAGTGACGGACAGTCTGGCACCGGCGACGCCGGTTCGCGGCAGCGGCCGCGACATCGCGTTCGCGATCGGCATCCTGATCATCCTCGCCGTCCTGTTCCTGCCGCTGCCGGCCTTCTTCATCGACATCGGCCTTGCCTTCTCGATCGCCGCCTCGGTGCTGATCCTGATGGTCTCGCTGTGGATCACCCGGCCGCTGGAGTTCACCGCCTTCCCGACCGTGCTGCTGGTCACCACGCTCTACCGGT
>CAZVTK010000005.1:0-91417 GCA_964629765.1 uncultured Mesorhizobium sp.
CAAGTGGCCTACTTTTGCGCCGCCCAATGGCCGACTTTTGCGCCGCCGTTGACACGAGCATCAGGCTGATGCTGAACCATGGCAGGAAGGGCGAGCTGAAGCCGCCGTAGAAGAAGGTGCCGAGCAGCGAGATGGTGGCGAGGCCCTGGAAGGAGAGCGCCGTCACCAGCGTCATGTTGCCGGTCGCCCGCAGGATGAAGGGCAGGGTCCAGAAGCTGAGGATGCCGAACACCATCGCCAGAAGCTGCGGCGTGACCGTCGGCGACACGAAATAGAGGTAGATGCCTATCGGCTGCGTGATCACGGGGCCGGCCAGATGGGTGAACACGAAGATGCGTGCCATCTCCAGGTTCGTCCGACCCTGAATCACGTTCTGCGGTATGAACCAGTTGATGATCTTGTTGTTGTTCATTTGTCCCACCCCGAGACCCACGCAGCCGACATGGCCGGTTTCTATCCGGCCATGCGCCGTTCGGTGACGTCGAAGCCGGCGTCGAGCTGCGACTGGGCAAGCTGCATCGCGGCGTGAAGCCGGTCTGCGGCGGCCGTGACCTCCGCGTCGGTATGGCCGGCCATGACCTGAAGGCGGAAGCGGGCCAGGCCCTTGCCGACGGCAGGGAACTCGACCAGGTTCGAGATCAGGCCCATCTCCGGCAGCGCGCGCGCCGTCATGCGCGCCAGCGCCTCGTCGCCGGTCTTGACCGCGACGATCGCGGAAGGATCGCCGTAGCAGTCCATGCCGCGGGCGCGGATGCGGGCGCGCAGGTTGACGATGTTGGTCATCAGGCTGCCGCGCAGCGCCTTGCCCTCTGCGGATTCGACGATGTCGAGCGCCTTGGTGATGGTGGCGACCTGCGCCGGCGAGAGCGCGTTCGAGAACGTGCAGCTCGGCGAATAGTAGCGCAGATATTCCTTCACCGCCCGCGAATTGGTGGCCACGAAGCCGCCGTTCGACCCGAAGGTCTTGGAGAAGCTGCCCATCACCAGATCGACCTTGCCCAGCATGTTCTGGATGCCGATGTGGCCCGTTCCGTCCTGGCCGAGGGCACCGAGGTCATGGGCGACGTCGACCATCAGCACCGCGCCGAATTCGTGGGCGAGATCCTGAAGCGCCGAGATGTCCGGCGTGTCGCTGTCCATGGAGAACAGCCCTTCCGTCACCACCATGATGCCGGCATCGGCGTCGCGGCGGCGGATGTCGGCGAGGCGCTGGCGGCAATGCTCGACATCGTTGTGGCGGAACAGCACGACGTTGCGGGTCGCGGCCTGCGCCCCCGTTTGCAGGCAGGCATGGGCGAGCGCATCCATCACGATATAGTCGTGAGAGCGCACCAGTCCCTTGATGACGCCGAAGCCGGCGGCCCAGCCGGTGGGGAAGAGGAGCGCCTCTTCCATATGCATGAACCTGGCCAGGCGCCGCTCGAGCGCGACCGAGATCGAGGTGTTGCCGACCAAGGCCGGCGAGCCGGCCGAATGCGCGCCGAACTCGTCGATGGCGGCCTTGGCCGCGGCGAGCACCTCGGGATGCGACGACAGGCTCAGATAGTCCTGCGAAGCGAAATTGACGCCGGTGATCAGATTGCCGACGTCGTCGCGCACGGCGCAGCTCGAGGCCGGGCCGGTCTCGGTGGCGCGGGCGAAGGGCCACACGCCTGCCTGCCGACGATCGTCCTGCCAGCCATGGAAGGCAGTGCAGCGCTTCAAAAGATCGGGCCCTTCCATGACGCGGAAATCGCGCATGCTGCCCTTCAGGGCCGTTTCGGGCACCCCGTCGATGGTCATGGTGTTGGTGAACATTGCACTCCCCGTGTTTTTGTTACGAGGAGAGAAGTACAGGGCCGCCAATGCCATTTAGTTAAATTGCCAATCAATTCAGGCGGTTAGCGATCTGATAGTTAAAATTTGATTGGATTTGTTTTCAAGCGATATGAAAGTTTCGAATAGAGGACAAAATAGAGATCAAAGTTTATAGCGAAAGACAGCGCCCGCATTGAAAGTTTGCATTGCGAGACAGGGGCGCTGCGGCATGCGCGGCCGATTCCTTACCGCCGTTCACGGCAGGACGGTTTCGAAGGGACGGCCGGGGGGCGGCGGCTCCGGGCCGGCTGCTGTGGCGCAGGTCCCGACGCCCTGCGGTCAGGCGGCCTGCGCTGCACCGCCCGCCCGCACCACCACGGATGCCGCCGGCGGCGACCATTTGCGGGGGATGACGATGGTAAAGCACGTGCCCTCGCCGGGCGCGCTCTCGACGGTGATGTCGCATCCCATGGCACGCGCCAGCTTGTGGGTGATGGTCAGGCTGAGGCCGGTGCCGCCATATTTGCTGGCGCCGGCGTCGCGCTGGTCGACGAGGGACTCGAACAGGGTGGGCAACTGCTCGGGCGGAATGCCGTTGCCGTCGTCGCGGACGGAGATCGCGTAGCCGTCGCCCGGCGCGGCTATGTCGGCGCCGCGGCAATGCACCTCGACATGGGCGCCGGGCGCATGGAGCGGGATATTGTCGAGAACCGCGCCGAGGATCTGGAGCAGGCGCTGGCTGTCCGTGCTGATGTCGGAATCGCTGGTTTCGACGAACAGCTCCAGCGTGTTGCCCGCATCGCGCATGGCCTGCCGCACGCGCGACGTGGCCTCGTGGAGGATCTCCAGGAGATTGTGGTCCTCGACCGTGAACTGCATCCGGCCGGCCTCGATCTTGGACAGGTCGAGCACGATGTTGATGAGGCGCATCAGGTACTGCCCGGCATCGTGGATGCGGTCGACGTCCTCGCGCATCTGCCGGTCTTCCGATTCGACGGCGTCCTCCTTCAGGAGCTGGCTGTAGCCGATCACCGCGTTCAGCGGCGTCCGGAGCTCGTGGCTCATGCGCGCGAGGAACTCGGCCTTGTGGACCCCGGCCTCGTCGGCGGCGACGATCGCCGCCCTGAGCTTGTCCGTCGCCTGGCGCCGGCGGCGCACCTCGTTCTCCAGCTCGACGCCGGCGTCGAAGATGCGGGCGTAGTAGATCGCCATCGTGCCGACATAGCAGAGGGCAGCGACCGTCGAGACGACGCCCAGCGCCACGAGCGCCACTTCCGGCACGTCGTTGGGAGGCGGGTTGGTCGTGTAATAGAGGACGAGGAACAGGGCGAAGGCGCCGGCGAAGATCGACATCAGCGTGCCTTGCAGGCGCGCATTGCCGCCGATGTAGAAGAAAGAAAGGATCGGTATCAGCAGCACCCAGGGCAGCATCGGCGACAGCACGCCGCCGCTGAAGTAGCAGGTCCAGAAGATGCAGAAATTGAGGTTCAGCACCGAGGTGATGACGAGCCCGTTGTAGTCCCAGCCGCGGCGGAGCAGGAACGGGAATATCCAGAACGCCGTGACGCTGAGGATCGTGACCGGGATGTCCAGTCCCGGCGTCGGGTCGATGAGCAGCAGCGCCAGCGGGATCGAGTTGCCGAGGATCGGCCCCATCGTGTGGCTGATCAGGAACATGCGCGCCTGGTTGGACGCCTCGCGGTCGTCCCGGATGGCGTCGGGCACGAAATAGTCGATGAGGCGCTGATACCCCGCGGCAATCTTCTTCAACACCCCAAGCTCCCACATCAGAAGGCGATAACGATCCCGTTCGGCCGGCCCGTTCCCCGCCGCCGCCGGACCACGGCGCTAGAATTTGACGTTGACGGCGAGCCGGGGGATCAGCACCGCGTTGGCGAAGCGATAGTCGATGGACTCGCCGGGAAATGCCGCCGGGTCGGCGCCGTGCACGACGCTGTCCGCAAGATCCATGTAGAGCGTCTCGAGCTTCAGGCTGACGGTGTCGGTGAGCCGCTGCTCGATGCCGACGCCGACCGTGTAGCCGAAGCGGATCCCCGAGGCGGACCAGTCCGGCGAGGTGTAGCCGATCTCGCGCAGCGAGAGCTCGAAGCGGTTGCTGACCTCGGCCGCGGCCACGCCCGCGCTGGCGAACAGCAGCGTCTTGCCGAAGGCGAACCCGCCGCGCAGGCGCAGGGTGCTGACGGCCCCGAAATCGGTGTCGTATTTCGTGTCGGTGCTCACGCCGGGAAAAGGCGAACCCGGGACGGTGTCGATCCGCGAATAGCTGAGATGCGTGCTCGCCCCGGCATGGCCGAGGTCGCCTTCTATGCCGCCGACGAAAAAGCCCGACTGGAAATTCACGCCCGCCGAGACGCCGGCCGACGCTCCGGCCTGGCTGCCGGCGATGGCACGCGGAAACAGGCCGTGGCCGACGTCGGCCGGGATCAGCGTTCCCACATAGTCGCCGAGTGTGGCGTGGCCCGAGCCGATGCCCGCCCCGCCGAAGATGCCGCCATAGGCGCCGGCCCAGGCGCCCTTTGGCCTTGCCGCCGGCTCATAGGGCTGGTCGCCTGCCGATGCAGGCTGAGCGAATATCATTGCGGCGAGGAAGAATGCGCGACGCATGTCCTGATCCGTTGCCAAAGTTTTACGAGCGGGCGTTTCGCTCAGGGAAGTTCGGTGTCAGGACGGAATTTTGGATAATATGACTAATATTGCGTTAATGGACGGGCATCACGCGGTTAAAGTTTTTATCAGGGGACTTGGGGAAGCTTTACGGCAACATCCGTATGTGCTATAGCAGTTATATTCTTGATGCGGAAAAGTTTATATTAAAGGACAGCCAGGAGATCGAAGCGGACGGCCCGCGCCTGCGCTTCTCAGACGCGGCCGGGCGCGAATTCGAGGAAGGTCTTCAGAAAAAGCGCGCTCGGAGGCGGCAGGTGGCTGCGCTTGCGCGTCAGCACCACGAGATTGCGCTGGTAGAGGCCGCCTTCGAGGTCGAGCGCGCAAAGCCTGCCGCTATGCTCGCGATCCATCAGGATCGTCTTCGGCATGAAGCCGATGAAGTCCGAACTGGCGATGATCGTGCGCATCAGCGACGGCGAATTCGTGGACATGATCGTCTGCGGCAGATGATCGTTCAGCATGGCGAGGAGATCGGCCGTCGACGTCTCCAGCGCCCGGTCGGCGACCACCCACGGATAGTCCTTGAGCGCGGCGGCATCGATCCGCTTCCCCGCGAGCGGATGGTCCAGGCGGGCGGTGGCGACGGTCGCCAGCCGGGCCACCAGCCTGATGTCGAGATCCGGATGGTCGCCGCCGCGCGGCGTCGTGCAGATCGCGAAGTCGAGTTCCCCCGTGCCCACCTGCCCGAACAGCTTCTCCGCGGGCCCTTCGGTGATCCCCACGTCCAGCCGCGGGTGGGCGGCGAGAAAGGACGGCAGGAAGCTCGCACATACGGAAACGACCGACGCGCCGAAGCCGGCCCGGACCGACCCCATTTCGGAATCGCGGATCTGCGCCATCTCGTCGGCCGCCAGCGCCAGCTCGGCCTCCGCGTTGAGCGCGCGCCTGAACAGCGCGTCGGCAAAGGCCGTGGGAAACAGGCCCTGGGGCGTGCGCTCGAACAGGGGCACGCCGAGCTGGTCCTCGAGCGCCCGCAGATTGTTGCTCAATGCCGGCTGGGTGATGCCGAGCCGCTCCGCGGCCTGGGTGATGCTGCGTGTCTCGTGAAGCGTCAGGAAGTAGTGGATGGACCTTGATCGGAGCGACCGCAGCGTGGCGTTCTTGTTCCTGGTCATCAGATGTTCCGACCGTTCCGACAGATGCGCCGGATCGCTGCTCACCGGCTCCGGCCGATGAGCAGATAGCAATACAAGCCGGCACTGGCCACCCTTCGCATGCAGGGAAGGGCGGCCGGTGCCGGCTTGCTCGTGCTCCTAGACCTCGAAGAAGCGCCGGGTCCGGCTGGAGGCGCGGGCAGGTCCCGCGCCGATGCCGGACCCCCGGCCTTTACTCGAACGGGCCTTTACTCGAAGACGCGGCTCGCCGCCTTGACGATCTCATCGGGAACGGTCACGCCGGCGGCCTTCGCGCTGGCGAGGTTGATCCGCGTCTCGTACACGTTGCCTTCCACGGGCACGAGTTCTCCCGCGGGCTTGCCCAGGAGGACGGGCACGATGACCTGGCGCGCCCATTCGAGACCGACCTGGGTCTGATCCTGGGACATGGCCGCGATGGCGCCCTGCTCGACGGCCTGGGCGTCATAGGTGAACCACGGAATGCCCGCGTCGCGCGCCACCTTGACCAGCGCCTGATAGGCGGACGCCACCGTGTTGTCCTGCGGGGTGATGATCACGTCGACATTGCCGACGAGCGACTCCGCGGCGTTCTTGACCTCGGCGCTGGAGGTGATGGCCACCGGCACCCAGGTCAGGCCGCGCGCCTCCACCTCGGCCTTGGTGAGCTGGATCATCGCCTCGGAATTGCTTTCGCCGGCATTCCAGATGGCGCCGATGCGCTTCATGTCGGGCTTGATCCTGAGGAACATCTCGAAGTTACGGTTGACCGGCGGCATGGTGTAGAAGCCGGTGACGTTGGTGCCGGTGGCCTTGCCCGCTTCGGTGAGGATGCCCGTCTGCATGGGATTGGTCACGCAGCCGAACGCGACCGGAACGGTCGATCCCTGGGTCAGGCGAATGGCGGCCTGCGCGACCGGCGTCGTGCAGGGCGCGATCAGGTCGACATTGTCGGCCAGGTACTTGTCGATGATGTTGCGCGCGGCGCCGGGATTGCCCTGCGCGTTCTGGTAGTCGAAGACGAGGTTCTTTCCTTCCTCGAAGCCGGCCTGCTTCAGGCCGTCCAGCAGGCCCTCCCGCGTGGCGTTCAGCGCGGGATGGTCGACGAGCTGGGCGAAGCCGAGGCGGTAGGTCTTGCCCGCCTCCGGCCCGGTCCTCTCCTGCGCCGCCGCGGGCAGTGCGCAGAACGCGAGCGCCGCGAGCAGCAGGCCGCCGCGCGCCATGATCGATGTTTTTCTCATGAAACTCCTCCTGGTTGATGCCGCGCGGGCTTTCGTCCCGCGACGGCCGTACTGGTTATTGGGCGAGAAGGGCGCGATCCTCGACAAGGCCGAGCTCGCTCACTTCCCGGAACTTCGAGATCAGGACCGGCACCGTCAGCTTCTGCTTGTCCGCGCCCGTCGCGTCGAACACGACCCTGCCCCGGTGCATCATCAGAAGCCGGTCTCCCCACCGTATGGCTTCGGCCATGTTGTGCGTGATCATGAAGGAGGTCAGCTTCTGCTCGGCGATCAGCCGCGCGGACAGCTCCATGACCGTCTCCGCGGTCTTGGGGTCCAGCGCCGCCAGATGCTCGTCGAGGAGGAGGAGGCGCGAGCCGGACAGCGTCGCCATCAGCAGCGCCAGCGCCTGCCGCTGGCCGCCCGACAGGGTGCCGACGCGGGCGTCGAGCCGCGCTTCGAGCCCGAGGCCGATCGGCGCCAGCAGCTCGCGGTAGAGCGCCTTGCCGGCGCCGGTGACCGCGATGCGCAGACCGCGCGGCTGGCCCCTGCGACCGGCCATGGCGAGGTTTTCCGCGATCGTCATCATGGCGCAGGTGCTCTCGTGCGGGTCCTGCGCGATGCGGCCGATGATGTGCGCGCGGCGGTGGATGGGCAGCCGCGTGATCTCGGTCCCTTCGAGGTCGATACGCCCCTCGTCCGGGATCGCGTGACCCGAAACGGTCTTGATCAGCGTCGACTTGCCCGCGCCGTTGGAGCCGATGATGGTGACGAACTGGCCCGGTGCGACATCGAGGTCGATGCCGTCGAGGGCCTTCACCTGGTTCGGCGTGCCGCGAAGGAAATACTTCGTCACGCCCTTGAAGGAGAGGGCGGGCTTCATCGGGCACCTCCTCTCAGCCTCAGGCGCGGCAGGGCGAGCGCGGCGAGCAGCAGCGCGGCGGTGACGAGCTTGAGATCGTTGGCGTTGAGACCGACGCGAAGCGCCGCGGCCACGAGGAACTGGTAGATCAGGCTGCCTATGATGGCGGCGAACACCCACCAGCCGACGCTCCGGTCGCCGAACAGCGCCTCGCCGATCAGCACCGCCGCGGCGCCTGCGACGAGGATGCCGATGCCCATGCCGATGTCGGCGAAGGCATGGTTCTGGGCGATCAGCGCGCCGGACAGCGCGACGAGGCCGTTGGAAAGGGCAAGGCCCACCATCTTGGTCTTGTCGACGTCGACGCCCAGCGACTGGATCATGGTCTCGTTCTGGCCAGTGGCGCGCACGGCAAGGCCGAGATCCGTGCGGAAGAACCAGATCAGCAGCAGGGAGATCAGGCACAGCAGCACGAAGGTGATGGCGATCGTGGTGTACTTGTTCTCGGCCAGATGGAACCCGAAGCCGTTGACCCAGCCGATGATGTCGCTGAACACCGTCGGCGTGTCGAGGAGGCCGGTGTTGGCGCGCCCCATCGTGCGCAGGTTCACCGTGTAGAGCGCGGTCATGATGATGATGCCGGCGATGATGTTGTTGATGCGCAGCTTGGTATGCACGATGGCGGTCACGATGCCCGCGAGAGCCCCGGCGACCATCGCGCTTGCGGTGGCGACGAACGGGCTCGTGCCGGACACCAGCATCGCCGCCACGACGGCGCCGCCCAGCGGATAGCTTCCTTCCGCCGTGAGGTCGGGAAAGCGGAAGAACCGGAAGGTGACGAGGACGCCGAGCCCCAGGAAGGCGAACAGAAAGCCCTGTTCGAACATGTTCAGGAACAGGGCCTGCAACTGCGCCATCAGCTTCCTCCTCGCTGCTGTCGGATATGCCGGCACATGAGGACCCCCTCCCTAGAGCCTGTTATGGACCATGAACGCCCGGCCCGACGGCCGATTGTAAGTGCCGGGGCCCCCGTCAGGCCCAATCAATAATTGTAATGGGGCTATTCGAAAAACCGTCCGTCGCCATGGCGGCCGCCCGCGGCGGCGGAGCGCAATCGAAACTCCTATGAGGGCATCACAAAACTGAAATTGCCCGCCCCGCGCGGCGTTCACTAGCAATAGCCGGATCATCGTCGTCCGGTCCCCGGGTCGCTTCCCCCGACGCTTCCCTTGACTCTCTCATGACCGGCGGGAGCAACCGAAGAGGATTCCACATCATGACGAACGACCTTTTCGAAAAGTACCAGCCCGAGCCGTACCGGATCAAGACCGTCACGCCGCTGAAGGTGCTGACGCGCGCCGAGCGCGAGGCGATCATCGCAAGGGTGCACTACAACACGTTCAAGATACCCGCCGAGGACATCTTCATCGACCTTTTGACCGACAGCGGCACGTCGGCGATGAGCGACCGGCAGTGGTCGGCCATGATGCTCGGCGACGAATCCTACGCGTCGGCGACGAGCTGGTTCAAGCTCGAGGAAACGCTGCGCGGCCTTTTCGACTACAGGCACTTCCTGCCGGCGCATCAGGGGCGCGGCGCCGAGAAGGTGCTGTTCATGACCATGATCAAGCCGGGCCAGACCGTCCCCAACAACATGCATTTTTCTCCCGACCGGGTGACGAATTCCGGCGGCCTGATGGCCAACCTGATCACCGAGGGCGGCCGCAGGACGCAAAGCTCCGACCCGTTCAAGGGCGACATCGACCTCGGCCGCCTCGAAGCGCTGATCGAGGAGAAGGGCGCCGCGGCCATTCCCTTCGTCATGGTCACCGTGACCTGCAACAATGCGGGCGGGCAGCCGGTATCGATGAAGAACCTGCGCGGCGTGCGCGCCATCGCCGACAAATACGGCCTGCCCGTCATCCTCGACGCCGCCCGCATCGCCGAGAACGCCTACTTCATCAAGCAGCGCGAGGCCGGCTACGGGGAGCGCACGGTCGCCGAGATCGTCCGCGAGATGACCGGGCTTTCGGACGGCTGCGTGATGTCGTCCAAGAAGGACGGGCTCGTCAACATCGGCGGCTTCGTCGCCATCAACGACGACGGGCTCTACGAGAAGATGGAATCCTACACGCTGATGTGGGAAGGCTATGCCACCTATGGCGGCATGGCGGGCCGCGACCTCGAAGCGCTGGCGGTCGGCCTGCGCGAGGTCATGGACGAGGACTATCTGCGCCACCGCATCGGGCAGGTCGAGCGGTTCGGCCGCCAGTTGCAGGAGTACGGCGTGCCGATCGTGACGCCGGTCGGCGGCCACGGCGTCTGGATCGATTCGCAGGCTTTCTGCCCGCACATCGCGCCGGAGCATTATCCGGGCGTGGCCATCACCACCGCGCTCTACGTCGAGGCCGGCATCAGGGCGAGCGAGCTCGGCAACCTCGCCTTCTCCACCCGCAACGAGGAGACCGGCGAGGTCATCAAGTTTCCCGAATTCGACCTCGTCCGCCTGGCGATCCCGCGGCGCGTCTATACGGCCAGCCATTTCGACTATGCGGCGGCCGCCATCGGCCGGATCTACGAGCGGCGCGAGGAGCTGCGCGGCTTCAAGGTGAAGAAATACGCCACGATCAAGTATCGTACTGTATTCCTCGGGGAGATGATGCCCGTCGGCGCATAGGAGGCTTCGATGAGGGAGATACTCGCGCCCGGCTGGGTCGACTGCTTCGAGAAGGCGTTCCGGCTGAACGGCGTCGGCCCGGGCAACATGGTCGCCGTCCTGTCCGAGAGCCTGTCGCGCCCGGTGCTGGTGGAGCTGGCCGAGCACGGCCTGCACCGCTGCGGGGCGCGCATCGCCCATATTCGGGTGCCCTCGCCGCAGCAGCGCGATCCGGTGCCGGTCCGCTCCACCGGGTCCAGCACGGCCTTCGACGACTACGGCGCGCTGATGCGGGGCATGGGCGCGTTCGACCTCGTCGTCGACTGCACCGTCGAGGGCCTGCTGCACAGCCGCGCCCGCCAGGACATCCTCGCCGGCGGCGGCCGCGTCCTGATGATCTCCAACGAGCATCCCGAGGTGCTGGAGCGCTGTCCGCCGGACGCGGAGCTGCACCGCAAGGCCATGCAGGCCGTGGCCATGCTCCAGTCGGCATCGACGATGCGAGTCACCTCGCGGGCGGGGACGGACCTGACCGTCGACGTCAAGGGCGCGCCGTGCCGCGGCGGGGCCGGCGTGCTGGGCCCCGGCGACAGGATCGCCTACTGGCCGGCCGGGCTCTGCCTCTGCTTCCCGCTCGAGCATTCCGTCAACGGCACCGTGGTGCTGGACGTCGGCGACATCAACCTGACGTTCAAGCGCTATGTCGAGAGCCGCGTGCGGCTGACGATCGAGGACGATTTCGTCGTCGCCATCGAGGGCGACGGCCTCGACGCCGAGCTCATGCGTTCATACTATGCGGGCTGGAAGGATCCGCTCGCCTACACGATCTCCCATGTCGGCTGGGGGCTCAATCCCGGCGCCCGCTGGGACGCGCTGGTCATGTACGACAAGGCCGACATCAACGGAACCGAGTTCCGGGCGCTGGCGGGCTCCTTCCTGATCTCCACGGGCGCCAACGAATTCGCCAACCGCTTCACCGGCTGCCATTTCGACCTGCCGATGCGCAACTGCACGGTCGCGCTCGACGGCGTGGCCGTCGTCGAGGACGGCGTGCTCCAGGCGCCTTTCGCGTGAGACGGGAGCCGGCTTCGTGAGCGCATCGGTCCATCATGTCGAAGGCACCCCGAGACTGGCTTTCGAGCGGGCCGGGGACGGGCCGCCGCTCGTCTTCCTTCACGGCATAGGCGGCGGCCGCCATAGCTGGCGCGACCAGATCGCGGCGTTCGGCTCCCGCTTCACCGCGATCGCCTGGGACGCGCGCGGCTACGGCGGCTCCGACGACTATGACGGGCCGCTCGAATTCTCGGACTTCGGCGACGACCTCGTGCGCCTGCTCGACCATATCGGCGCGGAGAAGGCGCATCTCGTCGGCCTGTCGATGGGCGCCCGCATCCTCATGGATTTCTACCCCCGCTACGGGGAGCGTGCGGCGACGCTGACGCTGTGCGACTGCTTCTTCAGCTTCGAGGCGGCCCTGTCGCCGGCCAAGCAGGAGGAGTTCATCGCGCTGCGCCAGAAGCCGCTGCTGGAGGGCGCGACCTTCGCCGATCTGGCCCCCGCCCTCGTCCGGTCGCTGGTGAGCCCCGGTTGCAGCGAGGAGGTGCGCGAGACGCTTCGCCGGTCGATCCTCGGCCTGCGCAAGGTGTCCTACCTCAAGACCATCGCCGCCACGGTCCGCTACGACCGCAGCGCCGAGCTGGGATCGTTCCGTCTGCCGGTCCAGCTCATCTTCGGGGAAGCCGACGCGCTGACGCCGCCTTCGATCGGCGAGAGCATGCTGGGCATGATGCCCGACGCGGCGCTGCGGGTGCTGCCGGGCGCGGGGCATCTGAGCAATCTGGAGCAGCCCGAGGCGTTCAACGCCGCCTTGGGGGCGTTTCTCGACCGCCATGCCGACCGGGCCTTCTTCGCCGCGAGGGGAGGCTAGCATGCTCTTCGCGATCCACATGCTGGACAGGCCCGGCGGCGCGGCGCTGCGTGCCGCCACCGGCGAGGCGCACCGCGACTATGTCCGCCGCAATGCCCATCGCATGCTGCTCGGCGGGCCGCTGCTCGCGGAGGACGGCACGACGATGATCGGCAGCCTTATCATCCTCGATTGCGCCGACCGCGCCGAGGCCGAGGCATTCGTCGAGGCCGAGCCCTATCGCCGCGCCGGCCTGTTCGAGAGCGTGCACATACGCTGCTTTGCGGCGGTGATCGCGCCGGCCCCGGCGCTGGCCCCGGCCGCGCCCGGGAAAGGGAGGGACTGATCGCCATGCTCGCCGCCGACACGCCGCTCAAACCCTGGTATCCCGTCGTCGTGGTGGGCGGCGGCTCGGTCGGGCTGTCGATGGCGGCCGAGCTGGGCTGGCGCGGCATCGAGTGCCTCACGGTGGAGCGGCGGAACGGGCTCAACCCGCATCCGCGCGCCAATTCCGTCGCCAACCGGACCATGGAATATTACCGGCGCTGGGGGGTGGATCAGGCGATCACCGAAGCCGGCGTACCGCCGCATCTGCCGGCCGACTATTACTGGGTGTCCACCCTCAAGGGAAAACAGCTCCACAAGATCGGCCTGCCGCCGTTCAAGCAGCTCGTCGAGACCCGCAAGACGGGCGGATATGCCAGGGACGAGCATGCGTGGTCGCCCTATCTGAAGACGATCACCGGCCAGAACGAGGTCGAGCGCGCCGTCCTGAGCTATGTGGAGGGGCTCGAGCCGGTCGATTTCCGGTTCGGCTGGTCGCTCACGGGCTTCGAGCAGGACGCCGAAGGCGTCACCTGCCGGGTCAGGGCGGGCGAGGACGGCGAGACTCGTACCGTCAAATGTCGCTATCTGGTGGGCTGCGACGGCGGCCGCTCCATGGTGCGCGAGACACTGGGGATCGAGCTCGAGGGACGGGCGGCGCTCGCCCGCTTCGTGTCGATCTATTTCCACGCCCCCGACATAATCGAAAAGCATGGGTTCGGCCATGCCAACATCTATTTCCCGCTCCACCGCGACCATCGCGGCTTCATCCTGAACTGGGACGGCGGCAAGACCTACACCTACCACCTCATCCTGCGCGAGGGGCAGGACTGGACATCGGTCGATCCGCGCGCGGCCATCGACGGCGTGGTCGGCCAGCCGGTGAGTGCTGCGATCATCTCCGTGCAGCCGTGGACCGCGCACGCGCTCGTGGCGCGCCGCTACGGCGACGGCAACGTGTTCCTGGCGGGAGACGCCGCCCATCTCTTCACCCCGACCGGCGGCTTCGGCATGAACACCGGCGTCTCCGACGCGGTCGAGCTGGCCTGGCGGTTGCAGGCGATGCTCGAAGGGTGGGGTGGGCCGCGCCTTCTGCCCTCCTACGACCGCGAGCGCCGGCCGATCGGCATACGCAACACCGCCGAGGCGGCGGACTGCTTCGACCGGCTGTTCGCGGTGATGCAGCACGGGGACGAGCTCGACGCCGAAACCCCCGAGGGGGAGGCATTACGGGCAACGCTGGGCGTCGATCTCAAGGATCAGGAAAAGCTCATCGCCTCGTCCGGCACGCTGCTCGGCTATCGCTACAACGACAGCGACATTGTCGTCCCCGACGGGACGCCCGAGCCGCCCGACCATCCGCGCACCTACCAGCCCGTCGCCCGCCCCGGCCACAGGGCTCCGCATCTGTGGCTCGACGACGGCGCCGCCCTCTACGACCGCTGCGGCGCGGGCTTCACGCTGCTGGTTCTCGACGCCACGCCCATGGATACGGAAGGTTTCGAGCAGGCGGCGCGCCGGCGCGGCATGCCGCTCGCCGTCGTCCGTGTGGCCGAGCCCGCCGCCCGGACCCTTTACGGCGCGCGTTTCGCGCTCGTCCGTCCCGATCTGATGGTGGCGTGGCGCGGCGACGACCTGCCGGCCGACGGCGGCGCGCTGCTGAACATCGTGCGCGGCGCATAGATCGCTTTTTTGCGGTGCCCGATGGATGGGCCGCGGATTCGCCGGTAGGCTCGCGTTCCGCGTTCGGGAGGAATCATGCGCAGATATCTGGATGTGCTGAGGCAGGCGGGCGAGCTGGAGACGGTGGTGCGCACCGTGGACCCGCGCTTCGAGCTCGCGGCCGTGACCAAGGCGGTGCAGAGGGCCGGCGAGAAGGCGGTTCTGTTTCCTTCGGTCACGGGCACGGCGCTGCCCGTATTGTCCAACGTCTACGGCTCCCACGAGAGGCTGAGGCGGATGGTCGGGGCGGGCGAGCGCAATTTCTGCCAGCGCTGGATCGAGCTGACCGACGCCTGCATAGCGAGCCGCGACGCCGATGTGCTCGAGGCGGCGGAGGAGGACAGCGGCTTCGTGTCCGGCTCGCTGTCCGACCTGCCGGCGATCACCTATCACCAGCGCGACGGCGGGCCCTACTTCACCTCGGCGATCTATCTTGCCAACGATCCCGACACGGGCGTGCCCAATCTCTCCTTCCACCGCTCCATGCAGATCAGCGACCGGGAGCTCCGCGTGCGCCTGGGCTCGACGCACGACCTGACGGCCTATCAGCGCAAGGCCGAGGAGCGGGGAGAGGCGCTTCCCGCCGCGCTGCTGCTCAGCGCCCCGCCGGAGATATTCCTCGCCGCCTGCGCCTCGCTGCCCTACGACGCGAGCGAGCTGGCGATGGCCGCGCGCATCGCCGGCGGCAAGATCCCGATGCGCCGCTGCCGCACCATCGACCTTTCGGTGCCCGCCACGGCGGACATCGTCGTGGAAGGCCGTTTCCTGCCCGATGTACGCCGCCCGGAAGGGCCTTTCGGCGAGTTCATGGGCAATTACGTCGAGGTCGGGGACAACCATGTCTTCGAGGTGACCCATGTCGAATGGCGTCCCGACGCGGTGTTCCACGGCCTGCTTTGCGGCTCGCCCGAGGATCTGAGGCCGCTGGAGGCGGTGACCGCGGCGCGCATTTACCGGCACGTTGCGGCGCAGGTTCCGGGCGTGCTCGACATCTGCTGCCGTCCCAACGTGATGATCACCATCATCCGGCTGCGCAAGCAGTATGAGGGGCATGCCCGCCATGCGCTGCTGGCCGCCATGGGCTCCTATCTGGATTACAACAAGGTCTGCATCGCGGTCGACGAGGATGTCGACATCTACGATCTCGACGACGTGATGTGGGCCTATCTGACGCGCGGCCGCGCCGACACGCGCGCGATGATCCTCAACGACATTCCCGGCTTCTATCGCGACCCCCACAAGGACCACTGGGGCAGGCTCGCCATCGATGCGACGATGCCGTGGGGCCGCGAGAAGGAGTTCGCCCGCAAGCGCGTGCCCGGCGAGGACGCGATCGATCTCGCCGCCTATCTCGGCAAAGGGGCATGACGGGGCGCGATCAGGGGCTTTGGGCGTTCTCGGTCGAGCGCTACGGCCGGCCCGGCGTCGCCGCCGCATGCCTGCGGCTACAGGACGAGACGGGCGCGGACGTGAACATGGTTCTGGCCTGCCTCTGGTGCGCCCGGCGCGGCGTCGCCGTCGGCCGGGACGACATGGCCGCGCTGCGCGCGGGCGCGGCCGCCGGCTGGCATGGCAGCGTGGTGCGGCCGCTGCGCGCGGCCCGCCGCGCCATGAAGCAGCCGCCCCCGGGTCTTTCCGCAGAGCCCGTCGAGGCGCTGCGGAGCCTAGTGAAAAGCGCGGAGCTCGAGGCCGAACGGCAAGAGCAGCTTCTCCTCGAAGCCGCGCTGGCGCAACTCCCGGCCGCCGACCCTTCCGCCGCTCCCCTCGACCTCGCTCTGGCCAATCTCTCGCTCTATTTCGAGGTATCGCAGGGCGACGTCCCACCCGGCCTCCTCGCGGAGCTGGCGGCATCCTGCGTGGACTGACAGGCGGACCGCGCCGCGGCGGCCGTCACGGCTTGCGCGGCGAAGCGGGTCTTCCAATTCCTTCCCAGCGCCGGATCGGCTTGGCATCGAGGCCGAAAAGGTCGAGCACGCGAACCAGCGAATGATCGACGATCTCCTCGATCGACTGCGGGTGCGCATAGAAGGCCGGCACCGGAGGGCAGACGATGGCGCCCATCTCCGTCACCGCCACCATGTTGCGCAGATGGCCCAGGTGAAGCGGCGTTTCGCGGGCCATCAGCACCAGCCTGCCGCGCTCCTTCAGCACCACGTCGGCCGCCCGCGCCAGAAGCGACGAGGCGACGCCGTTGGCGATCTCGGCCAGCGAGCGCATCGAGCAGGGGGCCACGATCATGCCACGGGTTCGGAACGAGCCGCTGGAGATCGGCGCCGCCAGATCCTCGTTGTCGTGGCACGTATGCGCCATGGCGCGCACGTCCGCCGGCTTCATGCCCAGCTCATGGGCGATGGTGATCCCGGCGGTGCGCGACATCACGAGATGGACCTCGACATCGATGTCGCGCAGCAATTCCAGCAGGCGCACGCCGTAGATGGCTCCCGACGCGCCCGAAATGCCGACGACCACCCGCGTCCCAGCAGTCATTTTCGCAACCTTTCCGTCGAGGCAGGAATGCCCGCCCCGAACCAGTAGCGCAGACGAGGTCGCCGGCCAATGTCGCGCTCCCGGCGGGGCCGCCACCCGCGCGAGCGGCGACAGGGACGCCGTTCGGCGAATATGGCCCGGCGGCGGTGAAGGCAGGAGCCACGAAATCCGCGCGGCTGCTCCGCTGCTGATGAACCCCTGAAACTTCTCCCCGACAGGATCCGTATCTCCGTGACGAGTGGAGAGCGCGAAGATGCAGTCCGGGTCCATGCGGGAGGTTTCAGGTCCTTATCCGGCCGACGGTGAACGGCCTTCGTTGCGGCTGGTCTATCGTCATTCCGGCTGGACCCGGGTCACGCATTGGGTCTGGGCGCTGTCCCTGTTCTTCCTGCTTCTGTCCGGGCTCCAGATCTTCAACGCCCACCCGGTCCTCCATGTCGGACACGAATCCGGCTTCCGTTTCGACAATTCCGTGCTGCGCATCGGCACCGTTGAGGGCGGGAACGGGCTGCGGGGCAGCACCGAGCTTTTCGGCCTCGGCTTCGACACGACCGGCGTGCTCGGCCTTTCCGGCCCGGCGGAGCGGCCGCAGGCGCGCGCCTTTCCCGCCTGGGCGACGATCCCGTCGCATCACGATCTCGCCACCGGACGGGTCGTGCATTTCTTCTTCGCCTGGATGCTGGTGCTCACGCTCGCGATCTGGCTCACCGCCAGCCTCGTCAACGGCCATCTGCGGCGCGACATCCTGCCGACGCCAAGCGACCTCAAGGCGCTGCCGGTCGACATGGCGGACCATGCCCGTTTCAGGCTCCATCGCCGCAAGCGCTACGGCCCGCTCCAGAAGCTCGCCTATGCCGCGGTGCTGCTCGTCCTCCTGCCGCTGATGGTGCTGTCGGGGCTGGCCATGTCGCCCGGCTTCAACGCGATCGCCCCCTTTCTTGTCGACATGTTCGGCGGCCGGCAGACCGCCCGCACGATCCATTTCACGGCCATGGTCCTGCTCGTCCTGTTCTTCCTGGTCCACATGGCGATGGTCGTTGCCGCCGGACCGCTCAACGAATTGCGCTCGATGATCACCGGCTGGTTTCGCACCGACGAGGAAGCAAGGCCGGACTCCGGAAAGGAAGGGCATCATGGCCGATAAAACCGTCAGCAGGCGCGGCTTTCTCACCGGCGCCGCCGTCACCGCGTCGAGCCTGACGCTGTCGGGTTGCAGCGCGTTCGACTTCCTCTCCGACGGCGACAGCCGGGTCCGCCACGTCCTCGAGCGCGCCAATTCGCTCACCTATCGCGTCCAGCGCCTGCTGATGGGCGACGACTGGCTGGCGCGGGAGTTCACGCGGGCCGACCTGCGCCAGCCGCAGCGTCCCAACGGCGTGACCTCTCCGGACGATCCGCACTACAAGGCGTTGCTGGCCGGCGGTTTCTCCGATTATCGGCTCGAGGTGGGCGGCCTCGTCGAGCGGCCGCTCTCGCTCGCCCTCGACACCATCCGCGCGATCCCGGCGCGCACGCAGATCACGCGGCACGACTGCGTGGAGGGGTGGAGCTGCATCGCCGAATGGACCGGCGCGCCGCTGGCGGCGATCCTCGACGCGGCGCGGCCGCTGCCCCGGGCGCGCTTCGTCGTCTTCCATTGCCTCGACACGATCGAGAGGAGCCTGTCGGGGGAGATCAGATATTACGAGTCCATCGACATGGTCGACGCCCGCCATCCGCAGACCATTCTGGCCTACGGCCTCAACCGCGGCGCCCTGCCGGTCGAGAACGGCGCGCCGCTGCGCGTGCGCGTCGAGCGGCAGCTCGGCTACAAGATGGCGAAGTATATCCGCGCCATCGAGCTCGCCGACAGCCTTGCCCCGTTCGGCCAGGGCAAAGGCGGTTATTGGGAAGATCGCGGCTATGAATGGTATGCCGGGATTTGAAGCGGACGGACGGGCACGCGAGGTGAACGCGACGAGGGCATTGCCAAGCGCGCCCAAAACCCTAGCTTCCCGGCCAATGACGCCTCCGCAGCCCGCCTCGCAGGACATCACCAGGCTCATCGTCCGCGTATCCATGAAGGATCGCGCGGCGTTCGACCTGCTTTACCGGCGCGTCAGCGCGAAACTTTTCGGCGTGTGCCTGCGTGTCCTGAACGACAGGGGCGAGGCCGAGGAGGCGCTGCAGGAGGTGTTCGTCAAGATATGGATGAAGGCCGACCGCTTCGCGGTCTCGGAGCTGAGTCCGATCTCGTGGCTCGTCGCCGTCGCGCGCAACCACGCGATCGACCGCGTTCGCGTCCGCCGTGAAAAGCCGGCGGAGATCGACGCCGCGCTGGATGTCGCGGACGCCAGTCCGGGGCCTGAGGCGCAGGCGGTCGCCGGCGGCGAGCGCGAGCAGATCCATGCCTGCCTCGACGAGCTGGAGCAGGACCGCGCCGCGGCCGTTCGCGGGGCCTATCTGAACGGCGACAGCTATGCCGCGCTTGCCGAGCGGCACGGCGTGCCGCTGAATACGATGCGGACCTGGCTGCGGCGCAGCCTGATGAAGCTGAAGGAATGTCTGGAGCGATGATGCCCGCCGGCGACGACGATCCCGAACGCGGAGGCGACGACATCCTCGCCGCCGAATACGTTCTCGGCGTCCTGCCGATGGACGAGCGGCAGGCTGCGGCGGCGCGGATCGAGGACGACCCGGCTTTCGCGCGGCTGGCCGCTGCATGGGAGGAGCGGCTTTCGCCGCTCGACGCCGGCTATGAAGAGATCGAGCCGCCCGCCTCGGCGAAGGCCGGGCTCGACGCGCGGCTGTTTGCTCCCGGCGGGCAGCCTGCCGCGCCTGCCCGTTCCGGGTTCATGCACAGCCTTGCCTTCTGGCGCGGCGTTGCCGCCGCCGCCGTCGCGGCGCTTCTCCTCGTCGTCGCGCTTCCTGTCCTCCGGCCGTCGGCCCCGCCGGCCGGGCGGCTGGTGGCCTCGCTCACCGGCGAGGAGAGCGGCGTGCGCTATCTCGCGGTCTACGACGCCGCTGCCGGCGAGATCGGCCTTTCCCATGTCGCCGGCGACCACGGCGCGGGGAGCGACTTCGAGCTCTGGGCGATCGAGGGCGACAGGCCGCCCGTCTCGCTCGGCGTGATCCCCGCCGGCGCGAGCGTCCGTCTCGCCGTCGTGCCCGCCCATCGCGCCATGATCGCCTCCGGCGTTCTCTTCGCCATCAGCCTGGAGCCCGAGGGCGGCTCGCCCACCGGCCAGCCCACCGGACCGGTCGTCGCGGCCGGGGATCTGCGCACCGTCTGACGCCCGCGCCGCATTTTTCGCATCGCCGCTGAAACTTCTCCCGAAGACCTCCCGTAGCTCCGCGCATCCCTCCCGCCCGGGAGCGAGATTCGAAAGGAGTTACAGGACATGCGCACACTCACTTCCGCCATCGTCGCCGGCGCCTTCGCCGCCACGGCGCTCGCCGGCATCGCCGTCGCCCGGGAAAACCCCATGGTCGGCGGCGCGCCGATGTATGCCGAGAAGAATATCGTCGAGAACGCCGTCAACTCGGCCGACCACACCACGCTGGTCGCGGCCGTCAAGGCGGCCGGTCTGGTCGACACGCTCTCGGGCAAGGGTCCGTTCACCGTCTTTGCGCCGGTGAACGCCGCCTTCGAGGCGCTGCCGGCGGGCACCGTAGACACGCTGCTCAAGCCGGAGAACAAGGACAAGCTCGCCAAGATCCTGACCTGCCATGTGGTGGCGGCCGAGGCGATGTCCGACGCGATCGCCAAGATGATCGCCGACGACGGCGGCAGCCATGCGGTCGAGACGGTCGGCGGCTGCACGCTGAAGGCGCAGATGAAGGGCGACGCCATCACCCTGACCGACGAGACCGGCGGCGTGGCGACGGTGACGATCGCCGACGTCGACCAGTCGAACGGCGTCATTCACGTCATCGACAGGGTGCTGATGCCGGTGGGCTGATCCGCCGGCGGCGCCTGAGCGCGCCTCGTCACCGCAAGCCCGCCAGCCGACCGCGGGCGCAAGCCCGGCGCGACACGCCTCGCGCCGGGCTTTCCTTTCGGCAGGAGGCTTCGGCTCCCCCCCGCGATCTTTCGGATCGCCGGCCCCAGGATTTCAGCAGGTTGCAGGACGCGCCGGAACTGGCCGGCACCCGCAGGACGCATTGTTAGATGCGATAATTGCATTAGCATTCATGCCGAGCACTAGGCAGCATGAAGAGATAGTTCAATTACAAATGTTCGCTGATCACACCGGCCCAGAGATCATATCCGAAACGGCTAGCATAGGTTTGGAACATTCAACGGGAAGGAGTTAAAATGAAAGATCATCTCCGCCAGAGTATCCTGTCGCGCCGAAGCTTGCTGAAAAGCGCTGGAACGGGCGCGGCGCTGGCTGCGCTCGGCATGCCGACGGTCCTGCGGGCCCAGACGAAGACCCTGCGCGCCGCGCATGTCGAGGCGACGGCGAGCGCGACCCATGAAGGACATCTGGCCTTCGCCAACGCCGTCCGCGAAAAGACGGGCGGTTCGGTCGAGATTGCGGTTTTTCCCGCCGGCCAGCTCGGCGGCGCGCGCGACATCTATGAGGGCATTCGCCTCGGATCGATCGACATCACGTCGACGGGGGTGGACTTCACGATCACCTACGCCCCCGTCATGCTGCTTGCCGGCATATACTACGCCTTCGAGAACGACGAGCATGTGGACCGCGTCTTCGCCGGACCGGTCACGGAACGGCTGTCGCAGGCGCTTATGAGCGGCGCAGGCATGCGGATCCTGGCCTGGGGAGACCTGGGCTGGCGGCAGATCTTCAGCTCGAAGCGCGGCATCGATTCCGTTTCGGATTTCCGCGGCATGAAGATCCGCGTTCCCGACACGAAGATCCATATCGTCCCCTTGTCGACCCTGGGTGCCGCGCCGACGCCCGTGGCCTATGCCGAAGTCTATTCCGCTCTCCAGACCGGCATCGTCGACGGGGCGGAGGGTTTCCCGGCGGCCATCCTCGAGCAGCGGTTCAACGAGGTTTCGTCGCACTACAGCCTGACCAACCACCTCTACAGCGCGGCTCATCTGGTGATCGGGGACGCCGCCTTCGGCCGGTTGCAGCCGAACGAGCAGCGCGCGCTGGAGGAAGCGGCCCTGGAGGCTTTCGCCATGCAACGTACGGTGTCCCGGGAGCGCAATGCCGCCAGCCTCGCGGAGATGCTCAAATCGACGTCGCACACGATTCACAAGCCCGACCTCGCCGAGATCCGCACGGCGGTCGAGCCGGCCTGGGATCTGCTGTTGGCCGATCTCGGTCCCGAGGGTAAGGAAATATTCGACCTCATCAGGAAAGCCGCCTGACCGATTTGCCCGATCCGCTCCCGGATCGGGCAAATCCTTGCAAGATCGCCGGCAGCCGGGATGACCAGATTGATCGAAAGGAAGTCCCGTCGATGCAAAGGCTCGTCGCCGTCGCAGAATCGATCGTCGGAGCCGTCTCGGTCGGTGCGCTGCTGTCCTTCGTGCTCTTCACCTTCACCCAGGTCGTCCTGCGCTACATGTTCGGCAGTTCGCTGAGCTGGATCGACGAAATCAACCGCTATCTCTTCATCTGGATGGTGTTTCTGGCGACCTCGCTCGCGGCGCTCGAAGGCTCGCACATCGTCATCGACGCCGTCGGCGCCAATGCGTCCCGCCGTACCCGCATCATCCTCTCGCTGGTCGGCGACGCCGCCTTCGTCGCTTTCGCCCTGATCGTCGGCTATGGCGGCCTGCATCTGATACAGGTGAACTACAACGCGATCACCGCCGCCGCGGGGCTGCGGATGGGCCTCGTCCAGGCAATCCTGCCGATCTTCGCCGTTCTGGCGACGATCTTCTCGATCGTTCACGCGTGGCGCATCGCCACAGCGGCAAAACCGTAAGCAACAACCCCCCATGCTCCTCACGCTCGTCGTCTCCTTCCTCGTCCTGCTGGTCGTCCGGGTGCCCGTCGCGGCGGCGATGGGGATCTCGGGGGTGCTGGCCCTTCTGTCATCCGATCTGCATGTGCCCATCGCGGTGGTGCCGCAGCGGATCTTCGTGATGCTGGATTCGACATCGCTTCTGGCGATCCCGTTTTTCATCTTCGCCGGCGCGCTGATGGAGCATGGCGGCATTTCCCGCTGGATGCTGGTTTTCGCGGACACGCTCGTCCGTCACTGGCGGGGCGGGCTGGCGCAGGTCGACGTCATCGCCAGCGCGATCTTCTCGTCGCTCACCGGCTCCAGCGCGGCGAGCGCATCGGCCACCGGGTCGATCATGATACCCGCGCTGAAGCGGGCCGGCTATCCGGCGGGCTATGCCGCAGCCCTCGAAACGACGGGTTCGATGATCGGCAACGTCATTCCCCCGTCCATCATCATGGTCGTCTACGGCGCGCTCGCCGGCGTTTCGATCGGCGCGCTGTTCCTCGCGGGCATCGTTCCGGGCCTCTTGATCATCGTGGGAATGCTTGTCGTGAATGCGATCCAGGCCCGCCGCTATGGCTGGCAGCGTTCGGAGCGGGCAGGCTGGCGGGAAAGGGTGCGCGCCGGCCGCAATGCGATCCCCGCTTTGTTCGTGCCCATCATCCTCATGGGAGGCATTCTCGGAGGGGTATTCACCGCCACCGAGGCGGGCGCGGTTGCCGTCGTCTACGCGGTGGTGATCGGCTTCTTCGTGTATCGCGAGCTCGATCTCGCCAAATTCTACCAGGTTTCCCTTGTGGCAGCGAAAACCACCGCGAGCATCGGGATCATCATCGCGTCGGCGGGAATTTTCGGCTGGGTGCTGGCGCTGGAGCAGGTCCCGTCCAAAGTCGCGGTGCTCATCCAGTCCATGACCGACCAGGCGTGGATCGCAATGCTGCTGATCGCCGCCGTCGTGCTGGTCATCGGCCTCTTCGTCGAGACGATGGCGGCGCTGATCATCATGGTGCCGATCTTCGCGCCGCTGGCGGGCATATACGGCATCCACCCCATTCATTTCGGGATCGTGATCTGCCTGTCGCTGGCCTACGGAGCCGTCACGCCGCCGGTCGGGGTACTGCTTTTCATCACGTCCCGGTTCGCCGACGTCTCGTTCATGACGACGGTGCGCGCGATGACCCCGTTCTACATCATGCTGGCGGGCGTCCTGCTGGCCATCGGGATATTCCCGGGGCTCGCGCTCCTGCTGAACTGACGCCGACGCCGCCGGCCAGCCCCGGCGGGACCGGATGTGCCGCTATCGCATTTCCGCCGCGTGTTTTCTCGAGTCCGAGCCGGCGAACGCCCACATGGCTTCCGCCACGCTGCTCTGGCGCGCACGCAGCCGGGCAATGCGGATGGACAGCGGGATCTCGACCTTCGCCGCCTGCACGAGCGTTCCGTCTCCGAGGTCTTTCTCGATCAGGCTTCTCAGGCACCAGCCGATGCCGCTTTTCAGCCGGACGTTGCTGATGACCGTTTGCACCGTCGTCGTCTCGAGAATGTCGTAGCATTCGAAGTCGAGGTTCTCGTTGTGCGAGCGCGTCAGCGCGTCGAAAGCGGAATCGGAGCCGAATGCGATGAAGGGAAGCCGTTCGGCGCGGCCTTCGGTCATCAGCAGCAGCGGATGCGAGGTCAGGACGAGGACGTCCGAAGCGATGTCGATCTGCTGCGCCACGCCGAGGTTGTACCTGTGGTCGAGATCGGGATGGTGGTGGAACACCACGAAGTTGACGATGCCGTCATTGAGCATCCGCATGCATTCTGCGAAGTTCGCGACGTTCAGGCTGACGGTTATATGCGGGTTGAGCTCATGCGTGACCTTGTTGATCCAGTCCGGAAGAAAGCTGAATGAAAGCGCGTCCGTACATGCGATGCGGACGGTGGACTTGCCGCGATTGGCTGCGGCCAGAGTAAGGGCATGGGCCTGGTTGACCTGGGAGATGATCTGCTGGGCCTGGACCTTGAAAACGTCCCCGGCAGCCGTGGTCACGATCTTGTGGGTGCCGCGATCGAGCAGCGGAACCCCTGCCCAGGCTTCCAGAGTCTGGATACGCCTGCTGAATGCAGGCTGGCTGACATTTCGGGCCTCGGCAGCTTTGGTGAAGTTGCCCATCTGACAGACGGCGAGAAAATCGAGCAGCCACTCGGTATCCATTCGGAACTCTCCGACCTTCTGCCCTGGGACGGCGGGAACGGACTGTATCGCTCATCGGAAAAAGTGTCCACTCAACCCGCTTTTTCGGCAAGCAACAGTCGAGCGCAGGCGTTTTTCCTGAGTATATATGGTAATGGAATGGCCACGCGTGCCCTCAGGTCGAAATAAACCGTTTTCATTTTCATGATTGCAAGCAGCTCGCCGCGCGGGCTCCTCATGCGATGCAGCAGGGTGAGCGAGGTTTTTCCTACCGCCTCGATCGCGGTGGACACGACGAACACTGCGCCGACGGCAGCTTCCTTCATGAAACGGGTTTCGTGCAGGACATCCGCCCAGCCTTCGCCGCGACTTGTCTGCCAATCGGTTTCATAGCCCAGCAGAACGACCGTCCGCCACATGGCCTGATCGAATGCGGCGACGTAATACTGGACATTCATATGTCCCATGGCATCCGTCATGGCCGGATAGACTACGCCATTGTAGCTTGGCAGCTCTCCATCCATATCCATGCTGCTCCGGCGGCGACGTGCGATGGATTTCCGGCATCAATGCGCGGACAGCCGGTAGACGGCCCGCGCCGTGCCGGCCAGCAGCATCCGGGCTTCCCTCGTCCCGTAAGGCATAGCCAGCCGTTTGAACGCGTTCCAGATCGTGCGGTAGCTCGCCACTTCCTTGTCGACCGGAAAATTGCTCTCGAACATGCAGCGGGAAGGACCCGCCGCAGCGACGCAGATATCGACGAAGGGAGCCCAGACCTCGGCCAGATCCTCCGACGAAGGCGGATCCGCACGTTCGTGCAGGCGCAGATCGACGGTTCGCATGCCGAGGCCGCCGAGCTTCAGAAAGACGTTCGGCAGATCCGAGAGCGCCTTGATCCCGGCTTCCCACGCGGCGAAACGGGACGGCTTGTGATCCGCGTAGATCCCGGTCATCAGCGGACCGCCGCAATGGTCCACCACGAAAGTCACCTGCGGAAGCTGCCGCGCGGTGACGGCAAGCTCGGCCAGTTGATCCTGATAGAGCCACAGATCCAGAGGCAGCGAGTGGTCCGCCAGGACAGCCGCGCCTCTCCTGAACGGCGCCGTCAGCAGGGCGCCTGCATCGGGATTTATCCGGTGGTTGCGCAATTCGGGATAGGGGCTCCACGAAACCGTATCGCGCACCCCTGCGAGCGCTCCCTTTCCCCGGCGCAGATGCTCCAGGACGACAGGAACGACGTCGCGGTCCCGACGCAGATCGATGTAGGAAACGATGCCGCTCACGGCCGGCCCGTCCGCCATGGCCCGCGCGGCCAGGGCATAATCAATCTCACCTGCCGAGGCCATGGGCGAGGGGTCCGCCGGGTCATACCCCATCGACGCCTCCATATAGATCGTCGCTTCGACGCGATGCCCGCTCGCGAGATCGGCCTCCAGATCCGGCAGCAGATAGCTCTGGTTGCCGAGCACCCAAAGGTGGTGGTGGGGATCGATTACCGTAAGCTCCGGGGCAAGCACCGCCTCGCGGCGGCGCGCCAGCCAGGCGGCATCGGCAACGGGCTCGATCCAGCCGGAGGGACTGCTCCTCATGCCCTGCGTCCCTTGTCTGCATGATCGTGCCCGCACGCTCCCGGCGGGAAGCCGGAAGCGTCCTGACGATCCGCCACGCCGTTCGGCAGCCGCAGCCTTCCTTGACGGCATGGCATTCGCCGGAACAGGCGCTCGTCAATTCTGCCGGGAGATATACTGGATATTATCGACGTTTCTCCAAAAGAATATAATTATTCCTGCGAACGGTGGCATATTCGGCCAAAAACAATCAAGAGATATATTAATTTCATTCGCCTGAAAAAGGAAAATGCGTTGTCTGCATCGTTTCATGCACCAACGGAAGTTGCGCCGTTGCGTGGAGCCGCTACGTATTCCTGATTGTCTGGAGAAGACTTTACTCGTCCGAGGCGAGCGGGCACCGGGAGACAGGCATGGCGACGAATACCCCTTCCCACTGGGTCACCGGCATCAGCCGGATCACCGAGGAGGATCTGCTTATTCGCGGCTATCCCATGACCGATCTCGTCCGGCGCAAGAGCTTCTCGGAGATCGCCTATCTGCTGATACGGGGCGACTTGCCCAACAGCGGCCAGGCACGGATGTTCGACTTCCTCCTGACCTCCGTCCTGGATTACGGGCTGGAGAAATCCGGCACCGTCGCCGCCAGAATGGTGGCGTCGGTCAATCCGGAGATGCCGACGTCGCTGGCGGCCGGCGTGGCTGCGGCCGGCGAATTCGCGCTGTCGCCCGAGCCGACCGGCGAATTCATCCTGAAGCACTACGGCGCATGGCGCAAAAGCGGCCGCCCGCTGGAGGCGTTCGTCGCGGATCTCGTCGCCGACATCAGGGCGCGCAAGGAACGCGTGCCGGGATTTGGCCACCAAGTGTTTCGCGGCGTCGATCCTCGGGCGCAGACCCTCAGGCAGATAGCGCAGGAATGCGGGATTTGGGGCGACATCAACGTCTTCCATGAGGCGTTGCATGCCGCGTTCAAATCCGCGGTCAACAAGCCGGATCTCGTGCTCAACGATGTCGGGATGCTGGCCGGCATCATGGCCCAGATGGGCTTCACCCCGAAGGAAATGGCGGGGATCGCGCTGCTGTCCACGTTCCCCGGCCTCATCGCGCATGTTTCGGAGGAGCTCCGGTCGGGGGTGCGATGCCGCATCGTCGCCCGCGAGGCGGTGGACTACGTCGGCGAGCGGCGTGAGCTTCCGGACGGCGACTGATCCGCCGCGATGAGCCCGGCAGCCGGCCCGCAGAAGATGCCAACACAGAGATACCCCATGCGCCTTGAGCAGAGCCTCATTCGCTCGCGGATCGACAGCCACGACATTGCGAAGCTGCTGACCTTCCCCGACGAAGCCTATGCGGATCGCGTGGCGTTCAGCTTTGAAGACACCGAGCTTTCGTTCCGCGAGCTCCGCCGCAGCTCCCGTGCGCTTGCGGGCGGCCTGATCAGGAAGGGCGTCGGCGTGCAGGACCGCGTCACGACCCTGCTGCCCAACTGCCTCGAAATCTGGCAGCTCTACTTCGCGACGGCGGCGGCGCGCGGGATTTTCATGCCGTTGAACCGGGACCTCGCGACGAGCGAGATCTCCTACATGATCGCGCATGCGGAGCCGAGGATCATCGTGACGAACCAGGATTTGCTGCCCCGGGTGCAAGCGGCTCTCGAAGGGCTCGCGCCCGCGCCCGCCATCCTGCTGCTCGATGAGAACGCTCCCGATGCGCGGCGACTTTCCATGCTGGAAGACGAATCGGTTCCGTTGCCCGAGACGGATCCGGAGGACGTCGTTCTGATCTCCTACACATCGGGATCGACCGCCAAGCCGAAGGCGATCGCCTTCTCTCATCGCGTCGAGCTCGACGGGGCCAGCCTCTACGAGCGCGCCTGGGATGTGACCCAGGACGACAAGGTGCTGATCGCCATGTCGCTCGGCTGGACCTATGGCGTCAATCCCGGCTCGTTCCCCGAGCTGCGGGCGGGGGGCTCCGTCGTCCTGCTCGAGAAATTCAATCCGGTCCGGGTTCTGGAGGCCATCCAGCGCCACAAGGTGACCATCATGAAGGGCGTGCCGACGATGTACGCCATGATGCTGGCGCATGTCGAGGAAACGGGAAGGACGTACGATCTGTCGTCGCTTCGCGTCGTGCTCTGCGCCGGTGCCGATCTCCCCATCTCCCTGGCGCGGCGCTTCAGGGAAGTGTTCGGCATTCCGATCGTCAATTTCCTTGGAATGGGGGAGGTCAAGCTCGTCGCTTCGCCGAGGGCGGAGAACGGGTTCAGCGCCCCGGAAGGTTCGGTCGGCAAGCCGCCGCCCGGCGTCGAAGTCCGCTTTGTCGACGAGACGATGAACGACGTGCCGGACGGTCAGCCGGGCGAATTCCTCGTTCGCTCCATCGGCTGGATGAGCGGCTATTTCCGCGAGCCGGAGAAGACGGCCGCGTGCAATCTCGACGGCTGGTACGTGTCCGGCGACCTCGGCTACCGCGATGAGAACGGGTTCATCTATTTCGTCGGCCGCAGCCGCGAGCAGATCATCCGGGGGGGAGCCAAGATCGCCCCGGCGGAGGTCGAGGAGGTGCTGGTCGAACATCCCGGCGTCGATCAATGCGCGGTGATCGGCGTGGCGGACGAGCTCTACGGCGAAGCCGTCAAGGCCTTCATCGTCACGCGCGACAAGGGCCTGAACCACGCGGCGCTGGTGAGCTTCTGCGCCGGGAAGCTGGCTCCGTTCAAGGTGCCGACCGTCTATGAATTCGTCGAATCGCTGCCGATCGGCCCGACCGGAAAAGTCCAGAAGAAGCTCCTCAAGTGACGGCGCGCACCTCTGCCCCGCTGGTTGAACCGCGCTCCTGCCCGCGCAGGAGCGGTCGCCGAGGACTGGTCCGGCAATGACGACGACGATCTGCCTGAGCTTTGATTTCGATGCGGTTTCGATCTGGGTCAGCACGTTCGGGCAGGTCTCGCCCGGCCCGGTCTCGCGCGGCGAATACGGGGCGAATATCGGCATCGGCCGCATCCTGAAACTGCTCGACGAGAAAGGCATAAGAGCCACGTTCTTCACGCCGTCGCACACGGCGGTTTCCTTTCCCGGAGAGGTCAGGGCCATCCGCGACGCGGGCCACGAGATCGGCGTCCACGGCTTTGCGCATGAAAGCCCGGTGGGCCTCGAACGGGAGGCGGAGGCCGATCTCCTCGATCGCGCGATCGCGCGCCTGCGAACGGTCCTCGGCGAAGAGTGGCGTCCTGCGGGCTACCGGTCCCCGGCGTGGGACATGTCCCGCGCGACGGTCGATCTGCTCATCGAGCGCGGGTTCGTCTACGACAGCAGCCTGATGGCGGACGACTTCCGGCCCTATCGCGCGCGCAAGGGAGACCGCGTCGACGAGGATGCGTTCCAGCCGGGCACGCCCACGAAGCTGGTCGAGATCCCGGTGGCCTGGGAGCTGGACGACTTTCCCTACTTCACCTTCCTCAACCGCCCGCTTTTCGCCGGGCTGCGCAATCCGGCCGACGTGCTCGACATCTGGGCCGGCGAATTCGACTGGTGCCATCGCAATGTCGAATCCGGCGTGTTCACCCTGACGATGCATCCCGAAGTGATCGGCCGCGGTCCCCGCATGGAGATGCTTTCGCGGCTGATCGATCGCATGATGGCGACCGGAGATGTGCGTTTCTCCACCCTCGCGGACGAAGCCCTGCGCCAGGACAGGATCTTGCCGGCAACCCCGGCAGAGAAAGGCTGAAGCCGTGAATCTCGACGAATACGTCAGGGAGGACGCGCTCGGGCTCGCCTCGCTCCTGAAATCCGGCGAGGTCACGGCGCGGGAGCTGATGGAGTGCGCGATCCGCGTGGCGGAGGAGAAAAACCCCTCCGTCAACGCTCTCTGTCACCTGCGATTCGAGTGGGCGCTCGAACAGGCCGCCATCGCCGAGCTCAAGGGTACGTTCGGCGCTATCCCCTTTCTCCTGAAGGATTCGGCGAGTTCTTCGACGATATTCCCCTCGACCAATGGCTCGTGCCTGTTTCCGGCAACGCCCGGAAAGGAGGATTCCACGCTGGTCAAGCGCTTCCTGGCCGACGGCTTTCTGCCTTTTGCCAGGACGACGGTGCCGGAATTCTGCATGGCGCCGATCACGGAAGCGCGTCTTTATGGAGCGCCCACCCGAAATCCGTTCGATCTGTCCCGTTCGGCCGGAGGCTCCAGCGGCGGCGCCGCGGCGGCCGTCGCTTCCGGCATCGTGCCGGTCGCGCATGGCAGCGACGGAGGCGGTTCGATCCGCATTCCCGCCGCCTGCTGCGGTCTCTACGGGCTCAAGACGTCCCGCGGCCTGACGCCGCACGGCCCGGCCCGAAGCGAAGGCTGGGGCGGGCTCGCGGTCGACGGCGTGCTGTCGCGCAGCGTCCGCGACACCGCGGCCGCCCTCGACGGGATTGCCGGATACGAGATCGGCCAATATTACGCCGCGCCGCAACGGCCCCGGTCCTACCTTGCCGTTCTCGAAAAGCCTTTCAATGACCGCCTGCGCATCGCGAAATGGACGAAAGGCTTCGAAGGCGTCGAGGTCGCGACGGATGTCATGCCCGCGGTCGACCGGGTCGAGAACATACTGGCCGCTCTGGGACATGAGGTCGTCGAGGCAGATCCGCCTCCCGTCAGGTACGATGCGTTTGTCGGCGCCCTGATCGACATGATGTCGGCCAGCGTGACGGTCGCCGTCAACGGCTTCCTCCTGCACAATCCGGGCGCGGATATCTCGCAGCTTCTGGAGCCCGCCATCCATGACGCCTGGAGCAGGGGGCGGCATATCAGCGCCGAAACCTACAGCCTCGCCCTCATTCGCTTCCAGTCCATTGCCAGGACGATGGAACACTGGATGGCCGGCTATGATTTTGCGATCACGCCTACGCTGACCAGATTGCCGGTCCCGCTCGGGACGCTGACCATGGACGACGACTTCGTTCCGTTTCGCAGGAAGGTCGCCGGATACACGGCATTTCTGGCTCTCATCAACGCTTCGGGCCAACCGGCCGCGAACCTGCCCGTCCATCGGACGCGGACGGGCCTTCCCGTCGGCGCGCAGCTCATCGGTCATTTCGGCGCCGACGCGGATGTCCTCAGGCTGTCGTGGCAGATTCTCGAGGCGCTTCAGGCGGCGTGATTCGCTGCTCCATCGGTCAGGAAACAAAGATGAGACGATACCGCATGGCGGTCATCCCCGGCGACGGGATCGGGACCGAAGTTGTCGACGCGACCCTTCCGGCGCTTCACGCGGCCGCCGAAAAACATGGCTTCCGTCTGGAAGAAACGCATTTCGAATGGAGCTGTGAAACCTGTCTCCGCACCGGGCGGATGATGCCGCAGGACGGCATCTCGCAGTTACGGTCCTTCGACTCGATCCTGCTGGGCGCTGTCGGCTGGCCGGCTAAGGTTCCCGACAACGTTTCCCTGCACGGGCTCCTGCTTCCGATCCGCAAGCAGTTCGACCTCTATGTCAACATGCGGCCTCATCGGCTTCTTCCCGGGATCGATGGCCCGCTCAGGAAATCGAAATTCGATATTCTCTGCATCAGGGAGAATACCGAAGGCGAATATTCCGGCGCGGGCGGCCGCGTACACGCCGGAAGCGCCCATGAGGTCGCGGTCGAAACGTCGATCTTCACGCGCCGGGCGGTCGAGCGGATCCTGCGGTTCGGCTTCGAGCAGGCCCGCAAGCGCAGCTTTCGCCTCGCCTCCGTGACCAAGTCGAATGCGCAAAAGCACTCGATGGTGTTCTGGGACGAAGTCACCGAGGAGCTCGCGGCCGAGTATCGCGACGTGCAGGTGACGCGCTATCATGTCGATGCGATCTCCGCGCGCATGATTACCCATCCGGAGTCGCTGGACGTAGTCGTCGCTTCCAACCTGTTCGGCGATATACTGACCGACATCGGCGCGGCAATTCAGGGCGGCCTGGGATTTGCCGCCTCCGCCAATCTCAATCCCGATGGCGGCGTGCCGTCGATGTTCGAGCCGGTCCATGGATCGGCTCCCGACATTGCGGGCAAGCAGGTGGCCAACCCCATCGCGACCCTCTGGTGCGCGGCGCTCATGCTGGAGCATCTCGGAGAGGCGGCGGCGGCAGCCGATCTGATGCTTGCCCTGTCGTGGGTGACGACGCAGACCGCATTGCTGACGCCCGATTGCGGGGGCCGGGCGCGCACGCAGGCATTGGGCCGGAGCGTTGCCGATCGCATCGCGGGCCTCTGACCGCGGGCCCCGCGCCCTGCCCGAGGGTTCGCAGCGTTTCGGCCGTTACCGGCCGAGCGTGTCGAGATCCACGGGGCGGTTCTGGAGGATGGCCTCCATCGAGAAGAATCCGGTGACCGTCTCCAGATCGAAGTCGGTTATCAGCTTCTGGTAGAAGGCGTCGTAGCCGGCCATGCCGCGCGTGCGGACCTTGATCAGGTAGTCCCAGTCGCCGCCGATGCGGTAGAAATCCGTCACTTCCGGCAGCTTCTCCACATGGGCGCGAAACCTCTCCGCCCATTCCTTCGAATGATGCCGCGTCCGGGTCATCACGAAAACGGTGAGGTCGAGGCCCAGCGCGTCGAGGTCTATCGCGGTCGTGCTTCCCAGGATGACGCCGCTCGCCTGCAAGCGCTGGAGCCGGCGCCAGCAGGCGTTTTGCGACAGGCCGACCCGGTCGGCCAGCTCGCGCTGCGAGATGCCCCCGTCCTTCTGCAGGCAGGTCAGGATTTTCAGATCGATCGAGTCGACTTGGAGCATTTCGCCGATCATATGACACACGCAAACGTAGGATTGGCAGAACAACGGTGAGGTTTCAACATGCGGGCCGCGATATCTTCGGCCGACGCTTCACCTCTACCGGACATTCGCCTTGGGCTCACACCTCGCCGAGACTTCCGCCAGCCTGCTCGCCGGCTTTCGCCGGGAGATGGAGCGGGGGAACCTGATCCGGGCGCTTGCCGACGGGCTGGTCGGCAGGGACGCGACCGTCGACGGGCCGTTCGGCGCCAGGCCGCTGGTCTACGCGGACTATGTGGCTTCCGGGCGGGCGCTCATGCAGATCGAGCGCTTCATTCTGGAGCAGGTGCTGCCCTACTACGCCAACAGCCACACCGAGGCGTCCTGGTGCGGCGGCATGATGACCCGGCTGCGCCGCGACGCCCGCGCCACGATCGCCGCCTGCTGCGGCGCAGGCGATCGCCATGCCGT
Organism: uncultured Mesorhizobium sp.; assembly: GCA_964629765.1. Classification (GTDB taxonomy): domain Bacteria; phylum Pseudomonadota; class Alphaproteobacteria; order Rhizobiales; family Rhizobiaceae; genus RCIO01. The sequence continues at coordinate 33,641 of CAZVTK010000005.1, forward strand.
CATCTTCGCCGGCTCCGGCGCGACGGCGGGCATCAACCGCCTTGTTTCGCTGTTCGGGGTCGGCCCGGGCGCGCTCGTGCTCGTGGGGCCTTACGAACACCACTCCAACATCCTGCCCTGGCGCGAAAGCGGCGCCGAGGTGATGGAAATCCCCGAAGCCGCCGAAGGCGGGCCCGACCTCGCCGCGCTGAAGCAGGCCCTCGCCGCGGCAGGCGGCGGCCGGCAGGTGATATGCGCCTTTTCCGCTGCGTCCAACGTGACCGGCATCGTCACGGATGCCACGGCGGTGACGCGCATGGCCAAGGCGGCCGGCGCGCTGATCGTCTGGGACTACGCGGGCGGCGGCCCCTATCTGCCGATATCCATGACCGTTGGAGACGGTCACGACATCGATGCGATCGTGGTGTCGCCGCACAAATTCATCGGCGGGCCCGGCGCGTCGGGCGTCCTCGTCGTGCGCCGCGACGCCGTGGCGCGCCGCAAGCCCACCTGGCCGGGCGGCGGGACGGTGCGTTTCGTTTCGCCCACCGCGCACGACTACAGCGCGAGCCTGGAAGCGCGCGAGGAGGCCGGCACGCCGAATGTCGTGGGCGACATCCGCGCCGCGCTGGCATTCATCGTCAAGGACGCCATTGGCGCGGCCGCGATGGGCGAGCGCAACCGCGCCCTGGCGCAACGCGCCGCCGCCGCATGGGCGGGCGTCGAGCGGCTGGAGCTTCTCGGATCGCTCAGGGCGGAGCGCCTGCCGATCTTCTCCTTCCGTGTGCGCGACGGGCGCGGCGGCTATGTGCACCAGCAACTGGTGACGCGCATGCTGAGCGACCGCTTCGGCATACAGGCACGCGGCGGCTGCGCATGCGCCGGACCCTACGTCCACCGGCTGCTCGACATCGGCCCGGAGGAGTCGGACCAGCTTCGCGCCGCCATCCTTGCCGGCGACGAGATCGCCAAGCCGGGCTTCACGCGGTTGAACTTCAGCATATTGCTGCCGGAAGACAAGGTCGCCTTCATCATCGACAGCGTCGCCCGGCTTGCCGGCGACGCGGCCGACCACCAAGCGCGCTACGACTTCGACCCGTCCAGGGCCATCTTCTTCCCGAGAGCGGCTGAAAGGGCCGGTGCATTGGCCCCTCTGCCCGGCTGAAGCCGCCGCGCCATCGTCCTCACGCGAGCAGCGCGAGCGGATTTTCGACCAGCCTCTTGAATGCCGCGAGAAGGCGCGCGCCGAGGGCGCCGTCGACGGTGCGATGGTCGACCGACAGCGTCACCGTCATCACGGTGGCGATGACGCCGGCTTCGCCGCGCACGACGAAGCGCCTTTCGGCGGCGCCCACCGCAAGGATGGTGCCGTGCGGCGGATTGATGACCGCGTCGAAGGACGAGACGCCGAACATGCCGAGATTGGACAGCGAGGTCGTGCCTCCCTGATAGTCCTCGGGCGCGAGCTTGCGCTCGCGCGCCCGCGCGGCGAGGCGCTTCATCTCGTTCGAGATCACCGAAAGGGTTTTCGTCCCGGCATCGCGGACGACCGGCGTGATCAGCCCGCCATCGAGCGCAACGGCGACCGCGACGTCGACCGGCTTGTGGCGCAGCATCCGGCCGTCGTCCCACGTCACATTGGCCTCGGGCACGTCGCGCAGAGCACAGGCGAGCGCCTTGATCATCATGTCGTTGACGGAGATCTTCCACGCCGGCTCCGCACCGTCGCGGGGCGCCGCCGCGTTGATCTGCGCCCGCAACGCCAGCGCGGCGTCGAGCTCGATATCGGCGCGCAGGTAGAAATGCGGGACCGTCTGCTTCGATTCCGTCAGCCGGCGCGCGATGGTGCGGCGCATCGGATCGAGCTCGACGATTTCGTAGCTGCCCGGCGGGTAGGGACTGGCGGCCGCAGGTGCGCGCGCAGGTTCCGGGGCCGGCGGAGGTACGGCAAGGACGGGCCGGCCCGTTTCCCTTGTCGCGGAGATAGAGGCTGCGGCCTCGACATCGCGGGAAACGATGCGCCCGCGCGGGCCGCTGCCGGACAGGCCGGCGAGATCGACGCCGCGCGTTGCCGCGAGCCTTCGCGCAAGCGGCGACGCGGCCACCCGGCCGCTCGCGACCGCTGGCGCCCCGGCCCCGGCTGCTCCGTTGCCGGCGGGGCGGGCTGGCACCGGCGCCACCGCCGTCTGCACCGGCCCGGCCGGCTGCCAGCCGGCAGCGACCGACGCCGCATCCTCGCCTTCTTCCGCCAGGAGAGCCACCGGCGTCCTCACCGCGACCCCGGCGCTGCCCGCCGCGACGATGATCCGGGCGATCACGCCGGCCGCGGGCGCTTCATATTCCATCGTCGCCTTGTCGGTCTCGATCTCGGCGATGACATCGCCGGCCGCGACCCGGTCACCTTCGCCGACGAGCCATCTGGCGAGCGTGCCTTCCTCCATCGTCGGGGAAAGCGCGGGCATGGCGAGCGTTATGGGCATGATGGTTGTCTGTTCCTCGGGCTATTCCTCGGGGCGGACCGGGCTCCACAGCCGCCGGTCCGTCCCGGCCTCGTATCCCTTGCCGCCCGGGAAGCTGACCAGCTCGAACTGCATGCCCCAGGGCGCGCGGAAATAGACCCAGGTCTGGCCGGCGCTGGGGCCCTGGGTGCGCAACACCGGCTCGCCGAGGATCTCCACGCCATGGTCGCGCAGCCATTGCAGCGCGGCGCCGAAATCGTCGGTGTAGAAGGCAAGGTGATGGCCGCCCACGTCGCTGTTCTTCGGCGGCTGCGGGTTCTGGTCAGGCGCGTCGTATTCGAAGACCTCGAAGTTCGGCCCGTGGCCGCAGCGGAAGAAGCGGAGCTTCTTCATCACCGCGCGCGGATGCACGGCGAGCTGGCGCGCCATCCAGTCGTCCTCGAACCGGAACGGCCCCAGATCGTAGAACTGCTCGCAGCCGAGAACGTCGACGAGGAACCGCGTCGCCTCCTCGAGGTCGGGCACGGTGAAGCCGACATGCTCCACCCCGCGCAATCCCGGCATGCGCCCCGCGATCCGGCCGGCTGGTTTCTGCGGTGTCGTCTCAGCCACGAACAAGCTCCCCCCGCCCCGAGTCGATCATCATCTGGCGCAGCTCCGTCTCGATCTGCGGGCTCATCGCGAAGGCCGCGCGCTCCAGCACCTTCGACACGCTGGGCGAGCTTTCGCCGCCGTGGACGCGCTTCACCGGCTGGTCGAGATGGTCGAAGAACCGGCGCTGGATCTCGTCGGTCAGCAGCGCGCCGTAGGAGACGGTCAGCGGGCTCTGCTCGACCACCACGACATTGTTCGTCTTGGCGATGGAGGCGCCGATCGTCTCCCAGTCGATGCCGGCCCGGTCGAGCGAGCGCAGGTCGATGATCTCGGCATCGAGCCCCAGCGCCTCGACGGCATCGCGCGCCTGCGCCACCATCAGGGAGTAGGTCAGGATGGTGAGCTGGCTGCCCGGCCGCACCACCTTGGCCTTGCCGAGCGGGATGAAGTAGTCGTAGTCGTCCGCCGGCCCGGGCATCTTCTGGTTGTAGAGGCCGACATGCTCGATGACGAGCACCGGGTCCTCGCAGCGCAGCGCGCTGTTCATCAGCCCGACATAGTCGAACGGGGTCGAGGGAGCGACGATCCGCCAGCCCGGCCATTGCGAGAACAGCCCCGCCGGATCCATCGAATGCTGCGAGCCGTAGCCGGTGCCGAGCGCGATCTTGGTGCGCAGGACGAGCGGCATTTTGGTGTCGCCGCCGAACATGTGACGGGCCTTGCCGATCTGGTTGAACAACTGATCCGCGGCCACGAGCGCGAAATCCGGATACATCAGCTCGACGACGGGACGGTAGCGTCCCATCATCGCAACGCCGCCGGCGAGGCCGGAAAAGCCGGCTTCGGCGATCGGCGCGGGAACGATCCGGTCGGGATAGCGGTCGTAAAGGCCCTTGGTCGCGCCGTTGGTGCCGCCCTTCAGCCGATGGATGTCCTCGCCGATGCAGAAGATGCGCTCGTCCTCGGCCATGCGCCGGTTCATCACCTCGGCCACCGCGTCGACGAAGCGGACCTCCTGCAACGCGCCGGAGAAGGTCTCCTGCTCCTCGCAGCGCACCCCCTCGAGCTCGGACAGGTTGCCGCGCAGGCCGACGTCGCGCATGGCAGGATCGGGCCAGAGGCTTTCGACGATGACGCGCTTGTTGCCGTCCAGCCGGGTCAGCGCGTTGGTGACGGTCTGCATGGCGTCCCGGGCGCGGGCGGCGATCCGGGCATTGCCGTCCTCGTCGAGCCAGCCCCGCGCCTCGAGCCCGGCGAACATCACCGCCAGCGGGTCGCGCTTGCGCCAGCTCGCCTCGTCCTCCTTGCTGCGATAGCCGAAGGCGCTGCCCGCGATGCCGTTGCCGTGATGGTAGAAGCGATAGACGACCGCCTCGATGATCGCCGGTCCCTTGCCCGAGCGCATGATGTCGAGCGCCAGCTCCGCGGCGGCGCGCACGGCGACCGGGTCCATGCCGTCGACCCGGAACGAGGGGATGCCGAAGCCCAGGCCGCGGGCCGAGACGCGGGTTTCCCGGGTCTGCTCCGCGACCGTGGTGGAAACGGCGAAGCCGTTGTTCTCGATGAAGAAGCAGATCGGCAGGTTCCACAGCGCGGCAAGGTTCATCGCCTCGGGAACCGAGCCGATATGGACGCCGCCCTCGCCGACATAGGAGAACACCACGTCGCCCGCGCCGGCGCGCTTGTTCGACCAGGCCGCACCGGTCGCCATCGGCACGCCGCCGCCGACGATCGCATTGGTGCCCAGCGCCCCCGCGTCGTCCCAGCGCAGATGCATCGATCCGCCGCGTCCCTTGCAGAAGCCCTGCGCCAGCCCCATGATCTCGGCCAGCGTGCGCTGCAACACGCCCATCGTGCCGTCGCCGAGCTCCGTCGTCAGCGGATCGGCATGGCCGGGATCGACATAGTTCAGCGTCTTGGCCAGGAACTGGTGGTGGCCGCGGTGCGAGCCGGTCACCTGGTCGGTGGCGCGCAGCGGCGAGATCGAGCCGATCGCCCCGCCCTCCTGCCCGACCGAGCTGTGGGCGGGGCCGTGGATCAGCCCTTCGCGGTCCACCTCCAGCACCGTGTCCTCGAAGGCGCGCACGAGATGGAGATGGTTGTGCATCTTCAGCGCCTCGGCCTTGCCGATCCTGGCCCAGTCCTTGTCGGTCGCGCTGACCTCGACCCAGTCGGCCAAGGGAACAAGCTTTTTGGTCTGCGGCATCTTCCACCCCGTCTCGCTCGCAAAGGCGCCCGGCATGGCGCGGCGGCGCCGGGTCAGGCTACGAGCCTGCCCATACACATGTAATCGATATCGACATAGTCCCCGGGCAAAGCGGGCCCTCGCGGCCCATGCCGGAACCGCCGATCAGCCTTCGTCCACGCCGGCCGCGCGGATGGCCAGCTCGGTATATTTGAAGAAATCGTCGTCGCCGTCGCCGGCGGCAATCATCGCGGCCCAGCCCTGGCGCACCAGCGCCGTCAGCGGCATCGGCACCTCGATGGCGTGGCCGGCCGACAGAGCGAGGTCGAAATCCTTGGCCATCTGCGACACGCTGAACTTGGGCGAGAAATCGCGGGCCCTCAGCGCATCGGCCTTGTAGCCGAACAGCGGCGAGGCGACGACGCTCGCCGCGATGCCGTCGACGGCCGTGGCGCGGTCGATGCCGTTCTTCAGGCAGAAGGCCATGGCCTCGCCCGCCATCGCGGCGGTGAGGCCGACCATCATGTTGACGGTCAGCTTGAGCACCCGCGCCTGCTCGCCGTCGCCGGCATAGAGCTGCTGCGCCGTCATCAGGGCAAGGATCGGCCGCACCGCCTCGAAGGTGTCGCGCGGCCCCGACACCATCATCCCCAGCTTGCCGGCGCTGGCCAGCAGCACCGAGCCCGAAACCGGCGCGCGCAGGTAGCGCAAGGCCCTCGCCTCGGCCGTCCGCGCGATCTCGGCGGAGAGCGCGACCGAGACCGTGCTCGTCTCGACGAGGACGCTGCCCGGCCGCATGTGGGCGACGGCCCCGCTTTCGCCCAGCGCCACCTGGCGCAGGGCCGCGTCGTCGCTCACCGACACGAACAGGATGTCGGCCGCCGCGGCGAGGCCGGGGACATCGGCGGCGATCGCCGCGCCGGCGTCGCGCAACTCCGCATCGCGCCCGGCGCTGCGGTTCCAAACGCTGAGGTCGTGGCCGGCCCGCGCGATGTTGAGCGCCATCGGCGCCCCCATCTTGCCCAGCCCCATCCAGCCGATCCGCTCGCCCATGCCCATCCCTTTCGCCCCTGCTCCGACGCTGCCGGGATTATTCCCAGGTCGCTCCGAAGCGCGGCTTGGTCGTATGCTCGCCGTCCGGGAACACGCGCCGGTTGTTGTAGTGCGACTCGCCGTGGCGAATGCCGGCCAGCATGTCGTGGCCCGACCAGTACTGGCGGCCGCAGATCAGCAGCTCCTCGGCCGGGAACTTGGAAATGACCTCGACGCCCGTCTTGGTGACGACCATCTCCTCCTCGATCCGGGCCGCGTGGTGGCTGCCCTTGGCCGGCCAGAACGTCTCCAGCGCGAACACCATGCCTTCCTGGATCACCTCCGGGTGGTCGATCGAGACCAGGCGGCTGATCACCGGACGCTCCCAGATGGCGAGGCCGATGCCGTGGCCATATTGCAGGCCGAAGGCGGCCTCCTCGTTGGGGAAGCCGAATTCCTGCGCCTTCGGCCACACCTGCGCCACTTCGCCGGTGGTGACGCCGGGCTTGATCAGGGCGATCGCCTGGTCGAGGTAGTCGCGGCACCGCTTGTAGGCGTCGTTCATCGCCTGCGAGGCGCTGCCCACCGCGAAGGTGCGGTAGTAGCAGGTGCGATAGCCCATATAGCTGTGCAGGATGTCGAAATAGGCGGGGTCGCCCGGGCGGAGCGCACGATCCGAGAAGACGTGCGGGTGCGGGCTGCAACGCTCGCCGGAGATGGCGTTGACGCCTTCGACATATTCCGAGCCGTTGTCGTAGAGGAACTTGCTGGCGAGGCCGACGAGCTCGTTCTCCTTCACTCCCGGCCGGATCGCCCGGTACAGCTCCTCATAGGCGAAATCGACCATGGCGGAGGCGTGGGTCAAAAGGCTGATCTCGTCGCGCGTCTTGATGACGCGGGCGTCCTGCATCAGCCACTGGCCGTCGACGACCTTGATGCCGCGCGCTTGCAGGGCAAAGAGGATCGGCGGCTCGACGAGGTCGATGCCGACGGGCTCGTTCTGCAAGCCGTGCTTCTCCAGCTCCCGCACGATCTTGTCGGCGGTGGCCTCGGCGCGGCCCATATCCGGCGTCATCGCCCCGCGCAGCAGGGGAATGCCGGCGCGCGACCGCTCGTCCCCGCCCATCCAGGGCGAGTGGATCGCATGGTGCTTGGCCGCCGAGCCGAAATCCCACAGGATCGGCTCGCCGTTCTGCGGCAGAAGCGTCCAGCGCGAAACCTTGTCCTGCGCCCAGGTGCCGATATGGGTCGACGTGATGTAGCGGACGTTGGTCATGTCGAAGCACAGCAGCGCACCCATCTCGGATGCGGCGAGCTTCGCCTTGATGCGCGCCAGCCTGTCCCTCCTCAACCGGTCGAAATCGATGCGGCTCTCCCAGTCGACCGCCATGGTGCCATAGGTTTCGAGTGCCATTCGATATCCTCGCTGTTCGGCAATTGCACATCCGCGCCGCTGGCGACGAACGTTCTGGATTCGAGCAATACCTGTCCCAGATTACGAATTCCGGGAATTTTCCGCCAGTGGCGTTATTTCCCACTCGCTAATGCCTTAGTCAATAATTAAATTCGGCGCTTCGGTTGTGCCAGGCGTTCCGGGACCGGCCGAATGGCCCGCGGCGGCAGGCTTTTCCGGAAGCGGCGTCGGGGCCGATGCATAGTGGCGCGATCCGGCGCCGAAGTCGCCGGATTTCCGGAATCGACGCGCCAGGCGAGCCCGGATATCGGGAGAGAGGGAAGTACATGACCGACGACATCAAGTATCACGGCGACCCCGCCAGGACCCAGGCCTATGTCGACATCATGCATACGATGTCGATCTATCAGTTCGGCATCGACGAGGCGGATTTCGAGAGCGTCGGCAGGGCTTTCGCGGAGGACGCAACCTTGCGGCTCAGCAACGGCACGCTGGTATCGGGGCGTGCGACGATCTGCGATGCGCTGAGGCAGCGGCTGGCGAACCGCATGAAGAACGTCGCGCCGGAAACCGTCTTTCAGCGGCACAACCTGACCACGCGGCTCATCGAGGTCACAGAGCCCGATGCCGCCTGCGCAAAATCCTACTTTTCGGTCTTTTCCGAAATCGGGCTGGATCACATCGGCCGGTATATCGACCGGTTTTCGCTGGGCGAGGAAGGGCGCTGGCTGATTTCGGCGCGGGAAATCCATCTCGACTGGATGCACGAAACGTCGCGCTTCCGTGCGAACAGGACGCAGATCCTCTATTCCTGAAAAAAGGCCGGGAGGACGAGAGCCCCTCCCGGCTTTCGATGCGTGACCGCTACCCTGCGCGGGAGCCCCGCCTCAGTAGAAGATGTTGCGCGACTCGGACGAGTAGGGGACGATCTCGTCCCACTGGCCGTTGCGCACCTTCTCCGGCCATTTGTGGTCCACGACCAGCGAGCGGCCGACGGCGATGAGGTCGAACTCCTCGCGCTCCATCACCTCCACGAGCCGGTCCAGGGGCACGGTCTTGGCGACGTAGCCTCCCACCTGCTCCTGCGGCCGCGCCTGATGGGCCCGGTCGAGCCCGACCGATCCGACGCCGATCGTCACCTTGCCGGTGATCTTCTTCGTCCAGCCGGCAAGGCTGAGGTCGCTGTCGTCGAAGGCCGGCTCCCAGAAGCGCCGCGTGGAGCAGTGGAATATGTCCACGCCTGCCTCGGCGAGCGGCTCGATAAGGCCGGCGAGTTCCCGCGGATCGTTGGCGATCCGGGCATCGTAGTCGGCCCCCTTCCATTGCGAGAAGCGGAAACCGATGGGGAAGTCGGGCGCCGTGCGGCGACGGCACTCGCGCACGATTTCCGCGCCGAACCTCGCCCGGTTCTGCGGCGAGCCGCCATAGGAATCGGTGCGGCGGTTGGTCTTGCTCCAGAGGAACTGGTCGATGAGATAGCCGTGCGCGCCATGGATCTCGATCCCGTCGGCGCCGATCCGGTGGGCATCGGCGGCCGCACGGGCGAAAGCTTCGACGACCCCGTCCATGTCGGCCCGCGTCATCGGCTCGTTGACCTGGTGCGGCTCCGTCGCGCCCGGCTCGAAGGCCAGGCCGGACGGGCCGATCGGAAGCAGCTCGGGATTCCAGCCGGAGCTCGCGACAGGACGCCGCGTCCCCGTGTGCCAGAGCTGCGGGAAGATCCGCCCGCCGGCGCCGTGGACCTCGTCGACGACGAGCTGCCAGCCCGCCAGCGCATCGCTCCCGTAAAAGCGCGGCGCGTCGGTGATGTCGGACGCCACCGGATGGTCGATCCAGGTTCCTTCGGAGATGATCAGCCCGACGCCCGACTCCGCCCGGCGGCGATAATAGGCCGCGTTGGCCTCGCCCGGTACGCCGCCCGGCGCCCGGCGCCGCGTCATCGGCGCCATCACCAGGCGATTTTTCAGGTGGATCGGCCCGCGCTCCAGCGGCGCGAACAACGCACTCACCGAAAGGGTGGATCGGGACTGAACGTCAGCTGTCATGGCTCTTCCTCAAATGCGGCATGTCCGTCGCAGGACGGGGGCTCTACAGCCCGAGAAGGCGGGCGGCATTCTCGCCGAGACAGCGCTGGCGGATCGCATCGTCGGCGAATGCGAGATCCTTGAACTGGCGAACGCTCTGTCCGAGCGGGCGCACGGGATAGCTGCTCGCATAAAGCAGCCTGTGGCTCAGGTAGAAATTGGCGGCCTTCAGGAACTCGTCCGCTCCCGGCATGTTCGGGATGTGCATGTAGAAGTCCGGGACCAGATAGACGTTCGTGCACTGCATGGCGACGGCGCACATTGCCGTGGTCCACGGCCACGACCCGTGGGGAACGACGATCTTCAGCTTCGGGAACCTGCGCGCGACGCGCTGGATGGTCACCGGATCGCTGTAGGTCAGGTCCGGCCCGAGGAAGATGCTGCTCGTGATCGAAAGGATCAATCCGAGCTCCTCGCACCGTGCATAGACCGGAAAGAGGCTTTCGTCGTCATTGTAGAGGGGCGGGTTGCAGTAGCCGTTGTCGAGCGCCACGCCGCGCAGCCCGAGCGCGACGATCCGGTCGATCTCGGCGAGGGCCTCCTTGCCGCGGGAGCCGTCGACGGCGCCGATGCCGAGGAACCGGCCCGGATAGGTGGCGACCAGCTCCGCCACGTCCTCGTTGGGCACGCCGTTGAAGGGCGGGGGCGCCTGCCGTCCGATGGCGACGGCCATGTCGATGCCGGCCTCGTCCATCTCCTCGATGAAGGCTTCCATGGATTGCTCCTCGAAGGAGCGATACCGTTCCAGCCCCATCTGCAAGCCGGGCATCGTCACCGGATCGGGATTGGGGTCGCGCGGCCGGTAGAGAAAGCTGCCCCGGAAACCCTTGAAGGGCGGTCTCACGCGAAAATCGATGATCATGATCGGGCCTCCAGGGGAGCGATGGCGAACCGGCGGAAAGCCGGGTTCAGATGATCTTGCGGGGATGGACCAGATAGCATTCGAGCGCGCCGCCGGAAGCGGTCAGCGACGAATGCAGGTCAGCGAGCGCGGCCTGATCCGCGAGCCGGTCGAGCGTTCCGGCGTTGTCGCAGGCGAGTTCGACCAGAACCTGCGGCGGCTGGGGCTCGTGCCACAGATGGTCGCGCCAGCCCACCTCGCCGAGGCGGTTGACCGCGGCGACGCGCACGCCCGGCAATGTTGCAAGCGCCGCGGCGAGCCCGGCGATTTGCGTCTCGGTGTCGCCTTCGCCGAAGTGCGCGGCAACCATCACCTTCAGCGGATGGCCGGCCGCGTCCTGGCGGCTCTCCGTCACCGGGAAGATGGTGATGCCCCGGATGAAGTTCAGCTCATCCACGGGAAGCTCCTTGGCCGCGCCGGAGGCGAAGGCGACCTTCTGCGCCTCCGCATCGGCGAACCAGAGCTCGACGATGCCGTCGAAGGAGAACGGATCGCTGGCGTTCAGCTTTCCCAGCAGGCGCCGGTCGACCGGATTCTGGATATATGCATGCACCATCGGCATGCGCTTGACGATTTCGCCGTGAGTAACGAGCCAATGGCTGGAGAACTGATCGAAGGTGAGATCGGTCCGCCGCGCCAGCAGCGTGATTCGCTTCAGCATGTCCTGCTCCTTCAAGGGCCGTCCGACAGCGGGCCCTCGCGGGCCCGTCACGGGCTTGCGGTCAGAGCATGAAGCGCCCGCCGTCGACCAGGATGGTCTGGCCGGTGATGTAGTTGGAATCGTCGCTGGCCAGGAAAAGCGCGGTGCCGACCAGATCCTCGGGCTTGGCGGCGCCGAGCAGGATCGCGGCCGAGAACTGCTGGACCGCCTGGCCGACCTCCTTGGTCGAGCCGATCTCGACCAGATCCTTGTCGAGCTGCTCCCACAGCGGCGTCTGCACCACGGCAGGCGCGAAGGAGTTGACGGTGATCCTGTGCGAGGCGAGCGAACGGGCCGCGGCCTGCGTCAGCGAGAGAACCGCGGCCTTGGAGGCGCTGTAGGGGGCCATGTTGCCATAACCCTGGCGTCCCGCCACCGAGCCGGTGTTGATGACCTTGCCGCCCTTGCCCTGGACGATCATCTGGCGCGCGGCCTCCTGGGTGCCGATCAGCACGCTCCAGGCGTTGACCCGCATCACCAGATTCCAGTTCTCCTCGGTGACGTCCATGAAGTTCAGCGGCTTGTTGATGCCGGCATTGTTGAACATCACGTCCAGCGAGCCGAACTCCTTCACGGTCCGCTCGATGGCGGCGCGGATGTCGCCGCGCTCGGCCACGTCGGCCTTCACCCCGATCGCGCGCCCGGCGCCGGGATTGGTGATCTCGCGGCTCAACTTGGCGGCGACATCCGCCACGGAGGGGTCCAGATCGACGAGGGTGACATTGCCGCCTTCGCGCATCAGCCCCCCGGCGAACGCCAGACCGATTCCGCGCGCGGCGCCGGTTACCAGGCAATTGCGACCCGTAAGCCTACCCATGTTCTTCTCCATCTTCATATTTTCCGGCTTCATGTTTTCCGGTCGATAGGGCCGCCGGGCAAAACCGAGCGGTAGCCGATAGTCACGATCTGAACTTGTTGTCGATGTCCGCCCAGTCGCCGAAGCCGACGAGGCGCTTGTATTCCTCGAAGCTGACGGCGTTCACGTCGGGCTTGAGATTGTCTTCGCGAAGCGCCGACAGCGTCTCCTTCATCACGCGGGCGGAGCGCATCAGGAGGTTGATGCCGTGGATGATCATCGAGAAGCCCATCTCGCCGAGCTCGGCATTCGAAAGGATCGGCGTCACGCCGCCTTCCAGCATGTTGGCCAGGTGCGGCACGCCGAAGGAGCCGCCGATTCGCCTGAGCTCCTCGACGCTGCGCGGCGATTCGATGAACAGGCCGTCGGCGCCGGCCTTGAGGTATCTCTCGGCGCGGCGGAACGCGGCATCGAGGCCCTCGACGTCGCGCGCGTCGGTGCGGGCGATGATGAAGAACTCCTTGTCCTCCCGGGCCTCGGAGGCCGCGCGCAGCTTGGCCTCCATCGTCTCGGTCGGGACGAGGACCTTGCCTGCCATGTGGCCGCAGCGCTTCGGCGCGACCTGGTCCTCGAAGAAGATCGCCGAGGCGCCCAGCCGCTCATAGGCGCGGGTGGTGCGCACCACGTTCTTCACGTCGCCATAGCCGTCGTCGGCGTCGACGAGCACCGGCAGCGCGCAGGCCGACATGATCTCGCCGATGTTCTGGTGCATCTCGCCGAGCCCGACCAGCCCGATGTCGGGGAGGCCGTAGCGCGCGCCGATGACCGGAAAGCCGCCGATGAAATAGGCCGGGAAGCCCGCATCGGCGATGAGCCGGGCGCTGAACGCATCATGCGCTCCGGGGAGGACGAGCGGCTTGTTCTGCGCCATGAGCTCGCGCCAGGTGGGTTTCTTCCTCTGCGCAGTCATGTATCCCTCCGAGGGCAGGCATTGATCGTCGATGTGTCGCCGGACGAAGGACGTTTCGACGCTCGCCCGGCTAGCCGGATCGCCGCGCCTCTAGCGTCCATGTCGCTGAATGGCAATCATTCTGACCATGCTGAAATAATTCGTCAATAGCAAAGTTGCCTTCAGCTCCTGCGGGCACCGGCACGGACGGGCTCTCAGCTGTTTGCGCCCGACATGTGCCGCGCCGCGATGTAGCCGAAGGTGATGCCCGGGCCGAGCGTGATGCCGGGGCCGGGATAGTTCCCCCCCATGATGCTCGCCGCATCGTTGCCCACCGCATAGAGCCCGCCGATCGGCCTGCCCTGCGCGTTGACGGCCTCGCCATTGTGGTTGGTCTTCAGCCCGGCGAAGGTGCCCAGGTCGCCGATCTGGAGACGCACCGCGTAGAACGGCCCGTTCTCCAGCGGCGCGACGCACGGGTTGGGCTTGACCTCCTTGTCGCCCAGATAGCGGTTGTAGGCCGTGCTGCCCCTGCCGAACTCCGGATCTTCGCCCTTGCGGGCATGCTCGTTGTAGGAGGCAACGGTACGTTCGAGCTGGGCCCCGTCGGCTCCGATCCTGTCCGCCAGATCGGCCGGCGTGCGCCCGCACAGGAGATAGCCCGACTTGATCAGGTGCTTGTAGGGGACAGGCGCGGGCTTGGCGAAACCCAGCCCGTATTTGCGGAAGGCGCGATGGTCGGCAATGAGCCACGCGGCGTAGTCCGTCCCCTCCTCGTCGCAGCGCCGCACCATCGCTTGGCAGAAATCGTGGTAGGAATCGGCCTCGTTGACGAAGCGCCGCCCCGAGCGGGTGACGGCGATGATGCCCGGCTTGTAGCGGTCGATGAAGTGGGGGAAGGTGCCCAGCGTGCCGTCGGGCCGCACGGGCCGCGAGATCGGCACCCAGGCCGCCGCGTTCGGATACCCCTTCTCGATTTCGCCGCCGGCCGCCTCGCCCAGCCGCAGGCCGTCGCCCGTATTGCCGGGCGGGGCGCAGGAAACGTGCTCGTATCCGGTCGGCGCATGGGGCATCAGCTCCTTGCGCAGGAACGGATCCTGCGGAAAGCCGCCGGCCGCCATGACCACGCCGCGCGCCGCGCGCACCTCGCAACGGCCGGTCGGCGTGTCGACGATCGCGCCGGCGACGCGGCCGTTCTCGCCGGTGATCAGGCTGGTCGCCGGCGAGCCGGTCCAGATCTGCACGCCCTTGTCGAAGCAGGATTTCGCCAGCCGCCCGGCCAGCGCGTTGCCGTTCAGCAGCCGCATCGGGCGTCCGTGAAAGACCATGTCGCGGACGAACCTCAACACCAGCCTGGTCACATGGAACAGCGAGACGGGCGAGCGCGTGACGTTGAAGAAATGCTGCAGCTCCCTGCCCGAGCCGATCATCATGCCGAGGAAGGTGATCTCGCGCAGCGGCGGGCGCAGCCGGGCGATCTCGGCGCCCAGCTCGCGCCCGTCGAAGGGGCGGGCGACGACGGAGCGGCCGCCCGGCGTTCCGCCGGGGGCATCGGGATGATAGTCGGAGAATTCCGGGCCGAGGTCGAATTGCAGGGCCGTATCCGTCTCGAAGAACTCCACCGCCTTGGGCGCGGCCTCGAGGAAGGCATCGGTGCGCTCGGCGTCGTGGAAGGCTCCGGCCTCGTGCTTCAGGAAGGTGCGGGCCTGCTCGACGCTGTCCTCGACCCCGGCCCGTTTGGCAGGGCCGCTGTTGGGCAGCCACATCCAGCCGCCCGAGCGCGCGGTCGTGCCGCCGAAGACAGGCTCCTTCTCGGCGACGATGACCTTCAGCCCGCGATGCGCGGAGGCCACCGCCGTTGCGAGTCCGGCAGCGCCGGATCCCACGACCAGGACATCGCATTCGACGCGTCTCATCCATCGACCTCCCTGACGCCGCCATTGTTAGCCTTTAACAAAGCCATCTGTCAAAGAATAATAGAGTTTCCGCAGGAATCCCGGCGCGGCCGGGACGGCGCTCGGCGCGGAAGATTGGTTGCCATAGGACAAAATAGTTCGTAATTGACAGATTTTAGCCCTGCTCAATATAGTGTTCTCCGGGCGGACGCAGTCAGGCCCGCCGACGGGAGGGAAGGATGTACGAACGGCTGCTGTCGCCGGCGAAGATTGGCCCTTGGAATCTGGCCAACCGGGTGGTGATGCCGCCGCTGACCCGCAACCGGGCCGACCACGAAGGCGTCCCGAATCCGCGCGCCGCCGAATATTACGGCCAGCGCAGCAGCGCGGGCCTGGTCATCTGCGAGGCGACGCAGGTCAGTCCCGACGCGATAGGCTATCCCCGCACCCCCGGCTTCTGGAACGCCGCGCAGACGGCGCGCTGGAAGGAGGTGGTCGATGCGATCCACGCCGGCGGCGCCAAGGCGGTCATCCAGTTCTGGCACTGCGGCCGGATTTCGCATCCGGACAACCAGCCCGACGGCAGCCAGCCGATGGCGCCCTCGGCGGTGAAGGCGGACAAGCAGGTCTGGAGCGACAAGGCCGGCGGCCTCGTCAGCGTCCCGGTCCCCCGCGTGATGACCGAAGAGGACATCCGCCATGTCATCGCGTCCCATCGCAAGGCCTGCGAGAACGCGAAGGCCGCGGGCTTCGACGGCGTCGAGCTGCACTGCGCCAACGGCTACCTGATCGAGCAGTTCGCCTCGTCGAACACCAACCTGCGCACCGACGAATGGGGCGGCACCCGCGAGAAGCGGATGCGCTTCATGGAGGAGGTGCTGCGGGCGGCGATATCGGTCTATCCGCCGGAATGCGTCGGCGTCCGGCTCGCGCCCTACGGCACCTTCAACACCATAGACGACGACGACCCGCCGGCCAAATACGAGGCCATGCTCGCGGTCGCGCAGAAGCTCGGCCTGGGTTATGTCCATATCATCCGCCCCGTCGTCAGCGGAAACATGCAGATGAAGGCTTCGCCTCTCGACCGCGCCGTGATCGAGACAGCGCGTGCGCTTTTTTCGGGGACGATCATCGGGGTCGGCGGCTACGATGCCGCCAGCGCCGAGGAGGAGCTTCAGGCCGGCCGCGTCGATCTGGTGGCCTTCGGCCGCGCCTTCGTCGGCAATCCCGACCTCGTGCGCCGCATGCGCGAGGGGATTGCGCTGGCCGAGGGCAATCCGGCGACCTGGTACGTCGCCGGCGACGCCGGCTATGTCGACTACCCGCCGGCGGCCTGATCCGCCATGTCGATTTCCATCATGGCGCTGATCCGCAGCAAGACGGAGCTTCCGCAGGATATCGTTTCCGCCCCGCCCGCGATTCCCGCCCCGGCGGACGGCATCGAGGCTACGATTTCAGGACGCGTCTTCAATCGGGTCGTCGACCGCAGCCAGAAAGGCATCGAGTTCGCGCGGGGCGGGATCGAGCTCGACGCGATCGTCCAGTTCTCCTGCCGGGATCTCTCCTCCGCCATGGTCGCGGCATCCGGCGGGACCGATCTTGCGACGGGAATCCCCGGGCACCTGATCGAGGAGGTTCACCGCATCGTCTGCCTGCGCAACACCGTGCTGCCGGCCCCCGCGCCCGGCAGCGGGGTTAAGCGCATGTCGATCCTGCGCAAACGGCCGGACATCTCGTCCGAAACGTTCCAGGATCAATGGTTCAACCTGCATTCCATACTGGTCAAGCGCCTGGCGGGGATTCAGGGCTATCGCCAGAATCTCGTCCTCGACGGGCCGCGCGACGCCGCGGGTCACAGGATGGTCGATGGCGTGGTCGAGCTCTGGTTTCCCGACGCCGCCACGATCGAATCGTCGTTCCGCTCCGACATCGGCATCACGACGATGGCGCACGCCCGGGAATTCATCTCGGAGATCGCGACGTTCCTGGTGTCGCCTTCCGAAATGCCCGCCGCGCGTACGACCTGAAGCATAGGCGCGATCCTTCAGGTCCGCGCCTCACGCTTCGGGCTCCCGTTTTACGGAAGCCTCAGAAGGCGGGCTGCGTTCTCATACGTAACCTTCCGCCACGACTCCCCGCTCCACGCGATGCGCGAGCGAAAACCCTTCATGTCGTCCAGCTTGGAAAACGGATAGGCGCTGGCATAGACGATCTGGTCGGACAGAATCCCGTTCGCCGCTTCGAAGAACGGCTCCGTCCCCGGCAGGTTCCAGTAGATCGACGGCTCCAGATAGACGTTGGTGTTCGCATAGGCGAGGCGGAGGAAGCCGGTGACGTTGGGCCACACCGCATGCGAGCAGACGAAATTGACGTTCGGAAAGTCCTTGGCCGGCGCGTCCAGCGCCATCGGGTCGTCGTACCGGCCGACCAGCGGGCCCATGGTGATGGTCACCGGAATGCCCAGCTCGCCGGCTTTCTCGTAGATGGGATAGATGGCGCGGTCGTTCGGCATGAGGCCGGCGCGCCGCGGATCGGTCGAGATGCCCCGCAGCCCCAGTTCCTTGACGCTGCGCTCCATTTCCGCCACCGCATACGCGCCGGCGGAAATGTCGATCCCGGCAAAGCCGACGATGCGGCCCGACGAAGCGCGGACGCATTCGGCGACATAGTCGTTCGTCACCCCGAACGTCACCTTGCCGTCCGTCATGACCTGCCGCCCGGTGAACACGCCGACGTCGATTCCCGCCTTCTCCATCGCGACGAGATGATCCGCGAGCGATGTCGGCGCGGGACGGGAAACCCCCCACCGGCGCCAGTTGAGCGCGCCCGCCGGCGGGCAGATCGCCATATAGTCCGCGGTGATGGGCCTGCACCGAAAATCGATCAACGTCATGAGCTCGTTCCTATGTTTCCGTCTCTCGGCATCTGGCCGGGCGCCGATGGATTCCGGTCGCGCCCCGAGACATCCCGATCAGGCATCTTCGGTGATCACGCGCTTGCGCACCTTGCGGATTCTCGGGGAGATGATCAGCACGATCAGCAGCACCGTCACGGCCAGGAGCGCCGCCGAGATCGGCCGCGAGACGAACACGGAGAAGTCCCCCTGCGAAATGCGCAGCGTGCGGCGGAAATTCTCCTCCATCATCGGGCCAAGCACCATGCCGAGGATGAGTGGCGCCGGTTCGCACCGCAATTTGGAGAACACATAGCCCAGCAGCCCGAAGCCCACGGCCAGGAGCACGTCGAACGGCAGGTAGCGGTACGCGTAGACGCCGACGCAGCAGAACACCAGGATCGCCGGATAAAGCAGCCGGTAGGGAACCTTCAGCACCTTCACCCAGACCTGGACGAGCGGAAGGTTGAGCAGGAGCAGCATGACGTTGCCCAGCCACATGGAGACGATGAGCCCCCAGAAGAGATCGGGGTGCCGGGTCATCACCTGCGGGCCCGGCTGGATGTTGTGGATCATCATGGCCCCGAGCATCAGCGCCATGGTGGCGCTTCCCGGGATTCCCAGCATCAGGGTCGGGATGAAGGCGGTCTGCGCTGCGGCGTTGTTGGCGGCTTCCGGCCCGGCGACCCCTTCGATGGCGCCCTTCCCGAACAGCTCCGGCGTCTTCGATACGCGCTTCTCCACGGTGTAGGAGAGGAAGGACGCCACGCTGAGCCCGGCGCCGGGCATGACGCCGACGGCCGCGCCGATCGAGGTGCCGCGCAGGATGGCGGGCGTCATCTTCCTGATGTCCTGCCAGCTCGGCCACAGGCTGTTGATCTTTCCGATCACCGAATCCCGGCGTTCCCTGTTCTCCAGGCTGACGATGATCTCCGCGATGGTGAACAGGCCCACCGCCACGATGATGATGTCGACGCCGTCCCACAACTCCGCCAGGCCGAACGTATAGCGCAGCTCCCCGCTGTTGACGTCCACCCCGGCCAGCCCGATCAGGAGGCCGATGAGGATCATCCCGATGGCCTTGACGACCGATCCCGAGGCGATGACCACGGCTCCGATGAGGCCGAGCAGCATCAGCGAGAAATATTCCGGCGCGCCGAAGTTGAAGACGAGCTGGGTGAGCGGGTAGGCGAAGGCGGCCAGAACCAGCGTGCCCAGCGTCCCGGCGACGAACGAGCCGATCGCGGCCGTCGCCAGCGCCACGCCGGCGCGTCCCTGCAAGGCCATCTGGTGCCCGTCGAGCATCGTCACGACCGACGACACCTCGCCGGGAAGGTTGATCAGGATGGCGGTCGTCGAGCCGCCGTACTGCGACCCGTAATAGATGCCTGCCAGCATGATCAGCGCGGTCAGCGGCTCCAGCCCGTAGGTGAACGGAAGCAGCATGGCGATGGTGGCCAGCGGGCCCAGTCCGGGCAGGATGCCGACCATCGTGCCGAGCAGGCAGCCGAGAAAGGCATAGCCCAGGCTCTTGAGCGAGAACGCGACCGAAAAACCGAGGGCCAGGCTGTCTACGAGGTCCATTGCGATCCTCAACCGGTGATGAAGGAGGGCAGGATCGGGAAGGACAGGCCCAGACCCACGACGAAGATGAGGGTGCTGACGCACGTCAAAACGACGACCAGCATGGCCATTTCCTTCCAGCTCAGCTCGCCGGAGGCCAGCCCCGCAATGAAGACCAGGGACGCGATGGCGACCAGGAAACCCAGCTTGGGGACCAGCAGGGCAAAGGCCACGACGGAGGCGAGGATGAGCACGATGATCTTGAGGCTCCAGCGGCCTCCTTCCGGCTCGTCCTCGTGTTCCGGCGTGGAAGCAATTGCCCTGATCATGAGGTACGCGCCGATGACAGCCAGCGACGACCCCACGGCAAAGGGAAAGTAGCCCGCCCCCATATTGGCGGCGGTGCCGAGCCCGTAGCTTCGCGCGGCATAGGCGCCTGCGCTTCCCAGAACGAAATAGAGAAGCCCCGTCCAGAAGCTGCGCCAGTCTCTAGCAACCCCTCTAGCAACCACCTTTCACCTCTTTCGGGATCCGGTCCTTCATGATCGGGCATGGTCGGGTTCGTCGATGGAACCAGGCGCTGCACGAGGCGTGCGTCACCGCGCTGACGATAAGGCAGGAAGCCACCTGCGTCACGATGCCGGATGCTCTCCATGGCATCGGGCCATCGCATGGAGTTCGGCGGGCGGCGGAACGAAGCCGCCGCGGCGCCATCTTCCGGGCCGGCGAAGGTTTGAACCCGGCGCCCGGCTGCAAATCGGATTGCGAGGCGACACGGCAAAGGCCGTTGAGGCTGACGATGCCAAAAGAGCGGCTCGCCAGCCTCGACGATATGGCCGGCCCGCGAACGGGCCGGGCCCGGCTCCTACTTCGAGGCCGCCTTCATGCCGGCCTTGGTCGCGACTTCGCCCATGACCCTCACGTCGGTCTTGATCCGGTCGCCGAAGCTCGCGGCCGTGCCGGCGCCCGTGACCACGAACTGCTTCTCCAGCTCTTCCTTGACATTCGGCAGGTCGAGAGCCCGGTTGAGGGCCGCATTGAGCTTCTCGACCACCGGCGCAGGCACCTTGTTCGAAGCCAGCATCCCGTAATAGAGATCGACGACGTAGTCGGGATAGCCGCTCTCGACCACGGTCGGCACCTCCGGGAAGCGCGAATACCGCTCGGCGGTGGCGCTCGCCAGGATCTTCGCCTTGCCGCTTTCCAGCATCGGCGCCACGAGGGCCGGTGCCTTGAAGCTGAAGTCGATGTCGCCGGCCAGGACCGCGATTGTCTGCTCCGGCGAGCCCTTGAAGGGCACGTGCAGGAAGGACGTTCCCGTCACCATGGCAAGGTACTCGCCCGCGAAATGGGCGATCGAGCCGACGCCCGACGACGCATAGCTGATCTTCCCGGGGTTTTCCTTGGCCGAGGCGACGAACTCCGCCATCGTGTTCGCCTTCACGCTCGGCCCGGAAACGATGAAGAAGGGGCTGGAGGCGATCATGCCCACCGGGGAAAAATCGTTGATGATGTCGATGTCGCTGTTCTCGCGCACCGCCGCGTCGCCGATCACGGTGTTGCTCATCACCAGCAGTGTGTAGCCGTCCGCGCCTTCCTCGAGAACGGCGCGGGCAGCGAGCTGACCGCTGGCCCCCGGACGGTTCTCCACCAGTATCGGCTGGCCGAATTCCTTGGACATCTCCGCGGAAACCAGCCGCGCCAGCGCATCCATGAGGCCGCCGGCGGCACCGCTGACGATCACGCGGATCGGCTTGGCCGGATAGTCTTGCGCCATACCGGGCGCAGACCACATGACGCCGAGCGCAAGGCCAAGGACGGAAAGAAGTTTCTTCGACCCGGAATACATATATTCCTCCCTTACGTATGGACCGGATGAGGCCAGTGTACAGGCCCGATTTCAGCACCCTAGGAGGCGGACCTTAGTTTGTCAATGATAAACGCATACGTTAGACGAGAATGACCCTCGTTCAACCGGCCCGCCCCGGAAAGTGACCCTCCCCGATCCGGGCTGCGGCACATCGAGGGCGGATCGAAGTCGGCAAGGGGCGACGGCTTGGGGAGCGCGGACCCGCCTGCCGGAAAAGTCTTCGGAGCCGGCTGGGCCCGGGCCGCTGGAATCCTCTCCAGATCGAACCCGAACCCACCCGGCTCCCGAAAAATTCCATAGATGTCCCGCGCCAGCCGACTGCAGCCGGATTGCCGGGCCTTACGTAAGAATCACCACCGGGGCTTGTTCGAAAGAAGCCGTTCCGCGTTGCGGAAGAGGATGTTCTCCATCGCGGCGGTCTTGATGGGAAGAGACTGGAACCACTTCGTATATTCGACGATCGGCGTGAGCGGGTAGGCCGTGCCGAACAGGAACCGCTCGGACAGGAAGCTGTTGGCCGCCTTCACATAGTCGTCCATGCCGGGCAGATGGTGCAGGTACATGTCCGGCGAGATGTAGAGGTTCGGCCGCCTGAAGGCGACGTGGATGATTTCCTTCGCCCATGGCCAGTTGCCGTGGGCGGAGATGACCGTCAGCTCCGGGAAATCGTTGAGCACGCGGTCGATGTGCTCGGGCGAGCTGTAGCTGATGTCGGGACCCGTATTGCCGCCGCCCATCAGGATCACGGGAACGTTCTTGTCCTCGCAATAGGCATAGATCGGGTACAGGCGCCGGTCGTCGAAATATTTCGGCTCGGCCGACAGGCCGGGCTCCATGTTGATCATGTTCATGCCGAGGCCGCGCGCCTCTTCGATCTGCTGCATCGAATCCTTGCGCGTCGTGGGATCGACCGAGGCGACGGCGACGAACTTGTCGGGGAACGCCTTCACGATCTCGGCGACGCTGGCATTGGGAACCGCGCCGATCTGCGCGGTGTTGCGGCCGACCACGACGCCCTTGGCGATTCCGGCCTGCGCCATCTCCTTGAAGAGCAGGTCCATGGACAGCTTCTTCACCGATTCGGCTTGCTCGAAGCCAAGCTGGTTGGTGAAGCGGGCAATGATCTCCACCCGCTTGAAGTTGGCGTTGAGGAACCCGCCATACGGGGGACGCAGGCGAAAATCGATGATGTTCATGATGGACCCGAGATGATCTTAAGGACGAAAGAGCCTGTGCTCCGGACGTGGCTCCCGGGGGAGGCGTACCGCCCCCGGGAGCCGCTTCCCGGTTACTTGCTCATCATGGTGCGCCAGCGCTCGAGAATCTCGTCGCGCATCGACAGCGCGGCGGCATAGTCGAACGGCTCGACCTTCAGGCTCGCCAGAGGCGGCAGGCCGGCCGGCGGCGCAACCTGCGGCAGCACGCTGTAGCCGCCGAGATCGGTGGCGACGCGCGTCTGGTATTTCTCCGAGAGCATGTAGTTGAGGAAGTGCCGCGCGGCATTGGGATGCGGCGTGATGGCCGGCACGGAGGCCGCGAACTCCACCGCCACCGGACGCTCCGGGAAGTGGAAGCCGATGGGCGCGCCCGCCTTGATCTGCGCCGCGGGGGCCGTCTGCGCGATGACCGCCAGCGAGCGCTCGCCGCGCGCCACGAGGTCCGCGCCCTCGACTTCGCGGGTGGTCTCGATCAGGCCGTTCGCGATGAGCGCCTGGACGAAGTCCCAGCCGTACATGTCGAGGAAGGTCTTGATCAGCACCAGAACCGAGCCGCTGTTTTCCGGCGAGCCGACGACGATCTTGTCCTTGAACTCGGGCTTGGCGAGATCCTTCCACTCACGCGGAAGCTGATCTTCCTTCAGCAGATCCTTGTTGTAGACGACGACCTGGAACGAGGCGATGGCCGTGTGGGCGAAGTCGTCCTTCGACTGGAACGCCGGCAGGATCGACGGCTTGATCGGCGGAGCATAGGCGGCGGCCAGGCCGTCATTGGCCATGATGATGGATGCGGACTTCTCGAGGACGATGACGTCCGTGAGGTGCTGCCCGACCTTCACCTGGGTGTAGAACTTCTGCAGCGTCGGGTTGGTGCCGCCGATGCGGCTGTACTCCATGGTGATGCCGGTATCTTCCTGATACATCGCCATCATCGCGGCCTCGACCGTCTGCGGGAAGATGCTGTAGACGACGACCGATCCCTCCTTCTTGGCGGCGGCGAGAACTTCCTCTTCCGAGGCATTCTGGGCGCCGGCGAAGCTGGCCCGCCCCACCAGGGGCGCGCTGGCCAGCAGCGTAAGCGCCTGGCGTCTTGAGATCGACTTGATGATGGACATCGTTTCCTCCTGAGTTGTTTGACGTCGGTAGTCGGCTATATCAGCTTTACACCAGATCTACGTACGAAAAGCCAAGTTATAAAGTATATAATCGCCATCAATACTATAAAGTGAACCGTTCCCGCGGCCGCCCGCGAAATCTCGCCTTCCGTCCACATGAAGAAGATCCTCGACGCCATCACGGTGGTGGAGGGCGTTCCGGTGCCGAGGAAAATCGGCGTGATCAGGTCGCGCATGCTGGACATGAACAGAAGCAGCAGCGTCGCCACCAGGACGGGGGCGATGATGGGGATCGACACCTTCCACAACGTCTGGAACCGGCTGGCGCCGCAGACGCGCGCCGCTTCCTCGAGCGAGACATGGATCTGGTTCAGGCCGTCGCGAAAATGCTGCGTCGCCAGCGGCAGGAACCTCGCCACCTGCGCGAACACCATGATCAGCAGCGTGCCGTAGAGCACGACGGGCGGCTGTATCCATCCCCACATCACGCCGATCACGAAGGCGACGGCCGGGATCGCCACCGGGAACATGGCGAGCATGGACACGAAGGACGACGACCTGGACGGCATCCGCAGATCGAAGAAGGCGATCACCAGGGCGACGGCGCAGCCGATAGCGGCGGTAGCGATAGCGAGGGTCAACGTATTGCCGATGATGCGCAGCATCGCCGGCGCGCTCAACTCGCCGATATGATGGATGAGGGTGAATTTCAGCGAGAAATTGTAGATGTCGGCCGAGAACGACAGATACGCCACCACCACGTAGGGAAGGATGATCGCAATGCCGATGATGAGGAGGTTCACGAGGGCGATCGGCAGGCGAAGCTTGCCCACGCCGAGGTTCAATCGCTTGTGCCCCTTGCCGCCGACGACCTGGAAGCGGCCGACCTGCGCCTGGCGGACGAACCTGAATCCGAGCCACACCATGAGCCCGGCGATGACGGCGAAGATGATCGCGATCGCCGAGGCCAGCTCGATCCGCGGCGGAAACCCCCCCAGGAGAAAGAACAGGTAGGTGGCGAAGACGTAGATCTTCGACGGCATTCCGAGCAGCGCGGGCACGGAATAGAGCGACCACACCATGATGATCGAGAAGATGGTGCAGGTGATGATCGCCGGGGTGATGAGCGGCACGGAGATGGTCACCAGCGTCCGGATCGGCGAGCATCCGGTCGTGATGGCGGCCTCTTCATAGGAAGAATCGATGTTCTCCAGCGCCGACAACGTCGTCAGGAACATGTACGGGTACAGGAACAGGATGGTGCAGAAGACCATCCCGCCCATGGAGAAGATGTTGAACGGCTTCACCCCGATGAGCTGGTCCAGAAGGATGTTGATGCCTCCCGCATTGGGCGACATCAGATAGGCATAGGCGATCGCGCCGACCCAGGGAGGGCTTACGAACGCAACGATGCTCGCCGCCCGGACGATGCCCTTGAACGGTATGTCGAGCCGGGCCACCGTCACCGCGGAGAAGATCCCCATGACGAGGGCGAACGGTATCGACCACAGAACGAGCTGGATCGAGTTCCAGATCGTCTGGAGGTTGGAGACCGCGGTGAGCGCGTCGGTATAGTGATTGATCGTGAGGCCGCCGGCGCGCCTGGAGATGCTGCCGTAGAACAGCCATCCCAGCGGGTACACCGTCAGCATCAGCACGCATATGGCGGCGAACCAGAAAAGCGGCTGCTTGTACGTCTGATGCTGCATCACGCGCTCTCCGCGGGAAGCAGATACGCACGCGAGGGATGGAAGGCGATGCCGACGGCTTCGCCGATCTGCCACTGGCCGTCCGGATCGGTGCGCGCGCGGATTTCGCGGCCGGCGACCTCCACGACGCAGTCGTTCATGTCTCCCAGGAACGTCAGGCGCTTCAGCGTGCCGATCACCATCGTCGGATCGTTCCGGTCGGCGGGGACCAGCGAAACATCCGACGGGCGCACGGAAACCGTCGTCGCCTGCCCGACCTCGCCTTCGCCTTCGACCTGAAGCGTCCCCGCCTCGTCGATCCCGACGATCCGCAGCGGCCCCTCGCGTCCGGCGACGATCCTCGCCGGTATCAGGTTCGCCCCGCCGAGGAAGGATGCGACGAAACGGTGCTGGGGCTTCGAGAAGACGTCGCGCGGCGAGCCCGCGCTGATGATGGAGCCGCCGCTGAGGACGAGGATGTTGTCCGAAAGCGCCATGGCCTCCGATTGGTCATGCGTGACGTAGATGCTCGTCAGGCCGAATTTCTGCTGCACCTCGCGCAGCTCGAAGCGCATTTCCTCACGCAGCGCGGCGTCGAGGTTGGCAAGCGGCTCGTCGAGCAGCAGCACGCGCGGGCGGTAGACGAGGCACCGCGCCAGCACGGCGCGCTGCTGCTGGCCACCCGAGAGCTGGTTGGGGTAGCGGTCGTGGAGATGGTCGAGACCCACGCTCTTCAGCGCGTCCATGACCTTCTCCTTCACCTCGGCCTTGCCGACCGAGCGCAGCTTCAGGGGGAAGGCCACGTTCTGGAAGACTGTGAGGTGCGGCCAGATCGCATAGGACTGGAACACCATCCCGATCTCGCGTTTTTCCGACGGAACGAGAATATCGCGCTCGCTGTCGAAGACGGGATCGCTGCCGATCAATATCCGACCCGAGGTTGCAGTCTCCAGGCCGGCAATACAACGCAGGATCGTGGTCTTGCCGCAGCCGCTCGGGCCAAGAAGCGTCAACACCGTTCCTGACGGAACCGTGAACGACACGTCCTCAACAGCATAGAGCTCGCCGAACTTCTTGGAAAGCCTCTCGACAACGACATCAACCATAAGCTCAGGCGTATCCTCTAGGTGATTGTCTGGAAACTCGCGGTCATGCGCGCCTGGAATGCTATGTCACGACCGGCGGCATAGCAAGAGGGAATTTGTACACCGCGAATGAATTAGATAGGAAATAAAGCACCCGACAGATGGTGCGGATCCCGCACGACGCCCCAAGCCCCGGCGAAACCGCCGGACCCAAAGGGCGACCGGGGCCGGAGCGCTGGCGCGGAGCCGGTTCGGCACAGGTTGCGAAGCTTCGCCCGCCGGCCGGGCCGCCTCGGGCGCAAGGCACGTCGATGCCCTGGCAGCGCAATGCCGCGATCGGGGCCGGCGTCTTCCGGGAGAATGTGCGCAACCCGCCGCCGCGCAACATGGGGACGGCGCTATATGCCGGGCCAGCTCCGCATAGCGGGCTGGCCGGTCGCTTTCAGGCGCGGCTGCGGCTTTGCCTGCCGCGCTGGCGGGACGGGGCCTCGGATTGCGCGCTCGCCGCGCTGCCTCTGGCCGCCGCGCGTTTTGCCGGCTGCGGCTCCCCGGATGCGGGGGGCTCGAGGACGAAACCGTTCTGGCGCGTCAGGCGATTGGTGAATTCGAGGAGCTGGTCGATCTCCCAGATCTTCTCGGTCACCCTCAGCTTCTTGGAGTCGCCGACGAGCGTGACGACGAGCTGCAACTGGCCGGTATGGTCGAACACCGGCGCCGCGATGGCGCTCACACCCGGCACCGGCTGGCTGTCGATGATGGCGTAGCCGAGCTCGCGGATCCTCTCCAGCTCCTGCTTGAAGCTGCTCATGTTCATCGGCTTGCCCGCCGGTATCTGCGACTGGCTCCTCCCTTTGATCTCTTCCGTCGCCCGCGGCAGGATCATCTCGTCCGGCAGATAGGCCGCAAAGACCCTGCCGGTCGCCGTGCCCGAGATGGAATAGACGGTGCCGGGGCGCAGGTTGACGTGGATCTGCTCGACGCCTTCGTTGACCTGCACGATGGTCGGTCCGTAGGTTCCCCAGACGGTGATCGTGACCATCAGGCCGAGGCGGCTCGCCAGTTCGCCAATGGAGGCGCTGGCGACCTGGAGCGGGGTGAAGCTGCGCATGCGCGCGACGCCGAGCTGGAGCGCGAACGGCCCCAGCCTGTAGAGCCCGCTGGCGTCCTGCTCGACCAGCTCGAACTTGCGGAAGCTCACGAGATAGGCGTGCGCCTGCCCGGCAGGCATCTCCGCCATCGTGGCCAGATCCTTCAGCATCAGCGGCCGGCTGGCGAGCGACAGAACCGACAGGAGCCGCCCGCCGACTTCGATGGACTGTACTCCGCGACCCTCTACTTTATTCGTTCCATTATGAGATGAATTTTTGCTCATTGCTATTCGTGCAGTCCCTGGTCGTTCTCGCCTGTCGTTCAACTGCTGCTGTCCACGCAGAGCGACGGGATACGGAGCGTCAGAGTATCGGCGCGCCATATCCCGTTCGATCGAAACTTCATTGAGGCGCCGCCGGCGTTCCCCTGTCGCCGGCAGTCCTGTCCGCATCAAAGCGCAGCATATTACATTGCTTGGGGGGACAAATGGAAGCGATAAACGGGCATCAAGGCCACAGTGACTCTCGATTACCCGAGCCGGATGATGCTACGCCCCGGCGTGCAAACTTGGGCCCGGGTTCGCGGCCCGGCGACGCGGCGCGCCCGGATGCGGCTCTAGCCGTGCAGGTAGGGATCGACCATGAGCCTGCCGCTGGTCGTCCGCTCCAGCTTGATGCCGACGCCATAGGCTTCGCCCGTCCGGCGGTCGCCGAGGACCGTCTCCGGCTCGCCGTCGGCGGCGATGCGGCCATTGTGCAGCAGCAGGAAGCGATCGGCGAAGCGGCTGGCCAGCCCGAGATCGTGCAGCGCCGCGATGGCGACCATGTTGCGTTTGCGCGTCAGCTCGTGGACCAGATGCATCACCTCGAGCTGCCGGCGCAGGTCGAGCGCGCTGGTCGGCTCGTCGAGCAGCAGCACGTCGGGATCGCGCACCAGCGCCTGGCACAGCGCGACGAGCTGCTGCTGGCCGCCGGAAAGGTCCGTGACCATGCGGTCGGACAGATGCGCGATGCCCAGCGCCCCCAGCATCTGCTCGACATGGCCGATGTCCTCGTCGGACGCCTTGCCGCCGCGCCAGCCGCGCTTGGCGAGCAGGATCACGTCGAACACGCCGAGCGCGGCGCGCATGGCCGTGTGCTGGGTCAGCAGGAAGATGCGCTCGGAACGCATGCGCGGCGACATGCGGGCCATGTCGCCGCCGTCGAGCTTCACCGCGCCGCCGGACGGCCGGGCGAGGCCGGCGATGAGGCGGAACAGCGACGACTTGCCGACGCCATTGGGGCCTACCAGCGCGGTCAGCTCGCCGCGCCTGATCGGCTCGGCTTCCAGCGCCGAAAACAGCGGGTGGTTCTTGTAGCCGAAGGAAAGGGAGCAGATTTCGAGGCTCATCGCCGCGCCCTCAGTGCCACGTCTCGCGCCTGATCGACATGACCAGGCTGAGGAAGAAGGGAACGCCGACCAGCGCCGTGATGATGCCGATCGGATAGATGATGCCGGGCGTGATGCCCTTGGCCAGCGTCGAGGCGACGGAAAGGATGATCGCGCCCGAGGCTGCGGACACCGGCAGGAAATAGCGCTGGTCCTCGCCGACCAGCAGGCGGGCGATGTGCGGCCCGACCAGGCCGATGAAGCCGATCGTGCCGACGAAGGCGGTGGCGGTGGCCGCGAGCAGCGAGATCGAGGCGAGCATCTCCAGCCTCAGCCGCGTGACCGGCACGCCGAGGCTGGCTGCCCGCTCGTCGCCCATGGCGAGCGCCGTCATCATCGAGTTGCGCGCCCAGGCGAGCGGCACGACCAGCGCCAGGAGCAGCGCGCAGATGCCGATCTTGGTCCATGTCGCGCGCGCCAGCGAGCCCATCATCCAGAAGATGATCTGCTGGAGCTGCGATTCGGACGAGCGGTACTGGATGAAGGCGAGCAGGGCGTTGAAGGTGAAGAACAGCGCGATTCCGACCAGCACGAAGGTCTCGATGGTGACGCCGCGCATGCGCGTGAACATGAACAGCACGATCGAGGTCGCCAGCGCGAAGATGAAGGCGTTGAAGGCGATGAAGAAGGAGCCGCCCGCCGGCCACAGCCCGACGCCGACGGCGATGGCGAGCGTGAACGGGTCGGCCAGCGGGTTGTGCAGGATGGTCTGCATCTGCGCGCCGGCGACGCCCAGCATGGCGCCGATCATGACCGCCATGACCGCCACCGGCAGGCGCACGTCCCATACGATGATGGCGAGCTTGGCCTCGACGCTGCCCGGAGAAACCAGCGCGGTGAACACCTCGACCGGCGAATAGAAGCCCGGGCCGACGCCGATGTCGACGCAGACGGCCAGGAGCAGCGCTGCGAAGGCGCCCGCCACGAACAGCGATTTGCGAAAGATGCGCAGGCGGTAGCGCTCGCCTGCCTGCAATGCCACGTCCGCCATGAGGGCGTCTCCGGTTGGGGAGGCGGCCCGCCTGGGCGGGCCGCCGGGTCTGCTTACTTGAGCGAGGTCCAGAACACGCCGGACACGTCGATCGGCAGGAAGCGCTCGTGCAGCTCCTTGAAGGTCGCGTGCGGGTCGAGATCGGCGAACTTGTCCGGATGCAGCCACTTGGCCAGCGCCTGCACCGCGACGAAGTGGTACGGGCTCTGGTAGAACTGGTGGTAGACGGCCATGACGTTGTTGTTCTTGACCGCCGACAGCTCCGGGAAGCCGGTGCGCTGCATCAGGCCCTTGAGCTGCGCCTGCGCCTTCTCCTCGGTCATCTCGTAGCCGAGCCACACCGCGATGTTGCCGGGGTTGGAGTTCGACCAGTTGGCGCCGGTGACCATGATGTAGGCCGGGTCGTCGACGATGATCTTCTCGGGATTGATGACGCCGCCGGCGCCGGAGAAGAACTTCGAGCCCCAGTTGAAGCCGCCGGCCTCGGAGACGAACTCGCCGAAGTTGAAGTTGCCGAAGGAGCGGCAGCACACGGCCGGGTCGAGGCCCGCCGCCTGCTCGGCGAAGACGAGCGGCCGCTCGTCCTGCTTCAGCTTGGTGGTCACGTTGTAGACCTTGCGCATCTGCGCCATGTAGAAGTCGGCGAAGTCCTGCGCCGCCGCCTCCTTGCCGAAGATGCGGCCGAGCAGCAGGATCGAGGGCACGGTGTTCTGCGTCGGGCGCTCGCGGAAATCGACGAACACGGTCGGCACGCCCGCCTTGTCCAGCGTCTCGATGATGCCGCTCTCGCGGATCTTGTCGTAGAAGCCGAGCGTGACGATCAGCACGTCGACATTGAGCTCCAGCGCCTTCTCGACGCTGAAATCGCTCGACGCGGCCGCGCCGATCTGCGGCACGTCCTTGGCGTTGGGGAAGCGCGCCAGATATTTGTTCCAGGTGTCGGGGTCGAACTTCTCGAGGTCGTCGCCGATCGCCGCGAGCTGGCTGAACGGGTTCTCCTTGTCGAGTACGACGGTCGCATAGAACATGCGGCCTTCGCCGAGGATCGCCTTCTTGGCGCCGTGCGGCACCTCGACGGTGCGGCCGGCAAGGTCGGTCACCGTGATCCTGTCCTGCGCGGTTGCGGGCATGACGCCCGCCATCAATGCGACGGCCGCGAATGCGCCGCCGATCAGTCCGAGCACGCGCCTGCGCGTGCCTTCAAGTCCGAGCATGCTACCCTCCTTCCAGAAGCCGCCGCGCGGCGGGCCGTCAGCCGGCGGCCGACAGCCTCGTCTCCGCTCTGCCCGTGACGTTCGCTTGCGCGGACGGCGCGGCGGCAGGTTGCAACGGTTTGCTGGCTCGGATTGCGTAGCGGTCCTGGCTGGCTCGATCGATCCGCTGGTGAAGCGGCATAAGGCGGCCCTGCGCCTTGCGAATGGCGCCGTGGTCGCGATCAATGACGATGTTCTCGAAGCCCGCTTCCGCGAGCAGCGCCGCGATGTCCTCGGGGCGAGCCCCCTTGGCGAAGTGGACGCGTTCGAGGATGCGGTTGTGAAGGTCGCGATCTATCCCGGGCGTGGCCGCGGGACTTGGGGCGATCGCCTTCAGCCAGCCGGCGACCTTGCGCATCATGCGCTGGACGAGGTTGCGCGCGGCCATGTCGCCGTCGACGATCAGCACCGTGCCCCCGGGCTTCAGCACGCGGAACCAGTCGGCGAATGCCTGGCGCGGGTTCGGCAGCGTCCAGACGAGATGCCGGGTGGCGATGGCGTCGAACCGGTCGTCGGGCTGGCGCGTATCCTCCGCGTCGCCGATCAGGAAGGTGGCGCCCGACTTCAGCGCCTGATGCTTGCGCCGCGCGCGCTCCAGCATCGGCTCGGCGAAGTCGAGCCCGGTCACCTTGAAGCCTGTCTCCGAAAGCAGCTGCGAGATCACGCCCGTCCCGCTGGCGAGGTCGAGCACGTCGCGCCCCTGCCCGTCGCCGAGGTGCCGGCGGATCAGCGCGTGCCAGGCGGCGCGCTCGTCGTCGCCGAATATCTCATGCCCGGGCGACAGGTCGAACGTCTCGGCGCGCTTCGACCAATATTCGCGGATCTCGTCCTTGAGGGTCCAGTTCGATTGCATGTGCACCTCGTATCGGCGCCACCCTCTAATTAATATGAGTGCTGTCGTCCACTTAAAATCGCAACGGATGGCAGATTGCCGTTGCCATGCGCCGGCGGCTTTGTCCGCACCTGCGGCAGGCATGCCGTGGGGGCAACCGCCGCCGGCACCCTCTTTGTTCCGCGCCGCTCAATGGTGTATCGCACGGCCATGGCTCAGAAGAAGGCACATGAGGTCGACCGCTGGCTCGCACGGCCCGACGCGGGCGTCGCCACCGTCCTGGTCTACGGTCCCGACCGCGGGCTGGTGTCGGAAAGGGCGCGCCGCTTCGCGGCGTCGACCGGCCTGCCGCTCGACGATCCCTTCAGCGTCGTCAGGCTCGACGCGGGAACGCTCGGCGGCGATCCCGGCCGGCTCGTGGACGAGGCGCGCACGGTCGCCATGTTCGCCAGCCGCAGGCTCATCTGGGTCCTCGACGCCGGCGCCGAAAAGGGGCTGGCGGACGCGGTGCGGGTCCTGACGGCGGAGCCGCCTTCCGATGCGCTGGTGCTGATTGAGGCCGGCGACCTGAAGAAGGGCGCCGCCCTGCGCGCGGTCGTGGAGGAAGCGTCCTCCGCGATGGCACTGCCCTGCTATGCGGACGACGGCAGGAGCATCGAGCGCTTGATCGACGACGTGCTGGGCGCCGCCGGGCTCGGCATCGCCATCGAGGCCCGCGAGCTTCTGCGCGGCGTGCTCGGCGGCGACCGCCTTGCCAGCCGCGCCGAGCTCGACAAGCTGGCGCTCTACTGCATGGGGGCCGGCACGGTGCAGGTCGACGACGTCCGCGCGGCCATCGGCGACGTCGCCGGCGTGGCGGTCGACGCGGCGATCGACGCCGCCATCGAGGGCCGCGGCGCCGAGCTCGACCGCTCGCTGGCCCGGCTCGAATCGGCGGGCATCCAGCCCTTCCTGGTCCTCGCCGCGGCGCAGCGGCAGTTCCAGGCGTTCCAGATCATGCGCGACGCGATGGACCGCGAAGGCAAGTCGGCCAGC
This sequence comes from uncultured Mesorhizobium sp., assembly GCA_964629765.1. Taxonomy (GTDB): domain Bacteria; phylum Pseudomonadota; class Alphaproteobacteria; order Rhizobiales; family Rhizobiaceae; genus RCIO01. The sequence goes on from CAZVTK010000005.1 coordinate 66,688, forward strand.
GCGGCGGTGGCGTCGGCCCGCCCGCCCGTCTTCTTCTCGCGCCGCGACGCGGTGACAGCCGCGCTCGCCGCCTTCGATGCGGCCACGATCGCTCAGATGCTGGAGCGCATCCGCGACACGGTGCTGGAAACACGCCGCCGGCCCGAGCTGGCGCGGGCCGCCACGCATGAGGCGATGATGGCGATCGCGGTGCGCCGCGCGCGGGCCCGGCGCTGACACCCGCTCCGAAGGGCTTCAGCTCGCCGGGTTCAGCTTGCGGCACAGCGCGTCGAGCTGTTCCAGCGTCGAATAGGCGATCTTCACCTCGCCGCCGCGATTGCGGTGATTGATGGCGACCTTCAGGCCGGTCGCGTCGCTCAGCAGCTTTTCGAGGGCCAGCGTGTCGGCATCCTTCGGCTGCCGCGGCTCCGGCTTCGGCGCGACCGCTTCCTCCGGGGCCTGGGCCAGCGCCTCGGCCTGCCGCACCGACAGCCCTTCCTCGACGATACGCTGAGCCAAGCCCGCCGGATCCTGCGCCGTCACCAGCGTGCGCGCATGCCCGGCCGACAGCGTTCCGTCCACCAGCATGTCGCGGATCACGTCGGGCAGCCGCAGCAGCCGCAGCGTGTTGGCGACATGGCTGCGGCTCTTGCCGATGACCTGCGCGAGGTCGGCCTGCGTGTAGCCGTGCTGGTCGATCAGAAGCTGGTAGCCGGACGCTTCTTCGACCGGATTGAGATCGGCGCGCTGCACGTTCTCGACGATGGCGAGTTCGAGCGCGACCCGGTCGTCCACGTCGCGGACGATGACGGGAATGTCGGTCACCCCGGCGCGCTGCGCCGCGCGCCAGCGACGCTCGCCCGCGATGATCTCGTAGCGGCCCTGCTCCCCGCCGCGCGCCGGTCGCACTACCACAGGTTGCACAACCCCATGCTCGCGGATTGACTGCGCGAGATCGGCGAGGTCTGCATCGGCGAAGCTGCGGCGCGGATTGCGCGGATTCGGCGCCACGAAGGCGATGGGAACGGTGCGATCCGCGGTCTGGACAGGTGCTGCCTGCGCAACCCCCGGGCGGTCCATCGGGCGGTCCATGTCGCCGATCAGCGCGGCAAGCCCGCGCCCCAGCCGTCTTCTTCCGGCTTCGTCATTCATCGTGCTGGCCTTCACATGGTCAATGAACGTTTGGTCAATGAACGTTACGCCTGCGAATCGATCAGGCGGCCTTGAGCTGGCGCTCGCGCCGGATCACCTCCGAGGCAAGCTGCAGATAGGCTTGCGAGCCCGCGCATTTCAGGTCGTAGAGCAGCGCCGGCTTGCCGTAGGACGGCGCTTCGGAGATGCGGACGTTGCGGGGAATGATGGTCTGGTAGACCTTGTCGCCCATATGCGAGCGCACATCCTCCACCACCTGGTTCGCCAGATTGTTGCGGCCGTCATACATGGTCATGACGATGCCCTGGATCGTCAGCCTTGGGTTGATGGAATTGCGCACGCGCTCCACGGTCGAGAGAAGCTGGCTCAACCCTTCCAGCGCGAAGAACTCGCACTGCAGCGGCACCAGCACCGAGTCGGCCGCAGCCATGGCATTGAGCGTCAGCAGGTTCAGCGAAGGCGGGCAATCGATCAGCACGTAGCCGAATCGATCGGCCCCGCCGGCCTGCGCCAACGCATTGCGCAACCGCAGCGCGCGGTCGGGCGACGCGGCGATCTCCAGTTCGACCCCGAGCAGGTCCATGGTGGACGCGATGATCGAGAGGCCGGGAACCGCCGTCGGGATCGCCGCGCCGGCAATATCCGTCTCCCCGACGAGCAAATCGTAGGATGACACGTCGCGCTCGCCGCGGTCGATTCCGAGGCCCGTGCTGGCATTGCCCTGCGGATCGAGATCGATCACCAGCACCTGCTCGCCGATGGCCGCGAGCGCGGTTGCAAGGTTGATGGCGGTCGTGGTCTTGCCCACTCCGCCCTTCTGGTTGGCGATGGTGATGATGCGCGCTGTCATGCCTAGGCTGCCGGATTCGCTGTCATGTCGGAAGCTTGCGCCGAAGGTTCCTGATGTCGAGCACGACACTGTCCGCCCCAGCGATGCTTGGATGTTCTAGCAGATCGAAGTCCCATGCGTCCCGGCATTCTTCGATTTCACGGCGATAATCCCGGCCTTTGTGGAACAATGCGATAGCTCCAGCCAGCAGCCACGGCGCCGCAAGCTCGAAAAGGTCTCTTAGCGGCGCCAGGGCGCGGGCGCTGACCACGTCGAAAGCCTCGCCGCGAGCCGAACAGCTTTCGATCCGCGCCTGCTCCACGACCGCCGGAACGCCGGCCCTTCCCAGCGCGGTGCGCAGAAACGCCGCCTTCTTCGCATTGCTTTCAACAAGAATCGTCCTGGCGCCCTGGCGCTCGGACAGCAGGATCGCGACGATCGCCCCGGGAAATCCTCCTCCCGAGCCGATATCGACCCAGCGTGGCGCGGCCGGCGCATAGCGGAGAAGCTGCGCGCTGTCGATCACATGACGCGGCCACAGATGAGGCAAGGTCGACGGCGCAACCAGATTGATCCGCGCCGCCCACCTCTCGAACTCGGCAACAAAGGTCTCGATCCGCGAAAATGTTTCACGTGAAACGGGCGCGCCTGCGGCGTCTTCCAGCTCGCGATGACGCGCGTTCACGCCGCACCGCGCCGCCGCTCGGCACCGGCCTGCCTGATCGCCGCCAGAATGATGCCCAACGCTGCTGGCGTCATACCGTCGATTCGCTGCGCATCCGCGACGGTCGCCGGCCGGCGCTTCGCCACCTTCTGCCGGATCTCGTTCGACAGGCCCGCGATCAACGCCAGATCGATCTCTGCCGGAATCGGAGTCTGCTCCTCGCGCCGGATGGCCCGGAACTCCTGCTCCTGCCTCTCCAGATAGACCGCGTAGCGCGCATCGGTCCCAACCGCATCAGCCGCCAACTTGTCTATCGCCGAAAGCTGCGGCCATATACCAGCCAGCCGCGCGATATCGATATCCGGCCGCGACAGCAGATCGAAAGCGCTCCGCCGCTGGCCGTCGCGGTTGATCACGATCCCATGGCTCGCAGCTCGATCCGGCGTAATCGACAGGCCCTCCAGCATCCGCCGAGCGGCTGCGTATCGCTCTCGCCTTTGCTCGAAACGTTGCCGCCGCTCTTGCCCGACAACCCCCAGCTCGAGGCCCAGTGGCGTCAGTCTTTCATCGGCATTATCCGCGCGCATGGAGAGACGAAATTCCGCCCGCGAGGTGAACATGCGATAGGGTTCGGTGACGCCGTTCGACGTCAGATCGTCGACCATGACGCCAATATAGGCTTCCGTCCGGCTGATCGTGATCGGCTCGGCACCGCCCGCGCGGCGGGCCGCGTTGACGCCGGCAAGAAGCCCCTGCCCAGCGGCCTCCTCATAGCCGGTCGTCCCGTTGATCTGCCCGGCGAGGAAAAGCCCGCGCAGCGGCCGGGACTCCAGTGTTGCGTGCAGGTCCCGCGGATCGATGTGATCATATTCGATCGCGTAACCGGGTTGGATCATGACCGCGCGCTCCAGACCCGGAATCGACGCGACCATCGCAACCTGCACATCCTCCGGCAGCGATGTCGATATCCCGTTCGGATAGACCGTGTGATCGTCCAGCCCCTCGGGCTCCAGAAATATCTGATGGCCGTCGCGATCGCCGAATTTCACGATCTTGTCCTCGACCGAAGGGCAGTAGCGTGGCCCCACTCCCTCGATCTGGCCCGAATAGAGCGCCGAGCGATGCAGATTGTCGCGGATGATCGCATGCGTCGCGGCAGTCGTCCGTGTGATGCCGCAGTCGATCTGCGGCAGTTCGATCCGCTCCGTCATCAACGAGAAGGGCACCGGCTCGTCGTCGGCCGATTGCTTTTCGAGGCTTGCCCAGTCGATCGTCCTGCCGTCCAGTCGGGCGGGCGTTCCGGTCTTCAGCCGCCCAAGCCGAAATCCAGCCTCCGCGATGCGCGCCGAAAGCGCCTCGGCCGCTTTCTCGTTCATTCGTCCCGCCGGGATGCGCCGGTCGCCGATATGAATGAGGCCGCGCAAAAATGTGCCTGTGGTCAGCACCACCGCCGGGGCCGGCAGCACTGCGCCGCTCGCTGCCGCGATCCCCGTGATCTCGCCGTTGGCGGAAAGCAGATCGACGGCCTCGTCCTCGACGATATGCAGGTTCGGCTGATCCTCCAGCAGCGCCTGGATCGCCTGACGATAGAGCTTGCGGTCGGCCTGCGTGCGCGGACCGCGCACGGCCGGACCCTTACGGCGGTTCAGCATGCGAAACTGGATGCCGGCCGCGTCGGCCGCCCGCGCCATCAGGCCATCCAGCGCGTCCACCTCACGGACGAGATGTCCCTTGCCGAGACCGCCGATGGCCGGGTTGCAGGACATCACCCCGATCTTTGAGCGATCGAGCGTCAGCAGCGCGGTTCGTGCGCCGCTTCGCGCAGCGGCTGCTGCGGCTTCACAGCCCGCATGCCCGCCTCCGATCACAACGACATCAAACTTCATCTTCAACTCCGGCGGCTGAGCCACGGCGTGCATGTTTCACGTGAAACGACTCGAATTCTATCCGACGCCACTGTTTCACGTGAATCATTTCCCGATGCAGAAGCGCGAAAAGATCGCACCCAGAACCTCCTCGGTCCCGATGGCGCCAGTCAGCATACCCAGCGCAGCACCCGCTCGGCGGAGACCTTCGGCCTGCAATTCGATCGCGCCCGCCGCCAGCGCGTCGTCAAGCCCGTCAATGACCTCAGTCAATCGTTCCGCGTGACGCCGCCGCGTCGGCACAACGGTATTCAATGCCGCTGTCGCCCGCGCCCCCGCCTTCGTGGCGATTTCCCGCAGCAAACGGTCAACGCCCTCACCCGATTCGACCGAAAGCCTGAAAGGATGAGCGTGGTCGGGCCGCAGATCGGCCTTGGACGCCACGCCCAGGTGTTCGATGCCTTCCTCCAAAACCGGTAGCTCCGAACCGATCTCCGCAAGCACCACCACGAGATCGGCCTCACGAGCAACGGATCGCGCACGCTCGATTCCAATTGACTCTACCAAACCCTCCGCGTCGCGAAGCCCGGCGGTATCGAATATCCTCACCCGCGCACCGCCGAGATCGAGCACGACCTCAAGCACGTCGCGGGTCGTCCCCGCCTCCGGCGTCACGATGGCCACGTCGCGACCTGCCAACCTGTTGAGTAGACTGGATTTGCCAGCATTCGGAGGCCCCGCGAGCACCACCTTGAAACCGTCGCGCACGATCTCACCGTCGCGCAAGCCCGCAAGATGCCGGGCGATCTCGTCGCGCAGGGCCTGCGTCAGAGGCCAGACCCGATCCGCCACCGAACCCGGCACATCCGCCTCGTCGTCGAAATCAAGATCGGCTTCCACGAAGGCACGCGCTTCGAGCAGCCGCGCCCTCCAGTTCTCATAGAGCGCTCGCTGCCGGCCCCCGGCATTTTCCAGCGCGAGCTGCCGCTGAAACTCGGTTTCCGCATCCACGAGATCCGCCAGCCCCTCTGCCGCGGTAAGATCGAGCTTTCCGTTGACGAAAGCGCGGCGGGTGAACTCGCCTGGTTCGGCCTGATGGACATCGTCGAAGGACGCCAGATGGTCGAGCATCGCCGCCACTACCGCGCGGCCGCCGTGGAGGTGAAATTCGCCGACATCCTCGCCGGTAAAGCTCGCCGGGCCGGGAAAGAAAACGACGAAGCCGCGGTCGATAAGGCTTCCGTCGCGCTTGCGCAACGAAGCAAGACGCATCCGGCCAGCCGACGTAACTCCACCCGCGATCGTTTCGAGAACGAATCGAACTTTCGGACCCGAAATCCGTACGACCGCGACGCCGCTGGGGACCGTACCGGACGACAGCGCAAAAATGGTGGAGGATGCCCGCATCGTTCGAGCCCCGCCGTAACGGAACCGAATCGGCCTCGGTATCGTAAATGTCGTACCGGAGCCGAATCGATCAGGTGTTCATCGAATCGAAGAAGTCGGAATTCGACTTCGTCTGCTTCAGCTTGTCGATCAGGAACTCGATCGCGTCGGTCGTGCCCATCGGCGCTAGGATGCGCCGCAGGACAAAAATCTTCTGGAGGTCGGATCGCTGGACGAGCAGGTCTTCCTTGCGCGTCCCCGACTTCAGGATGTCCATGGCCGGGAAGATACGCTTGTCCGCCACCTTGCGGTCGAGCACGATCTCCGAGTTGCCGGTTCCCTTGAACTCCTCGAAGATGACCTCGTCCATGCGGCTGCCGGTATCGATCAGCGCCGTCGCGATGATCGTCAGCGAGCCGCCTTCCTCGATATTGCGCGCGGCGCCGAAAAAGCGCTTCGGGCGCTGGAGCGCATTGGCGTCCACGCCGCCGGTCAACACCTTGCCGGAGGACGGCACGACCGTGTTGTAGGCGCGGCCGAGGCGCGTGATCGAATCCAAGAGGATGACGACATCCCGCCCGTGCTCGACCAGCCGCTTGGCCTTTTCGATGACCATTTCGGCAACCTGGACGTGCCGCGTCGCCGGCTCGTCGAAAGTCGAGGACACGACCTCGCCCTTCACCGAGCGCTGCATGTCGGTCACTTCTTCCGGCCGTTCGTCGATGAGCAGCACAATGAGGAAGCATTCCGGATGATTCGCGGTGATCGCATGCGCGATGTTCTGGAGCAGCACGGTCTTGCCCGTGCGCGGCGGCGCGACGATCAGCGCGCGCTGGCCCTTGCCGAGCGGAGCGACCAGATCGATCACGCGCGGCGACAAATCCTTCTTGGTCGGATCCTCATGCTCCATCCGCAGCCGCTCGTCGGGATAGAGCGGCGTCAGATTGTCGAAATGGATCTTGTGCCGGATCTTCTCGGGATCCTCGAAATTGATCGTATTGACCTTGAGCAGCGCGAAATAGCGCTCACCCTCCTTGGGGCTGCGGATCGGCCCCTCCACCGTGTCGCCGGTCTTGAGCGAGAAACGCCGGAGCTGCGACGGCGAAATGTAGATGTCGTCCGGCCCCGGCAGATAGTTCGCGTTCGCTGAGCGCAGGAAGCCGAAACCGTCCTGCAACACCTCGACGACGCCCTCGCCGACGATTTCCACGTCCTGCGCCGCGAGCTTCTTGAGGATGGCGAACATCAGCTCCTGCTTGCGCATGACGCTGGCATTCTCGACCTCGAGCGTCTCGGCGAAGGCGATCAGGTCGCCCGGCTTCTTGCTCTTGAGTTCCTGGAGTTTCATTTCCTGCATGAACGGACCATATGCGGAGAGGAAGCGTCGCGCCGGCTGCGTAGCGGAAATCGCCCGGAGAAAGCGGTAGAGGACGAAACGCTTGAAGTGGGGAGAGGCGTCGACTCATATAGGCCGCTCCGCCAAAGAGCAAGTGGCCGGCGACGTCAAAGCGCATACAATGCCTAGAACGGCTTCACCACCACCAGCACGACGATGACGATCATCAGCACGGTCGGCACTTCGTTGACGATGCGCCAGTGCCGCGCCGGCTTCTCGTTGCGGTCTTCGCCAAAGCGCCGCACGGCCCCGGCGAGATAGCCGTGCATGGCAGACAGGGCGACCACCGCCGCGATCTTGGCGTGCAGCCAGCCGCCCTGAAAGGCGAAACCATGCCACGCCAGCCAAAGCCCGGCGGCCCAGGCCACGGTCATCGCCGGGTTGATGATGGCGCGCAGCAGCCGGCGCTCCATCACCTTGAACGTCTCCGACTGTATCGATCCGCGCTCGGCTCCGGCGTGGTACACGAAGAGGCGCGGCAGATAGAGCATGCCCGCCATCCAGGCGATGACGGCGATCACATGGATCGCCTTGATCCACGGATAGGCCGCGCTGCTCTCGACGAGGAACAGCAGCCCGGCAACCAGCGCCAGAACGGCGATGCCGACGATGGCGCGCAGCAGCGGCCTCATCGCGCGCGCTCCCGCACCTGCCGCACCATCGCCTCGACATGCTCGACCGGCGTCTCGGGTGTGATCCCGTGGCCGAGATTGAACACCAGCGGTCCCGCGCCGAGCTTTTCAAGAACCGCCGCAACGCCCTCGCGCAGCGCCTCGCCCCCGGCGACCAGCCGCAGCGGGTCGAGATTGCCCTGCACCGCGCCGCCTTGCTGCAAACGCGCCGCGACATCCAGCGGCACGGTCCAGTCCAGCGCCAGCGCGTCGACGCCCGTGCGGTCGCGATAGCTGAGATACCGTGCGCCCGCCCCGCGCGGAAATCCGATCACCGGAACGCCCGGAACGGCGGCCCTGAAGCGGCGCACCAGCCGCTCGACCGGCCGCACGCACCAGCGCTCGAAATCGGCATCGTCCAGCACGCCCGCCCAGGAATCGAAGATCTGCACGGCATCGGCACCGGCCAGCGCCTGCGCGGCCAGATAGTCGGCGCTCACATCGGCGAGCAGATCGAGCAGTCTTTCGAACGCTTCGGAATGCCGGTGCCCGAACAGCCGCGCCGGCGCCTGGTCCGGCGTTCCATGTCCGGCGATCATGTAGGTCGCCACCGTCCAGGGCGCCCCGCAAAAGCCCAGCAGCGTCGTCTCGGCCGGCAGGGCGCCCCGCAGCCGGCCCACCGTCTCGAAGACGGGCGCGAGCTTGCCGACAACCCCGGAGCCGTCAAGCCGGGCGATCTCGTCAGTCCCGATCGGCGTCATCAACGGCCCGCGGCCTTCCTCGAACCGCAAATCACGCCCCAACGCATGCGGTACGACGAGGATGTCGGAGAACAGGATCGCCGCGTCGAAGCCGAAACGCCGGATCGGCTGAAGCGTCACCTCGGCGGCCAGCTCGGGATTGTAGCAGAGGTCGAGAAAGCTGCCGGCCCTCGCGCGCGTCGCCCTGTATTCCGGCAGATAGCGCCCTGCCTGCCGCATCATCCAGACCGGCGGCGGGTAAACCGTCTCGCCAGCCAGAACCCGCATCATCCGCCGTTCGACCGACATATCCCCATCCGGGCCCGAAGGGCCATTTTCTAGAGAATCCAGGAGATTTGGATTCTTTTGATTCTTAGACTCTGTTGGTTTCGGGAGTAGCAGCTTATCCACCGCGGTCAAACCGGACGGGTCGCCGCGGCTTTGTCAGGGCGAACAGACAGCTTGGGTTGAATATCGGGGAAAATCCGGGATACATAAGTAAAAACAATAGCTTACATGTGCGCGCAGCAGCTCGCCGCAAAAATCGCCGTCGTCGAACCCCCATCATCCCCACTCTTCTCGACAGACGCGGTCTGTTTTCCTCGCCCATCCGGTTTGTGGATGAACGGCCCGCTGGTACACTTCGCCCCGTCCCACCGGCCGGAACCGCGCCCCTTGTCCACAGAAGCCCACAGCTCGCAGGCCGAGCGCCCCCAGCGCCGCCAGAGCTTCTTTCACCTGCACCTCATCTCCGATGCGACCGGCGAGACGCTGCTCGCCGCCGGCCGCGCCGCCGCGGCGCAGTACAAGCATGCGCGGGCGCTGGAGCACATCTATCCGCTGGTGCGCAACGAGCGGCAGCTCGCCACCGTGCTCGAGGAGATCGAGCGCGAGCCGGGCATCGTGCTCTATACGCTGGTCGATCCCGGTCTGGCGGCGATCATCGACGCGCGCTGCCAGGCCATGGGCTTGCCCTGCGTTTCGGTATTGGAGCCGGTGCTCACCGTCTTCCAGGCCTATCTCGGCACGCCGGCCGGCCGGCAGGTCGGGGCGCAGCATGTGCTCGACGCCGAATATTTCCGCCGCATCGACGCGCTGAACTTCACCATGGAGCATGACGACGGCCAGATGCTTCACGACATCGACCAGGCCGACATCATTCTCGTCGGCATCTCGCGCACCTCGAAGACGCCGACGAGCATCTATCTCGCCAATCGCGGCATCAAGACGGCCAACGTGCCGATCGTGCTCGGCGTGCCGGTGCCGGATGCGGTGGCGACGGCGCGGGGCCCGCTCGTCGTCTGCCTCGTCGCCTCGGCCGAGCGCATCTCCGACGTACGGCAGAACCGGACGCTCGGCACTTCCGGCAGCTTCAACGGCGCGATCTATTCCGACCGGTCCGCCATTGCCGAGGAGCTGAACCATGCGCGCGGCCTCTGCGCCCGGCACAACTGGCCGCTGATCGACGTGACGCGCCGCTCCATCGAGGAGACGGCGGCGGCCATCCTTGCCTTGCGGGCCAAGGCGCGATAGCCCCTCTCCGCGAGCCCCTCTCCGAGAGCGAGGACATCATGAACGCGACCATCGTGCCGGGCATTGTGCTGGGTTCGGGCAGCCCCTACCGCCGCAAGCTGCTGGAAGATGCGGGCGTGCCCGTGGAGGTGATCCGGCCGCAGACCGACGAGCGCGCGGTGGAGGACTCCATTTCGGGCACCGGGGCGACCCCGGCCGAGCTGGCCGAGATCCTCGCCGCGGCCAAGGCCGCCGACGTCAGCTCCCGCGCGCCCGGCCGGCTCGTGATCGGCTCGGACCAGACGCTCTCCCTCGGCGACGAGGTGCTGCACAAGCCCGCCGACATGGAGCAGGCGCGCCGGCGCCTTCTGGCGCTGTCCGGCCGCACCCATGAGCTGAATTCCGCCGCGGTGATCGCCCGCGACGGCGACATCGTGTGGAAACATGTCGGCGTGGCGCGGCTGACCATGCGCCGGCTCGATCCCGCCTTCGTCGGCCGCCACCTCTCCCGCGTCGGCGAGCGCGCCCTGACCAGCGTCGGCGCCTACCAGATCGAGGGCGAGGGCATTCAGCTCTTCGACAGGATCGAGGGCGATTTCTTCACCATCATGGGCCTGCCGTTGCTGCCCCTCCTCGGTGCGCTGCGCGATCTCGGTGCCATCGATGGCTGAGACGATCCGCGCCTTCGTCTGCGGCCATCCGGTCGCCCATTCCCGCTCGCCGGTGATACATGGCCACTGGCTGCGCGAATACGGCATCGCCGGCAGCTACGAGAGGATAGACGTCGCGCCCGACGCCTTCGGCGCCTTTGTCGGAAACCTTGCCGCGAACGGCTTTGCCGGCGGCAACGTCACGATCCCCAACAAGGAAGCCGCTTTCGAGGCGGTCTCGCTGCGCGATGCCGACGCCGAAGCCATCGGCGCCGTCAACACGCTGTGGTTCGAGAACGGCCGCCTTGCGGGCGGCAACACCGACGCCTACGGTTTTGCCGCCAATCTGGACGAGCGCCTGTCCGGCTGGCGCGCGGCCGGCTCGGCGGTGGTGCTGGGGGCCGGCGGCGCCGCCCGCGCCGTCATCCACGCGCTGGTCCAGGCCGGCATCGGCGAGATCGTGATCGTCAACCGCACCCTGTCGCGCGCCGAAAACCTTGCCGGCCTGTTTTCGCGCACCCGCGCGGCCGGTTGGGACGAGCTGCCGCGGCTCCTGCCGCGCTGCGACCTTCTGGTGAACACCACCTCGCTCGGCATGGACGGCGAGGCTGGAGCCGGGCTGGATATGGCGCTCCTGCCCGATTCCGCGCTGGTCACCGATATAGTATATGTGCCGCTGGAGACGCCGCTGCTCGCCGCCGCGGCGCGGCGCGGCCTGCGCACCGCCGACGGGCTCGGCATGCTGCTGCATCAGGCCGTGCCGGGTTTCGAGCGGTGGTTCGGCGTCAGACCGCGCGTCACGGAGGCGCTGCGCGCCCTCGTCGTCGCCGACCTGGGAGGAAGGCATTGATCCGTCTGGGCCTGACCGGTTCGATCGGCATGGGCAAGTCGACCACCGCAAAAATGTTCGCCGAGGCGGGCGTGCCCGTCCACGATTCCGACGAGACCGTGCACCGGCTCTATGCCGGGCCGGCCGCGGCGAAGGTCGAGGCGGCCTTTCCCGGCGTCGTCGTCAACGGCGTGGTCGACCGCCGGCGCCTCGCCGCGCGCGTGCTCGACGACCAGCACGCGCTGCGCCGGCTGGGCGAGATCGTCCACCCGCTGGTGCGGGCCGACGCCGACGCCTTCGTCGAGCGGCATCGCAAGCTCGAAACCCCGCTGGTGGTGCTCGACATCCCGCTGCTGTTCGAGACCGGCGGCACCGACCGGGTCGATTCCATCCTCGTCGTCACGGCGCCGCCGGAAGTCCAGCGCGAGCGGGTGATGGCGCGGCCGGGGATGACCGCCGAGAAGTTCGCCGCCGTGCTTGCCAATCAGGTTCCCGACCGGGAAAAGCGGCGCAACGCCGATTTCGTGGTCGACACCGGCGCGGGTCTCGAGGCCGCGCGGGCGCAGGTGAAGCACATCATCGCCCAGCTGACCACACGCGATCTCGGCTGAACCGGACACCATTGCATGCGCGAGATCATCTTCGACACGGAAACCACCGGGCTCGACAACAAGGCCGACCGCATCATCGAGCTCGGCGCCATCGAGCTGGTCAACCGCTTCCCGACCGGCCGCACCTTCCACCACTACATCAACCCGCAGGGCCGCCCGGTGCATCCCGAGGCGCTGGCCGTGCACGGCATCTCGGATGCCCAGCTCGTCGGCAAGCCGGTCTTCGCGGAAATCGCCGCACAGTTCGTCGCGTTCATCGAAGGCGCGTCGCTGGTCGCCCACAACGCCATGTTCGACCTCGGCTTCATCAATGCCGAGTTCGAGCGGATCGGCCAGCCGCTCGTCGACGTCTCGCGCATCGTCGACACGCTGGCGATCGCCCGGCGCAAGCACCCGATGGGGCCGAATTCGCTCGACGCGCTGTGCCGGCGCTATCGCATCGACAACGGCCACCGCACCAAGCACGGCGCGCTGCTGGATTCGGAGCTTCTGGCGGAAGTCTATATCGAGATGATCGGCGGCAAGCAGGCGGCGCTGGGCCTCGACGGCCCGGCCGCGGCAGCCACCGTCGTCGTCCGCGAAACTGCGATCGTCGAGGTGGCGCTGGTGCGGCCGGAGCCCCTGCCGCCGCGAATCACCGCGGCCGAGCGCGAGGCGCATGCGGCGATGCGGGCCAGGCTCGGCGCCGACGCGATCTGGAACCGCGTCGGGGAAAATTCCTGAACCTTGCGGCAGCGAAGCCGCTCCGAGAAGGTTCTCAGGCCTGACCGACCGGCTGCTGCCCCTTCGCCTGCTCCTGCGCCACGCGCTGCTGGAACATGGTGGCGAAATCGATGGGGTCGATCAGCAGCGGCGGGAAACCGCCATTGCGGGTCGCTTCGGCAACGATCTGCCGCGCGAAGGGGAACAGCAGGCGCGGGCACTCGATGAAGAGCACGGGCAGCATATGCTCCTGCGGAAAACCGTCCACCCGGAACACGCCGCCATAGACGAGCTCGACATTGAACAGCACGTCCTTCTCGTAGCTGGCCTTGGCCGACAGCGTCAGCGTCACGTCGAACTCCTTCTCCGAGACCGGATTGGCGTTCACGTTCACGTTGATGTTGATGCCGGGCGCCTTGTCGCGGCCGCGCAGCGAGCTTGGTGCGCCGGGATTCTCGAAGGACAGATCCTTCACATACTGCGCCAGAATGTTGAGCGTCGCGCCCTGCCCGCTGCCGTTCTGCTGCGCCGGCTCTGCGGCCTTGTTTTCTTTGGCCATCGGCCTCGTTTCCCCGTTCGTGCTGGGCATTGCCCGTTGAAATCGCGCCTCGCTACCATTTTTGCCGTCCGCGAGGCAAGGCGAGCCAGGCCCCGGGGGTGTCAGTGGCGTCAGTGGTGTCAGCGTCCGTCGATACGCCTGTACGGTTGCGGCGGCTCGCGCCTGTAGTCTTCGCTGTCGAGGTCGATGATGCGCTCGCCCGGGCCGCCCGGCCGCGCCACCACCACCGCCATCCGCAGGCCGGCGAGCTTCCAGAAGGCGCGGCGCAGCGGCGGCACGAACAGAAGCAGCCCCAGCGCGCCGGTGATGAAGCCGGGCGTGATGAGCAGCAATCCCGCCAGCAGGATCATGACGCCGTCGGCGACCTCGCCGGCCGGCGCGTCGCCGCTCTGCACCGCCATGCGCAGCCGCGCCAGATTGCCGAGGCCCTGATGGCGCAGCAGAAGGATACCGGCTACCGAGGAGGCGACCACCAGCCCTATCGTGGCGAGCACGCCGATATGCGAGCCGACCACGACGAACATGGCGATCTCGGCGATGGGCAGCGCCAGCAGCACGAGCGGAACGAGGGCGCGCAAGAGGATTCCTTTCGGCGACGGACAGAGGTTTCGATGCTAGATAGGGATTCTGCGGTCGTATTTGAATGATGGCGATCGGCGTTCTATATGGGATCAATGCCCGGTCGGCGCGGCGCCGGGAAAATGGCGGACGCGACGCCCCTGCGGGCCAATTGGCGGACACGATGGAATTCTTCGATTTCGGCACAATCTTCTTCCTGGTCGCCGCCGTGGTGATCTTCTTCCAGTTGCGCAACGTGCTCGGCCGGCGCACCGGCAACGAGCGGCCGCCTTTCGACCCCTATACGGCCGGCCGCACGCGCGACAAGGAAGCGCCGGCCGGCAACGACAAGGTCGTGGCGCTGCCGCGCCGCAAGGGCGCCGAGGACCAGCCTTCGGCCTATGCCGACATCGACGCCGCGGCCCCGGCCGGCACGCCGCTGAATGCCGGCCTGCGAGCCGTGCGCGACGCCGATGCCTCCTTCGAGCCCAAGGGTTTCGTGGAGGGCGCCAAGATGGCCTACGAGATGATCGTCATGGCCTATGCCGACGGCGACCGCCGCACGCTCAAGACCTTGCTGTCGCGCGAGGTCTATGACGGCTTCGTGGCGGCGATCGCCGAGCGCGAGCAGCGCGGCGAGAAGATCCAGTCCTCCTTCGTCGGCATCGACAAGGCCGAGATCGTCAATGCCGAGATGAAGGGCACCGAGGCGCACGTCACCTTGCGCATCGTCTCGCAGCTCATCTCGGCGACGCTCGACAAGGGCGGCGCGGTGGTCGACGGCGACCCGGAGACGGTGGCCGAGGTGAAGGACGTGTGGACCTTCGCCCGCGACACGCGCTCCAAGGATCCGAACTGGAAGCTCGTCGCCACCGAGGCCGAGGACTGAGCCTCTTGGCGGGCCGGCCATGGGCGCCCCCGCGACGATCGTGCCGGTCGGCTTCGCCGGCCTGCCGGGCTGGGACGGCGACGACCACGCGGCCGCCTTTGCCGCCTTCAGGCGTTCGGCCTTCCGCTTTCTCGAAAAACCCTATCGCACCGGCGCGCTCGGCGTAGAATCCGAAGCGTTCGCCCCGGCCTATGCGGCTGCGCGCGGATTGGAAGCGCCGGGCCGCGCAGCAGCCCGCGCCTTCTTCGAGGTCCACTTCCGGCCGTTTCTCGTGGCGCCCGTCAATGGCAGGCGATCGGGCACGGCATCACCCCCACCCCTTACCCCTCCCCACAAGGGGGAGGGGGATTCTGCGACGCTTGGCGCTTCCATTGAAGAAGCAGTCGAGGCGTCCAAGTCTCCCTCCCCCTTGTGGGGAGGGGTGAGGGGTGGGGGTCTGAGCGCAAAGATCTCGGAAGCGGTCCTATCCGGCTTCGTCACCGGCTTCTACGAACCCGTTGTGGAAGCCTCGCCGGTGCGTACCGATCGTTTCACCGTGCCGCTGCTGGCGCGCCCCGCCGATCTGGTCGATGTCGACGACGCCAACCGGCCGCCCGGCCTCGACCCCTATCTCGCTTTCGGCCGCGCAACCGCGTCAGGCATCGTGCCTTGCTTCGACCGCGGCGAGATCGAGCGTGGCGCGCTCGCGGGCCGGGGGCTGGAGATCGCCTGGCTGGAGAGCAAGGTCGACGCCTTCTTCGTCCATGTGCAGGGCGCGGCCCGGCTGGCCATGACCGACGGCGCCCTGCGCCGCGTCACCTATGCCGCCAAGTCCGGCCAGCGTTTCACGGGGCCGGGCCGGGTCCTGATCGACCTCGGCGAGATCGCGCCGGAAGCGGTCACCATGCAGTCGATCCGCGGCTGGTTCGCGGCCAATCCGCATCGCATCGACGAAATCCTCTGGCAGAACCGCTCCTACATCTTCTTTCGCGAGGCGGCGGTGGACGATCCGGCGCTCGGTCCCGTGGCGGCGGCGAAGGTGCCGCTGACCCCGGGCCGCTCGCTGGCCGTGGACCGCCTGCTGCACACGTTCGGCACGCCCTTCTACATCGATGCGCCGACGCTGACGGCATTCGGCGGCGCCGGTTTCCGCCGGCTGATGATCGCGCAGGACACCGGCTCGGCCATCGTCGGCCCGGCGCGCGGCGATCTTTTCGCCGGGTCCGGCGACGCGGCCGGCGAGATCGCCGGGGGGATAAAACATCCGGCCCGCTTCTTCATGCTCGTGCCGGCGGGGATCGCGGAGCGATTCACGTGAAACATGGGCGGCGTGGCCTCACCGACGAGGAGAAGATCCTCTGGCATCGCGTTGCGCGTACGGTGAAGCCGCGCCCGGGCATGGCGATGCCGGAGGCGATATCGGGCGATCCGCAGCCGCCGCAGCAGGATGTGTCGGCGGGCGCGCTCGCCGCCGCTGCCGGGGCGCCGCCGCGCAAAACCCCGGAAGAACCGTTCAAGCCGTTCCTGCCGCCCTATGTGCCGCCCGTCCCGGCTCCCGCTCCGCGCCCGTCCCTCGACCGGCCGACCCATGGCAGGATCGCGAAGGGCCATCTCGGCATCGACGCGCGCATCGACCTGCACGGCATGACCCAGGCCGACGCCCACGGCACGCTGCTCGCCTTCCTCCATCGTGTTTATGCCGGCGGCCAGCGCCATGTGCTGGTCATCACCGGCAAGGGCCGCTCGAAGGGTGGAGACGGCATTCTGCGCAAGGCCGTGCCGGACTGGTTCGCCACCGCGCCGTTTCGCGGCATCGTCGGCGCATGGGCCACGGCGGCGCAGCACCATGGCGGCGAAGGCGCGCTCTATGTGCGCCTGCGCAAGGCCGGCGCGCCGTGATCCCGCCCCCATGACCCCCCTCGGCCTGCGCATCCGCGAGCTGCGCCGCGAGCGTGGCGTCAGCCAGCGCGACATGGCGAGGGCGCTGGGCGTCACGCCCGCCTACCTGTCGGCCTTCGAGCACGGCCATCGCGGCCGCCCGAGCTGGGCGATGGTGCAGAAGATCATCGGCTACTTCAACGTGATCTGGGACGAGGCCGACGAACTCGGCCGGCTGGCCGGCCTGTCCGACCCGCGGATCGTCATCGATACGGCCGGCCTGTCGCCGCGGGCGACGCGGCTCGCCAACAGGCTGGCCGGCGAGATCGGATCCCTGTCGGAGGACGACCTGGAAAGACTGACGAGGCTGCTGGACGAGATGGCGGCCCGCCCCGATGCGCCCGGAACCCCTGTCAGAACAGGGAGCTGAGCTCGGCGATGCGGTCGTTCACCAGCCAGCCATAGTAGTTTTCCTGCGGCAGCCGCGCCGGCAGGCCGTTCTTGCGGCGCTTGTCGTTCTCCGCCTTCAGCGCCCGCGCCCGCTCCTCGGGCGAGCCCAGATTGTAGAGCGTGGCCGTGATGCCGGGATTCTTGGAGATGTCGAAGCCGGCGATGCTGCGATAGGCGTCGATGGAGGTCTTCAGCGTCGCCGCGACATAGTTCAGCGTGCGGTCCGGGTCCATGATCGCCTGGTAGACGGCGTTGGCGTCGCCCGCGTCGAGCTTGGGCAGGCCGGAGACGCGAT
The DNA here is from genome assembly GCA_964629765.1 of uncultured Mesorhizobium sp. GTDB lineage: Bacteria > Pseudomonadota > Alphaproteobacteria > Rhizobiales > Rhizobiaceae > RCIO01. The sequence goes on from CAZVTK010000005.1 coordinate 84,222, forward strand.
GCACGAGGTCGCTCATCTGCAGGGCGGTGAGCGGGTTGACCTGGCCGATGCCGAAGGTCTGGCCGGCATAGAAGGGCTGGAAGAACACCGCGCCGAAGCGGTTGTCGGGAAAGCGGGCGCCGTCCACGCGCTTGCCGCGGAACTGCGCGTTCCACACCCGCTCGCGGCAGGCCCACAGATCGTAGCTGTCGGACTGCGCGCAGCCGTCGAACTGGGAGCGGGAGACGAACTTGCCGATCGACTCGCCGCCGTAGCCGAACTCCAGCGCGCTGGTCAGGTAGGAGATGGCCTTGACGTAATAGGTCTGGAGCCGGTCGTAGGCGTCGACATTGTAGGTGTGCTCGCCGACGATGGCGCCGACCATGTGGATCGGATCGATGCCGTACTGGCGCGACACGCTGGCGATCTTGCCGCGCAGCGCGTCGTCGCGGCGCAACAGGTCGAGCACGCGGCGGTATTTCGCGTCGTAGGTGGTGCGGTTGGCCCGCGTGCGGCTGGCCGAGCCCGAGGGCACGGCCGGCTGCTCGGCGTTGCGGTTGCCGGGCGGCACGACGGTCTGGGCGAAAGCCGGCGCGCCGGCCGCCAGCCCGGCCGCCAGCATAGCCCCCGCCGCCAGTCCCGCCAGAATTCGCCTCAAGACACGGACCCCGCCGCTTGCCGTTCCGTCATGTCGGCTCATGCCACGCATTACGCGCCGAGCCAACCGGAAATCGCAACCACGAATCGCCGCAGAGTTGTACCCCGGCGAAGCCTTGTGCCTAAAGGATGAATCGCGACAAATCTGTGTTCCGCGCGATCTCGGCGACGTGGTCCTTCACATATTGGGCGTCGATCGTGACGTTTGTGCCACTCCTGTCCGGCGCGTCGTACGAGATGTCGTCCAGTACGCGCTCCATCACCGTCTGCAAGCGCCGCGCGCCGATATTCTCGATCGAGGCATTGAGATCGACCGCGATTCCCGCCAGTTCGTCGATGGCGTCGTCGGTGAAGACCAGCTCCACGCCCTCGGTCTTCATCAGCGCGACATACTGCTTGATGAGGCTCGCCTCCGTCTCGGTCAGGATACGGCGGAAATCCTCCTTTTCCAGCGCGCGCAGCTCGACGCGGATCGGCAGCCGGCCCTGAAGCTCGGGCAGCAGGTCGGACGGCTTGGACACGTGGAACGCGCCGGACGCGATGAACAGAATGTGATCGGTCTTGATCGGTCCGTATTTGGTCGCGACGGTGGTGCCCTCCACCAGCGGCAGCAGGTCTCGCTGCACGCCCTCGCGCGACGGCCCGCCCGAAATATCCGAGCGCGCGGCGATCTTGTCGATCTCGTCGAGGAAGACGATGCCGTCGTTCTCGGCCGATTCCATCGCCCGGCGCACCACCTCGTCCTGGTCGAGCAGCTTGTCGCTCTCGTCGTTGACGAGCAAATCGTAGCTGTCCTTGACGGTGGTCTTGCGCGTCTTGGTGCGCTTCTGGCCCATGGCCTTGGCCATCATGTCGCCGATGTTGATCATGCCGACATTGGCGCCCGGCATGCCGGGTATGTCGAAGCCCGGCATGCCGCCCGAGCCGGTGTCGGCCACCTCGATCTCGATCTCGCTCCCGTCCAGCTCGTTGTTGCGCAGCTTCCGGCGGAAGCTTTCGCGCGTGGCGGGGCTCGCCGTCTTGCCGACCAGCGCCTCCAGCACGCGCTCCTCGGCGTTGAGATGGGCGCGCGCCTTCACGTCCTCGCGCATCTTCTCGCGGGTGAGCGCGATGGCCGTCTCCACCAGGTCGCGTACGATCTGCTCGACGTCGCGGCCGACATAGCCGACCTCGGTGAACTTGGTCGCCTCGACCTTGATGAAGGGCGCGCCGGCGAGCCGGGCGAGGCGGCGGCTGATCTCGGTCTTGCCGACGCCGGTGGGGCCGATCATCAGGATGTTCTTCGGCATCACCTCCTCGCGCATCTGGCCTTCGAGCTGCTGGCGCCGCCAGCGGTTGCGCAGGGCGATGGCCACGGCGCGCTTGGCGTCCTTCTGGCCGATGATGTAGCGGTCGAGCTCGGAAACGATCTCGCGGGGGGAAATATTGGTCATTGGTCTGCCTCTTGGGGCGCGTCCCGGCTCATGAGCAGAACGGAACCGTAGATTGAATGTCTCTCGTCGAGGGCGGCAAAGCCCGCCTTCTCATAGGCGCGGATGGCGCGGGCGTTGACCGGGTCGGGATCGATGATCACCCGCGGCACGCCCTCGCCGAACAGCATTTCGGTGAACTCGGCGACGATGGCCGAGCCGTGTCCCTTGCCGAGCAGCTCGGCCGGACCCATCGAGATGTCGAGCCCGATCGTGCCGAAGGGCTGGTCCCGGTAGGGATGGCCGTCCTCCAGATGCGGGTCGTAGCTCTGGAGATAGGCGATCGGCTCGCCGTCCAGCTCGACGATCAGCGGCTCGGTCTCGATGCTCTCCATCGCCTCGCGGATCTCGTCGACGTTCTGGTCCGGGTCGTCGCCCCACCATTGCGCGTTGTGGGGCTGCGCCAGCCACTGCGCCAGCATCGGCAGATCGTCGTCCTCGACCGCGCGGAAATCGTAGCGCCGGGCTGCCCCGTCGGCCCGTCTATTCGGCATCGAGGCTTTCCACCACCACGTTGGAATTGGTGTAGATGCAGATGTCGGCGGCGATCTGCATGGCCTTGCGGGCGATCTCCTCGGCGCTCTTGTCGCTGTCGGCCAGCGCCCGCGCGGCGGCCAGCGCATAGTTGCCGCCCGAGCCGATGGCCATGATGCCCTGCTCCGGCTCCAGCACGTCGCCGGTGCCGGTCAGCGCCAGCGTCACCGACTTGTCGGCCACCAGCATCATCGCCTCCAGCCGGCGCAGATAGCGGTCGGTGCGCCAGTCCTTGGCGAGCTCGACGGCCGCGCGCGTCAACTGGTCGGGATATTGCTCGAGTTTTGCCTCCAGCCGCTCGAGCAGGGTGAAGGCGTCGGCGGTCGCGCCCGCGAAGCCGGCGATGACGTTGCCCTTGCCGAGGCGGCGCACCTTCCTGGCATTGCCCTTCATCACGGTGTTGCCGAGGCTGACCTGTCCGTCGCCCGCGATCACTACCTTGCCGCCCTTGCGCACGGTCACGATGGTCGTGGCGTGCATGGTCATGTTGTCGCTCATATGATCTCCGATCGGCGGCCCCGCAGCGACCGCCATTCCGCATCAGGCCGGTTATGTATGTGGCCGGCGCGCGAATGCAAATTGCCCTGCTTCCGGATATTGCCCCCTTCTGGATATTGCACTGCAACGCTGGTATGGAGCCGGCGCATTGGAAAAGGGTCCGTCCATGGCTTCCCGCCCCGCGGTTTCGAGAAGTGCCAGCGTCGAGCGCAGCACCAGGGAGACGAGCATCGCCGTCGCCCTTGATGTCGACGGCACCGGCCGTTTCGACGTGGCGACCGGTATCGGCTTCTTCGACCACATGCTGGAGCAGCTCTCGCGCCATTCGCTGATCGACATGGAGGTGAAGGCGAAGGGCGACCTCCACATCGACGATCATCACACCGTCGAGGATACCGGCATCGTCATCGGCCAGGCGCTGGCGAAGGCCCTTGGAGAGCGCCGCGGCATCGTGCGCTATGCCTCGCTCGACCTTGCCATGGACGAGACGCTGACCCGCGCGGCGGTCGACGTGTCCGGCCGGCCGTACCTCATCTGGAAGGTCGAGTTCCCGTCGCAGAAGATCGGCACCTTCGACACGGAGCTGTTCCGCGAGTTCTTCCAGGCGCTGTCGCAGCATGCCGGCATCACGCTGCATGTGACCAACCATTACGGCGCCAACAGCCACCACGTCGCCGAGACCTGCTTCAAGGCGGTGGCGCGGGTCCTGCGCGCGGCCTGCGGGATCGATCCGCGCCAGGCCGACGCCATTCCCTCCACCAAGGGCACGCTTAACGGGTAGCGGAAGGGGCGACGCCGATGGCGACCTTCATGGCGATGGAAAAGCGCGACGGCGACGGGCGCGACGCGGAAATGATCCGCGACGGCTTCTCGCTGCTGGCCTTCCTGTTTCCGCTGCTCTGGCTGCTCTGGCACCGGCTGTGGGTCGAGGCCGCCGCCTATGTGGTGCTGGCGCTCGCGCTGGTTGGGCTGGGCTGGCTGCTCGGCCTGGGCGACATGGCCGGGCTGATGGCGCTGCCGCTCAACCTGTTCGCCGGGCTCGAAGCCTCGACCTTGCGCCAGCGCGGCCTCGTCCGGCGCGGCTGGGACGAATGGGGCCCCGTCGAGGCCGGCGATTCGCGCGAGGCGCTGACGCGCTATCTGGCTGAAGCCGGCCATCTCGACGCCGATCTCGATCCCCAGCCCTCGCTGCCGATGCGCTATACGGGTCCGGCGACGGCCGGCCCGGCGCTCGGCCTGTTCGCCTACCCGGATAAACGCTGATGCGCCCGAACCATATGCGGGTAGCCATCATCGACTACGGCTCGGGCAATCTGCGCTCGGCGACGAAGGCCTTCGAGCGCGCCGCGCGCGAGGCCGGCATCGCGGCGCGGATCGACCTGACGGCCGACGCCGGGCGGGTCCGCACCGCCGACCGCATCGTGCTGCCGGGCGTCGGCGCCTATGCCGACTGCGCCGCGGGCCTGCGCGCCGTGCCGGGCATGTGGACGGCCGTCGAGGAGGTCGTGGCCGCCGGCCGGCCCTTTCTCGGCATCTGCGTCGGCATGCAGCTCATGTCCTCGCGCGGGCTGGAAAAGACCGTCACGCACGGGTTCGGCTGGATCGAGGGCGACGTGGTCGAGATCGCGCCGGCCGACCCGGCGCTGAAAATCCCGCAGATCGGCTGGAACACGCTGCGGGTGCTGCGCGACCACCCTATCTTCGCCGGCATCCCGACAGGGCCGGACGGGCTGCACGCCTATTTCGTCCATTCCTATCATCTGGCGGCGAAGCGGGCCGACGAGGTGCTGGCCGTTGCCGACTATGGCGGCACGGTCACCGCCGCCGTCGGCCGCGACAATCTCGTCGGCACGCAGTTCCACCCGGAAAAGAGCCAGGCGCTGGGCCTCGCCTTGATCGGCAATTTCCTGCGTTGGAAGCCTTAGACGGAGAAGGGTCACGGGGCCGGGCATGAGCAAGGGATACTGGATCGCCATGGTCGATGTGACGGACCAGGAGCGGTTTGCGCTCTACGCCGCCGCGCTCGGGCCGATCTTCGAGCGTCACCGCGCCCGCTTCCTGGCGAGGGGCGGCCGCGGCCGCGGCCGCGTCTTCGAGGGGACGGATGCGTCCCGCCTGGTCATCGTCGAGTTCGAATCCTATCAGGCTGCGCTCGACTGCTACCATTCGCCCGACTATCGGGCGGCGCTGAAGCTGCGCGAAGCCGGTTCGACCGCGCATTTCGCCGTCGTGGAGGGTGTGGCGGAATGATCCTCTTCCCCGCCATCGACCTGAAGGACGGCCAGTGCGTCCGCCTCAAGCTGGGCGAGATGGATTCCGCCACCGTCTACAACCCCGACCCGGCCGCGCAGGCCCGCGCCTTCGAGGCGCAGGGGTTCCGCTGGCTGCATGTGGTCGATTTGAACGGCGCCTTTGCCGGCAGGACCGTCAATGCGGCCGCGGTCGGCGCCATCCTCAAGGCGACGAGGAACCCCGTGCAGCTCGGCGGCGGCATCCGCACCTTGCCGCAGATCGAGGACTGGCTCGACCGCGGGCTGGCGCGCGTCATCCTCGGCACGGTCGCGGTGCGCGAGCCCGATCTGGTGCGCGAGGCCTGCCGCCTGTTTCCGGGCAAGGTCGCTGTCGGCATCGACGCGCGCGGCGGCAAGGTGGCGGTGGAAGGCTGGGCCGAGACCTCGGAGCTGACCGCGGCCGAGCTGGCGAAGCGCTTCGAGGACGCGGGCGTGGCGGCGATCGTCTACACCGACATCGACCGCGACGGCGTGCTCGCCGGCATCAACTGGGACGGCACCATCGCGCTGGCGCGGCAGGTGTCGATTCCCGTCATCGCCTCGGGCGGGCTGGCCTCGCTGGACGACATCAGGCGCATGACCATGCTTGATGCACGGATCCTCGAAGGCGCCATCTCCGGCCGCGCGCTCTATGACGGCCGCATCGACCCGGCCGAGGCGCTGAGGCTGCTCGGCGGCGCGGGGCAATACGGGGCGTCGGGGAGTTTTTGATGCGCCGCCCGCGTGCTATGCTGCGGCCATGAACATCCAGGCCAGATATCCGACCACGGCCGACGAATTCCTGCGCTGGAACGAGGGGCGCGAGGGCAAGCGGGAGTTCGTGCGCGGCAAGGTGGTCGAGATGATGATCAATGTGACGAGAAACCACTGGCGTGTCGCGAATGCGCTGACGCATCAGTTGATGCTCGCCCTCGGCACCGACGACTTCAACATCGGATCGGCGGATTTCGGCGTCCGCACGCCGGACGGCGTGCGTTATCCCGACGTACTCGTCGAGCATCATGACGCAGACGGCAAGGCGCTTTCGACGAGCGAGCCGCTCCTGGTCGCGGAGGTTCTTTCCGCGTCTTCCATAACCGACGATTTCGGCCAGAAGGCCGCCGACTATCTCGGTATCGCCTCGCTGCGCCACTACATCGTCCTGTCGCAGGACGAGGCCCGCATCTGGCTGTGGTCGCGCGGCGACGGCGGTTCCTGGGAAAAGCCGCAGACTTTCACTCCGGCTGATGGTCCGATCGATTTGGGCGGCCTCGGCGTGACGCTCGACCTCGCCCGCCTCTATGCCGGCGTCGTGCCGCAGGAAAAGCCGAACTGAATGCTGAAATACCGCATCATCCTTTGCCTCGACGTCAGGGACGGCCCGCGTCGCCCGCAGCCGCGAAGCGGCGAGGACGCGCACGCTGGAAAGGCGGCCGTCCGATGACCCTCAAATACCGCGTCATCCCCTGCCTCGACGTGAAGGACGGCCGCGTCGTCAAGGGCGTCAACTTCGTCGATCTCGTCGATGCCGGCGATCCGGTCGAGGCGGCGAAAGCCTATGACGCTGCTGGCGCCGACGAGCTCTGCTTCCTCGACATCACCGCCTCGTCCGACAATCGCGAGACCATCTTCGACGTGGTCGCCCGCACCGCCGAGCGGTGCTTCATGCCGCTGACCGTCGGCGGCGGCGTGCGGCAGGTGGGCGACATCAGGAAGCTGCTGCTGGCCGGCGCCGACAAGGTGTCGATCAACACGGCTGCGGTGAAGAACCCCGATTTCGTCGCCGAAG